>URHP01000001.1 GCA_900547645.1 uncultured Eubacteriales bacterium
GTGTATAAGAGACAGAGTAAGAATAATCGATCCCTTTCATTCGGACTTATATTTTTTGCCATCGGCGGCAGTCAATTTCAGTTGGGTAGTAGCACTAACCAACTCGCTGTTTTCTTTTTTTAATTTTGCCTTCAAATATTTCCAATAATTACGGCATTTCTCATAGTTATCTTCGTTTCTGATCGCACCGATTATATCAAGAACGCTGAAATACCACTTGTTATTTTCCTCATTCCAAGCCGCACGCACTTCCTTGTCGTTAAAGAATCTGATCGATATTTTCATTCCAGTCCTCATCCGACTATTTCACTTACATGCATTTTTATTCGGCGAAGGTCATTTGCAGCCATTCGTCGATTTCGCCGCCAAAGCAACTTACTGTCCAATAGATCGTTGCATTATCATTTTGAGAAAGAACATAAAATTCCTTTAGTTCTGCTTCGGCATCTCCCATCAGTTCATAGGAAATCTGTGTATCGCCAACCGTCAGCGTATGCTCTAAATTTTCATATTGTAATTTTCTCGAAAAAATATAATTCTCATTATACTCTATCTGCGCTTCAATCAAATAATAGTCCGTGTCTGTAAGCTGTTCTCCGCTGATATAAACCATTACCATTGAATCGTCATCCTGCCGCAGAGCCTTCTGGCTTCCGGTCACAGTAAAACCTGTCAATGTCGGCATACGCTGCATCGCCGCCTGCAATTCATCTTCGGAAAGGGCGGTCGTGTATACGCCTTCATCTCCAAACGTCAGATCGGGGATGCTCGGCTGCGAAGGGATCTGCGGCTGCGTCTGTTCGCGCGGCAGTAAAAACGCCAGCGTGAGCGCAAGCGCCGTGAGCAGCAAAACAGCTGCGCCGACGATCCACGCATAGGTCGGGACGCGGCGCTTTGCCCTGACTTCCCCCTGATCTTCCGCGCTCTCCTGCGAATGGTCGAATTTGGCGAGCTGATCTTTATGCTCTTCAAACCACTGATCGAAGGGCGGAACGTCCTGCTGAAGTTTTTTTCTGATTTTGCGCTCAAAGCGTCCCATGATTTCCTTCCGAAATATTAATAAATGTCGATCACGTATCCGTCAACCAGATTGGTGTAGCCGTCAAGCGATATGTAAACAAAATAATCCAACGGATTGCCTGTTGCCACCTTGACCAGATCCAGCTGCTTGACCAGATTGCCCGCCGCGTTGTAATAGCGGATGGTGCGCATGCCGTACCCGACCACGGTGTGGTTACCCACATAATACTGTTCGTAATATTCTTCCACGCCTGTCTCCGCGCTCAGAATCGATGTGGAAATGACCGTATACCCCGAGACAAACAGCACCACGGGCTTGCCGTTTTCGAGCGACTGCCGGCAGGCGTCCGCCTGCAGCGACTGCCCGCTGACCACCTGCGTATAGGAAATGTTTCTGCCCTGCTCGTTCACATAGGTCTGCAAGCCCGACTTGAAATTGGCGACCGTGGTGCCTCCCTCGGTGACGTTGGTCTGCATGTCGTCATACAGCCTTGCCATAACTGCATGTACCGCGTCCGTCTGCGTGGCATAAAGAACATGCCCCATAATAACGCGCGTCGAGGTGAAATTTTCGATCAGAGAATCGTAATCTTTATCGTAATATCCGAGCACGATCGTGCCGGCAACATTCGCGCAGGTGTTGAGCCGACCGGAAATATCATTATATTTAGGAAGAGCCCCGCTAAACGCAATCTCATCGTCATCCTTATAGGAGAACTCGATCGATTTGAATTCCGTTCTGTCCAGCGACGCGCCGTTGAATCCCGCGAAAGTCATTGCGCGCGGTGCGCTCAACACAGGTACCGCGAACACGGCGCTCAGTAAAGTTGCAGCAAGTCTTTTCATGGTTTCACCTCTTTGGTAGATTTATAAAACTGACACCCCAAAAAAGCAAAACGGCTCATTATTCTTTTGATTTTTTGTATTCGCGGTTAATTTTCTCTTTGATCGACTTTTTATACCGCTTGACCGTCACATAGGAATAATGATATTTTTGCGCCAAACTGATCAAAGTTTCCTTGCAGATAAAGTAACCGATGAAAATTTTCCATTCTCCGTCCGTGAGCAGGTGGACAATGTCTTCCATCCACAACGTATCCTCGTATTCTTCGGGAACGGTCGGGCGGACTTCGGGCACGCTGATCTCATGGCTTCTCTTTTTCAGAAAGTTGATCGCCGCGTTCTTTGTTGCGGCAACAAGATAACCGATCGGATTTTGGATTTCGTGTGCGTTGCCCTTGAAATCCACAAGTTTCAGAATGGTGTCGCTTGCAATATCATGGGCATCCTGCCGGTTGTGCGTGATCCGATACGCGACCATCACCAGCGAAGAATACATTTCATTGTACACGTTCTCGAGGGCAGACCGATCACCATTTTGTAACCTTTCTATGATTTCAATAAATTCTGCCCTTGTCATGTTTCATCCTTTGCTGAGTGTCATATATTTGTATTGTAGCACAAAATTTTCGCGATTGCAAATAAAATTGATTTTCTTGCCGCCTCTGCTTGGGAAAACTTGCCAAAACGGTAAAAAATCTTCTCTTTTTTGCCCCTAAGACGACGTTTTAGGGGATTCCTGCGCTCCGCTACGCTCCGAATGACGGTTCCCCCACATTCCTCGTTGGGGGAATATTGCCAAAGGCGACGGATGAGGGAATAAAAATCATGGAACGGAAAAATGAGTCCGGCGGAAACCGAACTCATTTTCCGTTGACGGTCTGCCGTTATTTGCCGATCGTCGGATTGTTCTCGTCTGCAAAGGAGATGGTGAACTGATTCTGAATGTTGAAACACTTGTCGTACTTGGGCGAATAGAACACGCAGTCGATCGACTTGTATTCTTCGTTGAAATACATGAGGAAGATGGGATCTTCGCCGATGCCGCCGCCGTCGATCTCCATCGCCTGCACGTCGATCAGGAAAGACGTGACCTTGTTGCCGTGAATGCCCGTGTCCGTACGCATGACGACGTCGTCGCTGCAATGGTGCCCGCTGAGCACCAGGAAGATATTCGGATAGCGTTTGACAAGCCCGTCGAAGAGCTGCTGCGAGGTGGTAACGTCCTCGTTATTGGCAAAGCCGTAGTTGGTGGCAGACTCCCCTTCGCCGCCGATCGTACCCTCGGGCGTGACATACGTATGCGTGTTGACGATGACGCGGCGGTCGGGATACTGCTCGCACACGCGCCCCGCCCAGCGGATGACCGATTTGCGCGGACCGAATTCCAGATTGAGCACCAGATACTTTGCCCCGCCCGCTTCGAAGAGGGTATAGTAGTTGCTCATGCTCCCCACTTCGTACGCGCCGCCGAAGTCCTCCCGCTGGCTGTACTTTTCATAGGGGAAATACTTGTTGTAGTATTCGGAATCGCGCGAAGCGGAACTGTTGTCGTCGTAGTCGTGGTTCCCCTGCACAAAGGTATAGGGCACCTTTCCGTCCATGAGCGAGAGATTGCGCGCCGCGACCGCGTACAGATCTTCGCGGTCGCCGAAGTCGGACAGGTCGCCGACCTGAATGACGTACTCGATCTTTTTCGATTGCGCGTTGTCCACGATCCAGTTGACCATGTTCGTCAGATTGTTGGGCTTATAGTTCCCCATGATCTGAATATCGGGCATGCCGATCAGCATATAGTCGTACTCGTTCAGCGGCATGGTGGAAACGTACTTTTCGAAGGTGCAGATCGTGGCGTCGTTTCCGCTGCCGAACGTCTCTTCGACGTGCTTTTCCGTCCAATCGTCGCCGAAGTTCCAATTCCCGATGAGCGCGCCGTCCAGATTGTCCAGAACGCCCTGTTCCATGTCCTGTTTGATGCGTTCCGCCGAGATCGCGCCGTTATAAATGGTGATCTCGCGGATCTTCCCGTCCAGCGGCTCCTTCAGGGCGTCCCAATTGCGGTAATCGACGCCGATATTCATTGCCATGTCGCAGACGGCGTCCTTCTGATCGGACTGCACGGAGCTGACTTCTTCCGCATCGACATAGAGGGTGAAGGTGCCCGCCTGCTCGTCGCGCACGACGGCAATGTGGTGCCACTGACCGTCCGCAACGCATGCTCCCGGGAAGGTATAGCTGAGCGAACCGTCGTCCCAGAAGATGCGGACTCTGCCGATCGCGTCGATCTCCCAATTCACGCAGCCCGCAAAGCTGTGCTTGCTGCCGGGAAAGTTCCCCATGATCGTCCCGCCGATGGAATTGGCGGGAATGTTGATCCACGCTTCAAAGGAATCGGGCGAACGGGTGAACGCGTCGTCCAGCCTGTAATTGTATTTGTTGGAAATGGTATACACTTTTTCTGTCTCCTCTGCGGCGGTTTGCGCCGTCACGCCGACCGCGTTGTCCGCCGCCGCGGGGACCAGCCCCGCCAGCAGCACCGCGGACAACAGCAGCGCGCCTGCCGCAGCCGTCTTTTTGCGGATATTTTTCATGCGTTTTCCTCCTTCTTCCATTCTGCCGCCGCGGGCTGCGCCGCGGACGCGGTCTCTTCAAGATCGGTATACGTGACCTTGTATGTGGCGGGCGTCGTGGAAGAACGCACCCCGTAGCCCGCTCCGGTAAAGGAAGCGATCGTCTGCGCGTCTTCCTCTGCCGAGGTATATGCCAGATCGCCGTCGATATACGCCGTGAACGAATCGGCGTCATATACGACCTTCAGCGTAACGGTAATGCTCCCGTCATCTTTCGCCGCGTTGTACTTTTCCTGCCATGCCGCGGGAAGCGAAGCGAACGGAGCCTTGTTGCCCGTCAGCGTCACAAAGATCTTTTCCGCGCCGCTGTCGATGCGCGCGATCTGCAGAATGCCGCCGTTGGGGACCATCTGCACCGTAAGATACTTCTGCCCTTTTTCGATCTCGTTGTCTTTCGTGTTGGACGCGCGGAACATAATGCCGACCGCGCCTCCATCACCTTTTTTGAAGGTGATCTCCATGCTGACTTCGCCGCACAGCCCGCTGCCTTCGCCCGCGAGCGCGGACGTGGTGCCCTTGGTCGTGAACGTGCCGTCGCCGTTGTTCTCCACGTTGCCCGTCAGCAGCCGCCAGCCGGCATAGACGTCGGCGTCCGCTTCGAACGAGGTCTCCTGCGTCACAGGCTTCGTACAGTCTTTATCGGAATACCAGCCCGTAAACGCATAGTTGGCGCGCGAAGGATCTGCAGGGAAGACCGCCGCGGTCCCGCGCTTGAGATACTGCACGTCCGTGCCGTCGGCCGTGTGGAAGGTGACCGTGACGAACTCCCCTTCTGCGGCGACGCGCTCGAAGTGCGCATAGAGCTTGCAGTTGCCGCTCACGGTGACGACGGGTGCGCCGCCCTCCGCCTGCGTGTACCAGCCCGTAAAGCGATTGCGGTAATAGCCGTTGTCGTCCTTGCGCACCTCGCTGTCCTCCAGCTTCCGCGTGATCGATGCGTTCAGTTCCAGATAGTCATAGGCAACCGTCTCGCCGTCCGCCACGTACTCGACCTGATACAGATCGCGATATTCGACGCTGTACGTCGCGGGCGTCGTGGAGGAACGCAAGCCGTACCCCGTGCCCGTGTAAGAGGCAATGAGCGCCGCATCGTCCTCCGACGAAGTGTAGGCGAGCGCGCCGTCGATGTATGCGGTGAACGAATCCGCTCCGCAGATCACTTTCAGGACCGCTTCGATCTCGGCACCCGACTCCGCCTTATTGTACTTTTCCTGCCATGCCGCGGGAAGTTTGGTCAGAGCGACCAGGCTGCCCGTCAGCTGCGCGAATCCGCTGTCGATGCGGCAGACCTGCAGCACGCCGTCTCCGGGCGAAAGCTGCACGGAGAGATACTTCTGCCCATTTTCGATCTCGTTGTCTTTCGTGTTGGACGCGCGGAACATGATGCCGACGGCGCCGCTCTTGCCCTTTTCAAAGCGCAGCGTCATGACGATCTCCGAATAGAGCTCCTCGCCGACGCCCGCAAGCGCTGCGGTGCGGTCGTTGGTCGTGAACGTGCCATCGACGTTCTCCGTCACCTTGCCCGTCAGCAGCCGCCAGCCGGCATAGAGCGTCGTGTCGGAATCGATCTGCGGATCGGAAGCATCCACGCGATCTTTGCAGGCTTCGTCATAATACCAGCCCGTGAGCGCGAAGTTGGCGCGCGTGGGCGAAGGGAGCGAGATGGCGCCGCCCGTATAGCGGATCGGATCGCACGCCGTACCGCCCATGCTGTTCAGCGTGACGGTATAGTATTTGCGCGTCCACTTTGCATAGAGCGTGACGTCCTCCGTCGCCGTAAAGTCTGCGGGAGCGACCTTGTCCTGCAGCTCGCTGTCGTAATACCAGCCCTCGAGCGCATAGCCCTCGTAGACGGGAGTCGGAAGCGCGAGCGTTCCCGCGATCCACTGCACGGACGCGCAGGTAGCGCCGCCGTTGCTTTCGAACGAGACCGTGACAGGTCCCCGATAGGCAAACTCCGCAAAGTCGGCGCCGTTCGTCGAACAGCGGATCCCGAAGCCTGTTCCCTCATAAGCGGCAAGGGCAGAGGCGTCGTTGAAGGTGTAAGCGAGCGCGCCGTCGATATAAATTTCGAACTTATTGCCGTAGTCGGCAACGGAGAGCTCCGCCGTGATCTCGGTCTGCGCATTGTTATATTTCTGTTGCCAGCTTTCGGGAAGCGAAGTAAGGGGCACGACGCTGCCGGGCATCTGCGCCCACTTCCCTTCCGTCACCGAACAGACCTGCAGTCCGCCGTTTGCGGGAGCAAACTGCGCGGAAAGATAGTCGCACCCCGCCTCAAACGCATAATCGACATTGGGAAGCGTCATGCGGAAGGCGATGCCCGCCGCGCCGCTCGCGCCCTTTGCAAAGGTGATCTGCGCGGAATACAGCCCGACCTGCTCTTCTTCGTCCAAAAAGATCCACGCAACTTTCCCCGTCGAGGTATAGGAGCCGTCGCCGTTGTCCGTCAGATACTTCTTGGGCGGGATCTTCGATTCATCGTAATTGGCAAGGAGCAGAACGTTTTCCTTTCCGAAGACGATCTCGTCCCCTTCGATCGCGGTCCCGTCCTCATACGTCCAACCGGTAAAGGGACACTCCGTCCCCTCCACGGTGATCGCATCGGGCGTAAACAGTTCGGAGACGCGGATGGAATCGCCCTCGAAATAGGTGCGGCGTTCGACTTCGAAGCCGTCCACCCCGTAATAGAGATACAGATAGACGCACGGCGTCCATTTTGCATAGAGCGTGACATCGGAAACGGGGACATATCCCGAAGACGAAACCGCTTCGCCCGTCAGTCCCTCGTCCGCGAACCAGCCGTCAAAGACGTAATTGTAGCGGAAGGGTTCGGGCAGCGTAAGCGCCTCCCCCGTATACTGCATCGCGTCCTGTTCCGTGCCGCCGTTGGTCACAAACGTGACGGTGTATTCCGGATCTTCGCCGCCGGGCTGTTCCGGATCGCCCGGTTCCTGCTGCCCTTGCTGCTGATCGTCCGTTTGATCGCCGCCGTCGTTTCCCGTGCTGCAGCCCGCAAAAACGAGGGTGGAGAACAGGACGCAGAGCAACAGTATAAGCCATCCTCTGAAGCGTCTTTTCATGCCGTCTTTCCTCCTTTATTCATACAGATATTCATTGGTAACGGAGACGTCGGAGAACGTCACGCCCGCCGCGCCCGCACGAAGACCGTAACACGTTCCCGTGAGGAAATCTTCGTCCTTATATCCGAACATGAGCGTATCGTCCACATAGCAGCAGATCTTGTTGCTGCGCAAAACGACCTTCAGCGTGTAATCGCGGTCCGCGTCGATCGCGCCGATACCGACGATCTTGAGCTCCTTCCAGCCGCCGTCCACTTTGCCGAGATACGCGTTCCCGCCGCGCCCGAGGAAAAAGAAGTAGTAGCTGACGCCCGATTCCCAATAGGTGGACGCGCCGCTCTCCGTCAGTCCGAACACGATGCCGCTGTCCGTCTGATTGTTGGAACGAACCGTGCAGGAGATCGTCCCGTAAGGGAAGGGCGTTGTATTGTCCACCGCCATGCTGTTCGCCGCCCCGGCGGTATAGACGCCGTCGCTCTCCGCCATCGATCCGCTCACCGTGCGGAACGCATAGGAATAGGTGTACTTTTGCGAATCGTCGAAGGGCTTTTCCGGCTCGACGGGCGCGTCGTCCGCGTCATTGATATAGGGAAAGTCCCGGTCGAGCAGCCCGCCCGAACCGGGTTCTTCCGGTCCGTCCCCCGGCTCTTCGGTCTGTCCGTCGCCGGGTACTTCGATTTGCCCGTCGCCGGGCGTCTGTCCGCCGTCGCCGGAAGAAGACGTATCGCAGCCTGCAAGTCCCGCAACCGAAAAAACCATTGCAAACAGCAACAGAAAAATTGTGAATTTAGAACTTTTCATGTTTGTTGCCTCCTTTTTTTATCTTTGTTACATGTATCATAGCACAAAAAAAGGAGCCTTTCAAGCATTCTCCCCCAAATATACAATCTATAAAAATGGATCGTTTTTTTAAATATAACTATAAAAATAGTTTGCTTTTTACAGACAAACATGCTACCATAGAGACGGGAGGAACGCAACATGAAAGCCATTGAAGATCCGCGCAACGTCATCGAACTCGATCTGGAAAGGGAGGGCGACCTTGCCAGGATCGCCGGGCTCTGCGAAGCGCTCGGCAACGAAACGCGCCTGAACATTCTGCGCTATCTGCAGACGCCGCCCTACATTTTCACCATCAAACAGCTCGTCAAAGCCCTCGGGATCCCCACGACGACGCTCTTGTTCCATCTGGAAAAAATGCAAAAGGCCGATCTCGTCTCCATCCGCTACAAATCTTCGACGCATGGCGCGCAGCGGTTCGTCGGGCGCATGCTGCACGGTGCAGACCTGCGCTTTTACCGTGCGAATGACGAAAAGAAACTGCCCAATTACAGCGTACAGTCCCTCGGTGTGGGAATGTTCAGCGAATTCACGGGGCGCGACTTCAACTTCTGTACGGCGGAGAGCCACTTCCGCTCCCTGAGCGACAACTGCTATCTGCCCGAGCGCTTCGACGCGCAGCTTCTGTACACTTCCTACGGACAGATCGCCTATCGGTTCAGCAATCAGGATGCCAAACTGCATCCGGTCAGGGAACTTTCCCTCACCCTTGAACTTTGCTCGGAAGCCCCCTACTTCGACAACAATTATCTGTCGGACATCACCTTCTGGATCAACGGCGTCGAAGCCGCGACCTATGTCAGCCCCGGCGATTTCGGAGACCGCCGCGGGCATCTCAATCCGGAATGGTGGTCCTCTTCCAACACGCAGTACGGCATTCTGCTGGCGATGACCGTCAATGACGGGGGCGTATTTTTCAACGGGATCAAGGCGCAGTCAAAAGTGTCGCTTGCCGATCTGAAGCTGGAAAGCGGGAATATGATCGAAGTGCGGTTCGGCAACAAAGCGACCGCGCTCAACCCGGGCGGGTTCAACCTCTTCGGCAGGACGTTCGGCGACTACGCACAGGACATTCTGCTCACTCTGACGTACGAAGAACCGCGCTCCGAATGACGGTTCCCGAAAGGCGATGCGCCATGCAAGACTGTACAAAAAAAGGGGACGCAAACTGCGTCCCCCTTTTTTGAATCGGGTTTTTACTTGAGTTCGGCGAAGTACTTGATCGTACGGACCATCTGGCTGGTATACGAATTCTCGTTGTCGTACCAGGAGACGACCTTGACAAGCGTGTTGCCGTCGCCGATGGGCATGCACTTGGTCTGCGTTGCATCGAACAGCGAGCCGTAGGTGATGCCGATGATGTCGGAGGAGACGATCTCTTCTTCGGTGTAGCCGAAGGAAGCGGAAGCAGCGTCCTTCATCGCCTTGTTGACGTCCTCAGCCTTGACCTCGCCTTCGCAGATCGCGATGAGCTGCGTCAGGGAGCCGGTGGGAACGGGAACGCGCTGTGCGCAGCCGTCAAGCACGCCGTTGAGTTCGGGAATCACGAGGCCGATCGCCTTCGCCGCGCCCGTGGAGTTGGGAACGACGTTGACCGCAGCAGCGCGCGCACGGCGCAGATCGCCCTTGCGGTGAGGTCCGTCGAGCACCATCTGGTCGCCCGTGTACGCGTGAATGGTGGTCATGTAGCCCTTCTTGATCTTGGCAAACTTGTTCAGCGTGTCAGCCATGGGCGCAAGGCAGTTGGTCGTGCAGGAAGCCGCGGAAATGATGGTATCCGTGCTCTTGAGCGTCTTCTCGTTGACGCTGTACACGATGGTGGGAAGGTCGTTGCCCGCGGGAGCGGAAATGATGACCTTCTTTGCGCCGGCGTCGATGTGCGCCTGCGCCTTCGCCTTGGAGGTATAGAAGCCCGTGCACTCCAGAACGACGTCGACGTCGAGTTCCTTCCAGGGAAGGTTCACCGCGTCTTTTTCCTTATAGATCTTAATGGTCTTGCCGTCAACGGTGATGGTGCCCTCTTCATCGTTCGCGCTCACGGTATCCCCAAGAGCATATCTGCCCTGCGCGGAATCGTACTTGAGAAGGTGCGCAAGCATCTTGGGGCTGGTGAGGTCGTTGATCGCGACGATCTCATATCCCTTCGCATTGAACATCTGGCGGAAAGCAAGACGGCCGATGCGTCCGAATCCGTTGATCGCAACTTTTACGTTTGCCATTTGAATAAATCCTCCGAACACAAAATATTTTGGCGCTTATAAAAGGCACCCTTGTCCAAATCATATTGTACTACACTTTTCTCCGCCTGTCAACGGTTTTTTCTGATTTTTCCCCGCGTGAATTTTCCGTCTGCACGCAAGCGGGATCGCCTGAACGCAGAAAATACATTCTGTCCCGCCGACGGCATTTTTCAGAAAATATGTCCGATCCGTCCGACGTCAGATCCCCTTTTCCAGGGAGATCGTATCTCCGGACACGGTGTAATCGAAAACATAATCACACAGATCGCCCCCGTCGGCAAAATCCGTCGTTCCGCTTGCCAGCACCAGACGGAACGTCCCCGACTCCCCTTCGAACAAATCGGCGGGCAGCGTCAGCGCCACTGCATCCTGCGGAAATTTACAGGTATACGCTACGACGCCCGGAACGATCTCCTCCGCCGTAATGCTTTTTGCGTTATACGCATCCGACACGGCAAAATCGACGGGAAGCGACATAACCGAGCGATACGAACCGTCGTTGCCCGCATAGATCGCATAAACGGCGTTCTCTTCCGCGACGGTCTCATGCGCAAAGTTGACGCTGACCGTCACGCCTTCCGACTTGCTGTACGTTTCGTTATAGTTGACGCCGAAAAAAAGCATGCTGCCCTCTTCGCCGTAGGGAACCTGCCCCTCGATGTCGTAGCCGGAACATCCGGCAAGCGACGCTGCCGCCGCCGCGCATAACAGGCAGGCAACTGCCCCGTATAACAATTTTTTCATAAGCCCCTCCCCCGATAGGAACGTTTTCTATTGACAGTATATACCATTCCGGCCGCGCTGTCAACAGGGCGGAAGAACAAACGGCAGAGATTTTCTTCCCCACAGGACCGACGCGGGATCCCCGCGTGAATTTCCCGCTTAATTTTTCGGCGAAACTCTTGCAATTTGCGCCGAAAAGAATTATAATTGAAGAAAAATCATCGGAGGATAACTTCATGCCTTTGGTCACTACGACTGAAATGTTCAAGAAGGCGTACGCGGGCGGCTATGCGGTCGGCGCGTTCAACGTCAACAATATGGAGATGGTCCAGGCGATCGTGGAAGCGGCGAACGAATGCCGTTCCCCCGTCATCCTGCAGGTCTCCGCGGGCGCGAGAAAGTACGCGAACCCCGTGTTCCTGCGCCACCTCGTGCAGGCGGCTGTCGAGACGACGGATATTCCGATCGCGATGCACCTCGACCACGGCGCGGATTTTGAGATCTGCAAAGCGTCCATCGACGACGGCTTCACGTCCGTCATGATCGACGCATCGAGCAAGCCTTGGGAAGAAAATATCGCCCTCACGAAAAAGGTCGTCGAATACGCGCACGCACACGGCGTGGTGGTCGAAGCGGAGCTCGGAAAGCTCGCCGGCATCGAGGACGACGTCAAGGTGGAAGCGCACGACGCCATGTTCACCTCGCCCGACGAAGTGGAGGAGTTCACCTCCCGCACGGGCATCGACTCCCTTGCGATCGCCATCGGCACCAGCCACGGCGCCTACAAGTTCAAGCCCGGTCAGGATCCCAAACTGCGCATCGATATTCTGGAAGAGATCGGCAGACGCCTTCCCGGGTTCCCCATCGTCCTGCACGGCGCGTCCAGCGTGCCCCAGGATCAGGTCGCGATCGTCAATGAGTTCGGCGGCTCCATGCCCAACGCGATCGGCATTCCCGAAAGCGAACTGAAAAAGGCGGCGGCGCTTGCCGTCTGCAAGATCAACATTGACTCCGACCTGCGCGTCGCTTTCACGGCGGCGATCAGAAAGCACTTCGTCGAGCATCCCGATCATTTCGATCCCCGGCAGTATCTCGGCGACGCGCGCACGAACATGAAGGAGATGGTCAAGCACAAGATCATCGACGTGCTCGGTTCTGCAAACAAGGCGTAAAAATCCCGGACATGCTTCGGAGCATCAAAAAACACGGCGTCTGCCGTGTTTTTTGTTGCCCGGAATTATTTCTGTTTGTTCGTGAATGCCAGCAGCTGCTCGGTATTGCCGAACACGAGGAGCTGATCCCCTTCCTGAAAGACGTAGGAGCCGTCCAGCGTGGCGATCACGTTGCCGCCGTTTTTGACGGTCAGAATGTTCATCCCGTACTGCCCGCGCGGATTGATCTCGACAAGCGATTTTTTCAGCCACTTTTTGGGGAGCGCGATCTCGAAGATGGAATACTGCGAATCGAGATCGACAAAGTTGATGACGTTGTCGGTATTCAGGCGCACGGCGAGTTTTTCCGCAATGTCCGCATCGGGATAGATGACCTCGTCCGCACCCATGCGCAAGAGAAATTTGCGCTGGATCTCCGTCGTCGCGCGCGAGACGACCTTTTTCGCGCCGCAGTCCTTCAGATTGGACGTGATCTCGAGCGACGCCTGAAAATCGTCGCCGATCGCAACGACGCACACGTCAAAGGACGGGATGTCCATCGTTTCAAGATTTTCCATCGTCATGCAGTTGGCAATGAGCGCGTTGGTATAGCGGGGCGCAAGCGCATTGATGACGTCCTCGTTCTTGTCGACGATCATCACCTCGTCCCCCATGCCGAGCAATTTTTCGCCCAGCGTCCTGCCGAATTTCCCCATGCCTATGAGTAGTACGGAAATCATAAAATTCTCCTGTCTGATATTGCGCGATGACCGCGCGGCATTGTTTCAAATGGTCTGTGTTACCCGATGAATACGCTGTCCACGGGACGGCGCACGGCGGCCTCGCTCTTTTTGGCGCGTTTGAGCGCAAAGGCGAAGGTCAAAATCCCCACGCGTCCCAGATACATGAGTACGATGAGGATGAGTTCGGACGCGATCCCGAGCGAGGGCGTGAGCGCCATGGTCAGCCCGACCGTACCGATCGCCGAGACCGTTTCGAACATGACGGCGTCAAACGCCGCGACGGCATCCGGCTCGATGGCGTTGATGAGGAGCGTTGCCGTGATGGTCAGCACGAGATAGGCGACGAAGACGGCGAGCGCCTGCGAGAGCGTGCCCTGATCGATGCGGCGCTTTCCGATGGTGATGTCCTTCTTGCCGCGCATGACCGAGAACATACCGAAGAGGATGACGGTGAAGGTGCTTACCTTGATGCCGCCGCCCGTAGAGCCCGAGCAGGCGCCGATGAACATGAGAATGATCATCAAAAGGGTGCCGCTGTTGGAGAGCGTGGCGGGATCGGTGGTAAAATATCCCGCCGTGCGCGCCGTCGTGGCATTGAAGAAGGAGCACAGCAGTTTATCGCCGAAGTTGAAGCCGGCATACCCGGGATTGTTCCATTCGAACACCATGAAGAGCGCCGTTCCCACGACAAGCAGGACCGCCGTGCCGATGAGCGCGAGCCGCGTATAGAAAGAAAACTTTCTGGGATTGCCCTTGCAGTCCGCAACGTCCCCCCACACGCAGAAGCCGAGTCCGCCGATGATGATGAGGAAACAGATGACGAGCGAGACGAGCGGATCGCGCGCATAGTCCACAAGGGACTGCCCCTGCAATCCGACGATGTCGAATCCCGCGTTGCAGAACGCCGAAATGGAGTGGAACACGGAATACCAGACGCCGATGCCGCCGTATTGGGGGACAAAACGGATCATCAGCAGCAGCGCGCCCGCCGCCTCGAAAATGAGCGTGCCGATCAGAATGCGTTTGACCAGTTTTTTGACGCCCGTGAGCTTGCTTCCGCCCACCGACTGCACCATCGCCGTGCGTTCGTACAGCCCGAAGCTCTTTCCGCCGATCGCCATGAAAAGAATGGAGACGAGGGTGGTAAAGCCGAGTCCGCCGATCTGAATGAGAAGAAGAATGACGACCTGCCCGAAGACCGTCCAATGCACCCCCGTCACGACGGGCGTAAGCCCCGTAACGCATGTGGCGGACGTTGCGGTAAACAGACCGTCCACATAGTCGGCAAACGTCCCCCATTCCCCGCTCTGCTTGGCAAACGGCAGCATCAGCAAAAAGCTGCCGGCCAGAATGAGGATCAGATACCCCAGGGTGAGATACCGCCAGACGCTCATCCTCCGTTTGACCTTGAATTTCATGAACCCCTCTTATGCGGAGCGCGTCGTATTTCTGCCCCGACCGTCAAATGGTATCATATTTCGCATACAAAGTCAACCGTTTGTACAACATGTCGGTTCCGAAGCCTGCCGGGCGGCAGCGGATCCGTCCGCGGCAGATCACGCCAGCGAAATGCGGTCGGAGACCGAGCGGACGAACAGTCCCTTTTCCTCCCCGTACGAGATGCAGTCCCTGAGGAACGCCTGGAAGCGCTCCCCCTGTTTGACGGAGGGGAACACGCCCGCAAGCAGGGCGCACAGTTCGTCCATATACAGCGCGACGCGCTCGCCGAGCGCCGCTTTGACGACGGATACGACCTCATACACCGTGAGATCGTCCCCGCTCCTGCGCACGGCGTTTTCGCCCTCGGTACGGAATTTCCCGATCTCGATGGCGCGTACGTTCTTGTAAAAATAGTCCGTACCCATCACGCGGTCGCGCTGGAAGGCGCAGCCGTCGATGAGCGCATCGAGGCGGGCCTCCACCTTGGAGCCGCTCTTCTGGATGCCGAAGGTGGCAAGGCAGCGCTTTTTGAGGAACGCGCGCGA
This sequence comes from uncultured Eubacteriales bacterium, assembly GCA_900547645.1. GTDB lineage: Bacteria > Bacillota > Clostridia > Christensenellales > Borkfalkiaceae > Gallimonas > Gallimonas faecium. The sequence continues at coordinate 15,256 of URHP01000001.1, forward strand.
GATGGGTTCCTCCGCCGCCACGATCTCTTTGAGCCGCGCCATGATCGCCGCGTCGTTTTCGCCGCTCGTGACGAACGCCGCCACCTCGCTTGCCGTGGGCTTGACCGCCTTATACGGCTTGGCGCACTTGGAGATCCAGCTCCCCGACTTGGCGTCCGCGCCCGTCAGGCGGTCCAGCACGTCCTTGATGCGCTTGATCTCGCGCTTGGGATTGTTGTAGTAGTTGACGCTGTTGACGCGCACCACGTTCCAGTTGCCGCGCTTCAGCGTCTGCACCTGCAGCACGTTCCTGTCCTTGACGGAGAACTGATCGGTCCCGTCGCACAGAACGCCCAGCAGGAAGCGGTGCTTGTTCTTGGGATCGACGACGCCGACGTCCACTTTGAAATCGGAGGCGCCCACGTCGTAACGGCATTCATAGCCGCAGGCGGAGAGCTCCTCGGCGATATATTTGCCGATGCCCGCCCCCGTCCGCACGGACGCGGAGGGCGCCGCGAGCGTCGTTCTGCCCTTTTCCGCAAATTCAAGGAACGCCTTCAGCCCCGCCACGCCCTTGGAGGACGTCTTGGCAAGGTCGATCATGGGCGCAGTCATGGTGGAGAAGACGAGCATCTCCTCCCTCGCGCGCGAAACGGCGACGTTGAGACGGCGCCAGCCGCCTGCCTGATTGAGGGGCCCGAAATTGAGGGACACCCTGCCCGTGCTGTCCGGTCCGTAGCAGACGGAAAAGAGGATGACGTCGCGCTCGTCGCCCTGTACGTTCTCCAGATTCTTGACGAAGAGCGGCTCTTCGCGGTCGTACGCGGCGGCGTCCAGATGGCGGGCGATGATCTCCTTGGTGAGCAGCCGCTCGATGTCGTCGCGCTGCGCGCTCGAGAAAGTGACGATGCCCATGCTCGACTTGGAGAGCGCGGGATCGCTCAGCCTGCGCACGACCTCGCGCACGAGCGCCTCCGCCTCTTTGCGGTTGCGCTTGGTGAATCCGCGGTCGTACGTGCCTTCCACAAGGACGAGTTTCACGCGGCTGTCCATCGCATCGGGCGACGGGAAGGTGCACAGCCGGTTGTCGTAATACATGCTGTTGGAGAACGCGATGAGGCTCTCGTGCTTGCTGCGGTAGTGCCAGACGAGGTGCCGCTCCGGCATGCCGAGGGCGAGACAGTCGTCGAGCACGCTCTCGAGGTCCTCGTTCTCCAGATTCTCCTCATCCACATACGCGGTGTGGAAAAAGGCGGTGGGCGGAAGCTGCTTGGGATCCCCCACGACGATCGCCGCCTTGGCGCGCGCAATGGAACCGACGGCTTCCGCCGTGGACATCTGCGACGCCTCGTCGAAAATGACGAGGTCGAACTGATCGGCAACGGGCTGCAGATACTGCGCCACCGTGGTGGGACTCATGAGCATGCAGGGCGCCACCACGCCCGTCAGCGTGGGGATCTCCGCGAACATGGCGCGCAGCCCCGCCCCGCGCAGATTGCTCTTGGAAAGACGCGTGAAGGCGTTCAGCTCCACCGAAAGGCTGCCCTCCTCGTCCGCCGAAGGCAGGCGGGAAATGAGTTCGGCGCGGATATGTTCGCGCGTGAGACGGGCAAATTCGTCCCACGAGAGACGGAACTTTTCCACCGTCTCTTCCAGCGTGCCCACCGTCATGCGCGAGAGCGCGGGATCGGCGGGAATGTTGATCTCAAGGAAGTTGCGGTAGACGTTCTTTTCGAAGCCGGCAAGCACGTTGTCCGTGCGGAACCTGCCGCTTTCGAGCGCCTCGGTGATGAAGTTGAGCCCGAGCTCGGAGAGTTTTTGCGCCGTCGCACGGTACATGCACCAGTTGGGCAGCATGTCGATGTTGTCGATGAGCGCACTCGCCTTGGAGGAAAAATAATCGAGCACGTCCTCCTCCTTGAGCTTGTCTCTGTCCGCATTCGTGATGTCCAGGAAGGATTCCTGCGCAAGGAAGTAGCTTTCCGCCGCCTTCAGGTATCCTTCGAGCACGGGCTTGGTGTAGCCGCTCGTCGCGCGGATGCACATGCCGTTGAAGGCGTCCGGGTTGTAGTCCATGAACACGGCGGCGGCGCGAGCGTGCAGATCGTTGAGGTCGGCAAGGAAATCGGCGCGTTTTTTGAAGTTGAAGCGCCCCGAACGGTCGGTAAAGGCGCGCGCGAGCTGCGTGTTGTCCGCGATCCGCCCCATTGCGCCGTAAATTTCCACGAGCGTCTCCAGGAACTTGAACACATCCTTTTCGTCGAGCGGGCGCAGCGACGCCTTGTCCAGCCGTTTTGCGACCGCCTTTGCCGTGCGGTTGAGCTTCCAGTCGCCCCCCTCCTCGCAGAGTTTTTTCAGTTCGGGCAGCTCCTTGTCCAGCTCCACGAGCGTCTTGAAATGCTTGTAATAATATTCAAGACAGCTGTCCAGCCGCTTGTTCGCGTTGAAGAAGATATAAAATTCTGCCTCGTCCGCGCCCGTGAAATACTTATCGTACGTTCCCGCAACGAGCTTTCCGGCAAGTTCGGAGAGCGCGCGGATCTTGCGCAGCGTGAGCGTGGAGACCTTCTGTCGGTAAAACTCCAGAAAGAGCGCCAGAAACGCCTTCAGATGCTTGATCTCGGCGAGCATGACCTCGCAGGCGCAGAACAGTTTGTCGCGCAGCGTCTGCGAATATTCGGTGAGATTGACGTTCTCGAAGGGGGAATTTTTCACCCCGCCGCACTCCTTTGCGGCAGCTGCCGCGGAGAGGATCATGCGGCGGCATTCGGAGAGTTTTTCCTCGGTGAGCGAATCGTAGAAGGAACTTTCAATGTCGAGAATATCGGGCGCGTTCTTGTTTTTGAGATAGAGCAGGATCGCCTGATAGACGGAGATGCCCAGCCTGCGCTTTTCGTGCAGGGCGCGCATGGGGGCTTTCAGCTCTTCGCGCAGGGCGACAAGCTCCTTTGCGCGTTCGGAAAAGCCCGAAACGTCCTCCTCTTCCGCGAGCGCGAGCGTCTGTTCGAGGCGGCGCAAAACGTCCGTCTTGTCCGTCTTGTTGGAGTGCAGCTCCAGGCAGAATTCGCCGATGCCGATGCAATCGAGCCGCTTTTTGACGACGTCGAGCGCCGCCTTCTTTTCGGCGACGAACAGCACCCGCTTCCCGTCCGAGAGGGCGTTGGCGATGATATTCGTGATGGTCTGGCTCTTGCCCGTTCCGGGCGGACCGTGCAGGACAAAACTCGCGCCCGCGCCCGAAAGCGCGACGGCGGAGTACTGCGAACTGTCCGAAGGCAGCGGAAGCAGCACCGCTTCGGGATCGCCGTCGTCCTCCTCGGGCGGCGCGGCGACCTCCGTGCGCTCCATGCGGTTGTTGAGCAGTGCAGAGACGATCGCGTTTTTGGACAGCTCGCCGATATGGTTGCGGATGTCGTTCCACATGAGATAGCTCTGGAAGGAGAACGCGGCGAGATAGACGTCGCTCACCACGTCCCAGCCCTTCATGTTCGCCGTCTCGGCGCGCACCATGGCAAGGATCTCGGCGATCTTCAGCGCGCCCACGTCGCCGCCCAATCCGCGCACGTCGATGTTGAATTCCTGCTTTAAAAATTCAAGCAGCGTGGAATTGACGAAATATCCCTCGTCCTGCGAGACGTTGACGGAATAATCTTCATTCCCCTTGGCGCGTCCGATCTGCGCGGGCGCGAGCACGAGGGGCGCGTAGCGCGCCACGCCGTCCTCCCCCACATAGCGCAAAAAACCGAAGGCAAGGTAGAGCACCTTGGCGCCCGTCTCCTCCTCCGCCTCCCGGTTGCGGCGCATGAGGCGGCTCGCCGTTTCGGCGGTCGTCTTGCTGTCGCCGCAGGCGCGAAGGATCCCCTTTTTCTGTTCGAGCAGGACGAGCTCTCTGCGCTGGCGCGCAAGCTCGCCGCCGAACGCGGGCGTATTTTCAAACGCCGTCTCCCCTTTCAGCCGCATGCCGCCCTTTTCGAGCAGCAGCGCGTACAGTTCGTCCGCGCCCGCTTCATAGAGGTGAACGGCGTTCTTGCCGCTGAAATTGAGCAGGCTGTTCTTGGTGGTCAGATCGAGCAGGCGGCGCTCCCACTGCTTGTTTTTGGGCTGCTTGCCGTCCAGCTTGAGCTTGCGCAGCGCGGGAATGGGCGCGGGCGCCGCTTCGTCCGACATTTCCTCCTCGTTCAGGAGTTCGTAGCCCTTGAGCCCCTTGCCGCGCAGCGGACAGGCGCGTACGCCGCCCATACGGCAGCGGCGCACATCCACGAAGCACTCGTACAGCCCGCTCCTGAGTTTTTGACGGAAATGCCCCTCGGAGGGCGTGAACGCCGCGTTCGAGGAGGAGAACAAGTCCTCCGCGTCGATAAAACTCAGGTTGTTGATCCCCTCGGAGACGTACTTCCCCACGATCTCCGCATCGTCCGTGACGGGATCGAGAAAGCAGCTTTCATACAGCCAGACGCCGACGGCAACGCCGTTTTTTCCGACCGCGAGCACGGGATTGAGCCGCGCCGCCTCAAAACACGCCGCCGTAAAGACGGCGAGCTGCGCGGCGGTCGCCGAACGCTCCTTGACGACGGAACCGGGCTTCGCCACGCACAGCGGCGCGGAAAAATCGCTTTCCCCCGCCTTGTCCACCGCAAGCGCCTTGATGGCGGCATAGATCGCCGCGGCGATCTGGCGCACGTCATTCTTGTCCGCGCCCGTGTAGCCGTAAAATTCCGCGCTCTTGTTCCACTTCTTCAGCCGCTTGCCCGCGTCCGCAAGCACCGCGGCGCAGTCGGCAAGGCGGGGACGCACGAACGCCGCAAGGCGTTCGGCATTGCCGTCAAGCCCTTCCCACCAATCGAAGGGAAGCGCCGTGATCTCCGCCGAAGCGGAGGCGACGGGCTTGCCGTCGAGCCGCGCCGTGACCGTGACGGGGCAGACGCGCAGCTCGTCGTTTTCGGCAAGCAGGAGCGGAGAGAAAATGCCCTCCGCCGTCAGCTCGACCGCGCTCTCGAAGGGCACCTCCGCCTGTGTCTCATACGGGACGAGCAGTCCGGAATCGCTCTCAATGGAGACCTGCAGCGTGACCGCTTCCGAAAAGTCGTTCCTGACCTGTACGGAGACGGGCGTGGAGAGAAAATAATCGGCATAGCCGACGTACCGCGGAAAGAGCGGTTCCAGAGTAAAATTGTTTTTTTCCGTGACCTTTGTCCGTTTTGTTGCCATATCGCCCCCCTCTCCCGTCCGTCGCGCACGGGAGAGTTATTGTTGTTTCTCTTCCCTATTATACCATTTCCCGCCGCAAATGGCAACCCTTGCCGCGCAACTATTTTATTCAACAAAAAAAATAGGACGTTACGGAGAAAACCGCACCGTCCGTACGCGCTCAGAGAAACGCGTCTTCAAAATATTCCAGTTTTCCGTTGAGGACGGCGGCGACGTCGAAGCGCACGGGCACCTCCCGCCGCTGCTGCGCGCAAAAACACTTTGCGATCATGCGGTAGCGCTCCCGCTTCTCGGGCGTGACCGCCTCGAGCGGAGAGACGAGCGGATCGCCCGTGCGCGCCTTGACCTCCACAAAACAGTAGGTGCCGTCCTTCGTCCGCGCGACGATGTCCGCCTCGCCGAAGGGGGTGACGTAATTCTTTCGGATGATCCTGCAGCCGCTGCGCCTGAGATAGTGACAGGTCAGCTTCTCAGCTTTCCGTCCCAGAACTTTGTTACGAAGGTCCTGCGATGGATCGGGCATATCCCCACCTCCCGGATGGCGGCAATGTGCGCCGCCGTCCCGTACCCCGCATTCCTGTCAAAGCCGTATTCCGGATACTGCTCGCCGTATGCGCGCATGAGCGCGTCCCGATACACTTTGGCAAGGATGCTCGCCGCGCCGATGCTCGCCACGAGCGCATCTCCCTTGACGATGCTGCGCTGCGGGAGCGCGACGTCCAGCGTCATGTTGCCGTCCGTGAGCACCATGTCCGCGGACGGCGTCAGTTTTTCAACGGCGCGCTTCATGCACAGGCGCGTCGCCTGCAGAATATTGATCTCGTCGATGACCGCGGCGGAGACCTCCTCCACGGCAAAAGCGCGCGCCGCGTCGCGGATACGGGCGGCAAGTTCTTCGCGCCGCTTTGCGGACAGCTTTTTGCTGTCGTCGATGCCGCGGATGCGGCGTTCCTCCTCGAGCGGGAGAATGACCGCCGCGCAGACGACGGGCCCGGCAAGCGGCCCCCTGCCCACTTCGTCCACGCCCGCGACTGCAAAAAATCCCTTCGCCGCGTATTCTCTTTCGCAAATAAGTTCGTCCATATCAGATCAGCCCGACCGCCTTCAGATCGTCCGCGCCGTCCAGACAGACGCGTCCCAGCCTGCCCTTGCGGAAGTCGTCCAGCAGCGCGATCGCGCCGCGCGTGTAGTCAAATTCTCCGCCGCGCAGCACAAAGCCCCGCCGCGCGCAGAGCGATTCGTACATGGCGAGCGGCGCGCCGCCCTCGATCCCGTAACGCTGCGTCAGACGGTCGGGATAGCGCTCCCACAGTTCTTCGAGCAGCGCGAGCGCGACCTCCTCTTTGTCGAGAATATCGTCGTTGACGCTCCCGACATAGGCGAGCCTGCACGCAAGCCGCTGATCGGCGAGCGCGGGCGGCATGGTGCCGGGCGTATCCAGCAGTTCGGATGCGCCGCACTTCACCCACTGTTTGGCGCGCGTGACGCCCGCTTTGTCCCCCACCTGCGCCTTTCTGCCGCCGGAGAGCAGGTTGATGACGGTGCTCTTCCCCGTGTTGGGGATGCCCGCCACCAAAAAGCGCATCGACCGCACCGCGCCCTTTTGCGCGAACCGCTCCCGCTTTTCCGCAACGAGCGCGTCCATCGCCGCCTGCAGCGGACGCAGGGAGGCGGGCGAAGAAGCGCTCAGCGCGAGCGCGGCCTTCCCGCTCTGCCGGACGAGCGCGACCGCCCTGTCCGCGCCGCCGTCCGCCATGTCTGCCTTGTTGAAACAATAGAGGACGGGTTTGCCCCCCACCATGTCCGCAAGACGCGCATTGTAACTTGCTGCAGGGACGCGCGCGTCGAGCACGAACACGACGGCGTCGCACAGTTTTAAGTTGTCTTCCATCATGCGCATGGCCTTTGCCATGTGCCCGGGAAACCACTGAATGACTTTCATACCGTTCCAAAAACAAGACCGCCCGCAAAACAAGAAATCACAGCAGGTCGGGGCGCATTTTCTTTGTCACCGCAAGCGACTGCTCCCTGCGCCATTTGTCGATCTCGGCGTGATTGCCGCTGCGGAGCACTTCGGGCACCGTCAGCCCGCGGTACTCCACGGGGCGCGTATACTGCGGATATTCGAGCAGATTTTCCGAAAAGCTCTCCTGCACGAGCGACTGCGGCGCAAGCACTCCGTCCAGATAGCGCGTCACGCAGTCCGTGAGCACCATGGCGGGCAGCTCGCCGCCCGTCAGCACATAGTCGCCGATGGAAATTTCCTCGTCGATGAACAGATCGACCGCACGCTGATCGACGCCCTCATAGTGCCCGCACAGCAGCACGAGGTGCTCCTCTTCCGCAAGCGAAAAGACGCGCTCCTGGCGGAACACCTTTCCCTTGGGCGAAAGGTAGATACGCCTTGCGCGGTGTTCGGGATCGACCGCCTCGATCGCGCTGCCGATGGGCTGCGCCATCATCACCATGCCCGCGCCGCCGCCGAAGGGATAATCGTCGCACTTCAGGTGTTTGTCTTCGGTATAGTCGCGGATATTGACGATCTCGAGCTGCAGTTTGCCCTCCTTCACGGCGCGCCCGACAATGCTCGCATAGAGCGGCGCGAACATCTCGGGAAAGAGCGTCAGAATGCTGATCTTCACAGGACCGCCACCTCGTAAAAGCGTTTTTTATCGACGGTGATGGCGCCCGCTTCCACGTCAACCGCCGTGATCACGCCGTCCGCCGCGGGGAAAAGCACTTCCTTTCCGTCCATATCCACGGTATAAATATCCGTAGCCGCCTGCCGCACGTCCGTGAGCGTGCCGAGCGTCTCGCCCTGCTGCGTGACGATCCGGCAGCCGAGAAGATCGGCGATATAATATCTGCCCTCCTCGGGAACGGGCGCCTCCTCGCGCAGGACATAGACCTGCTTCCCGCGCAGAAGCTCCGCGGCATTGCGGTCCGCCACCCCTTTCAGTCCCAGAAAGACCGCGCCGCCGCCCGTGCGCACGGAGAGCACTTTATAGGGCGTGTCGCCCACAAAGACGCGGGAAAAGGCGCAGAACACCTCCGCGTCGTCCGTAAACGGCTTGATCTTGAGTTCCCCGCGGATGCCCTGGGGCTTCAGGACTTCACCGACCGTCAGTTTATCCGTCATAACTTCCCCCCGTACAGTTTGCCGACCTCCCGCCGGATATTCGCCTGCGTGCGGTCGCGGTCCTCCTCGCTTCTGATCACAACGATCTGCTCCTCCGCGCCGAAACGGCGGAAGGCGTCGAAATAGGCTTCGCGCACCTTGGTGAGCGTCTCCAGCGACTCATACCGCTCCGTCTCCCCGCGGCGGGAGACGCGCTTCATGCTCTCCTCGGGCGTCAGATCGATGAAAACGGTGAGATCGGGACGGAGCATCCGCATGGCGGGTGCGTTGAGCTGCGCCACCCAATCCGCGGAAACGAGCCCGCCGTTGTAGGCGAGCGACGAAAAATAAAATCTGTCGCAGAGCACCGTAACGCCCGCGTCCAGCTGCTTTGCAATGCCGTTGACGGAATTGGAGATATGATCCAGCCTGTCCGCCGCGAACAGCGCGGCAATGGCGCGCTCGTCCGTCTCGATGCGCCCCGTGAGGCAGGCGCGCAGAAGCGCGCCGAACGGGGAATCGGTGGGTTCGTGCGTGAGAATGCAGTCGATCCCCTTCCCCTTCAGAAATTTTCCGAGCAGCTTCATCTGTGTGGACTTCCCGCTGCCGTCCGTCCCTTCGAAGACGATAAATTTTCCTTTGTCAGCCATAACGCAGACATTATAGCAGAGCCGCCCCCGTTTGTCAATCGGGTGTGCGGACACAGGGACCGCAAAACAAAAGGACCGTCCGCAAGGGACGGCCCTTTTGACCGATCGGTCATTCGTTTTCTTTCTTGTCTTCCGCCGCGGGTTCCTGCGCAGGTTCGGCCGCTTCCTCCGGCTGATTTGCCGTTTCCGCGCTCTGCGCTTCCTCGGTCTGCGCGGGCGCTTCGCCGCGCTTTGCTGCTTCCTTCGCCTCTTTTTCCGCCTTGCGGCGCGCTTCCGCTTCCTCGCGGGCGATCTGCGTGGGGCCCTTTGCATCCGTCTGCGCGATGAGTTCCTTGTCCATCTTGATATAGGACTTGCCGGAATTCTCGCTGCCCGTCTCGATGATCACGGTGTTGTCGTCGCACACTTCCACGACGATCCCGCAGATCCCGCCCGCCGTCTTGACCTTATGCCCGGGACGGATGGCTTCGAGCTGCTCGACGTACTCCTGCTGGCGCGCCTTGTTCTTTCTTCCCGAAAAGAAAAGATAGGCGATAAAGGCGACGATGATGACGCCGATGAAAACGGGAAGCACCCAACTGTTGTTCGGAGTGTCTCCCCCCGCTTCCAGCAATGCAAACCACATACGTTTGTTCTCTCCTTGATCAGAATTCCCCCAAAGGGGCGCTATCTATGATACCCCGTTTGCACATTTTTGGCAAGCGATTTACGGTTATTTTTTCCATTTCACGAAGTTTTCATTCCCGGAAACCCCGTCCGGAACCTTCAAACAGAGAAAAATTTCCGCCGTGCGCACGGCGGAAGCGGCGGTAAATGCGTCACTCGCCCTGTTTTGCGTAAAATGCCTTTACATAGTCGCGCACATAGCCGCCGAGGATGCTCTCGCGCAGCCCGCGCATGAGCCTGTGCAGATAGGCGATATTGTGCAGGGAGAGCAGCATGGCGCCCGTCATTTCGCCCACGTTCACCAGGTGGCGCAGATATGCCTTTGTATAGTTGCGGCAGCAATAGCAGTCGCAATCGGGATCGAGCGGCGTGAAATCTTCCTTATACTTCCCGTTGCGTACGACCACTTTCCCGCGGGAAGTGAGCGCCGTACCGTTGCGGGCGACGCGGGTGGCAAGCACGCAGTCGAACATGTCAACGCCGCGCAGCACCCCTTCCACAAGACAGTCGGGCGAGCCGACTCCCATGAGATAGCGGGGTACGTCCGTCGGGAGCACCTGCCGCAGATCGTCCAGAAGTTCGTACATCAGCGGCTTCGGCTCCCCCACCGAAAGCCCGCCGATGGCAATCCCGTGCCGGACGTAGGGCAGGCAGCGGGCAAGGCTTTCGCGGCGCAGATCCTTGAAAAAATTCCCCTGCACGATGGGAAAGAGCGCCTGACGGGGATCGTCATGCGCCCGCGCGCAGCGCTCCAGCCACCTTCCCGTGCGCTCCATGGCAAGCTTCGCCTGTTCGTAGGTATAGCCGTATTCCGAACATTGATCGAACGCCATGATGATGTCCGAACCGAGGTTGTGCTGGATCTGCATGGCGAGTTCGGGCGTAAAAGTGTGGCGGCTCCCGTCCACATGGGAAGAAAAAGTCACGCCGTCGTCGGTGATCTTGTTGAGCGACGAGAGCGAAAAGACCTGAAATCCGCCGCTGTCCGTGAGGATGGGACGATCCCAATTCATGAACTTGTGCAGTCCGCCCGCACGCGCAATGAGCCCGTCGCCGGGGCGCATGTACAGATGGTAGGTATTGGACAGGATGATCTGCGAGCCGATCTCCTTGAGATCTTTGGGCAGCATCCCCTTGACGGTCGCCTGCGTGCCGACGGGCATATAGACGGGCGTCTCGATGTCGCCGTGCGGCGTGTGGAAGATCCCCGCCCGCGCGCCCGTATCGGGATCGGTTCTCTGTAATTCAAAGGAAAAATATTCGTTGTTCATTCTGAATTTATCTTGTTATTTTTGATTGATATTTCTACAACGCGACACAGTATTGCGCCGCTTATACGATCATCATCGCGTCGCCGAACGAAAAGAAGCGATACCGCTCTTTGACCGCCTCGCCGTAGACGCGGAGCATCTCTTCCCGCGAACAGAGCGCGGAGACGAGCATCAGAAGCGTGCTCTCGGGCAGATGGAAATTGGTGATGAGCGCGTCCACGCACCTGAACCGGTAGGGCGGATAGATGAAAATTTCCGTGTTGCCCCTGCACGGATGCAGCAATCCGTTTTCATCCGCGACCGTCTCCACCGTGCGCACGCTCGTCGTGCCAACGCAGACGATGCGCCGCCCTTCCCTCTTTGCGCGGTTGACGATGTCCGCCGCCTCCTCGCTCACTTCATAGTACTCGGAGTGCATCTTGTGATCGAGCACGTTCTCTTCCTTGACGGGACGGAAGGTCCCCAGCCCGACGTGCAGCAGCACTTCTGCGATCTCCACGCCCTTGGCGCGGATGCGTTCCAGAAGCTCCGGCGTAAAATGCAGCCCCGCCGTGGGCGCCGCCGCCGAGCCGTTCTCACGGGAGTACACCGTCTGATAGCGTTCGGGATCGGAGAGCTTTTCGTGGATATAGGGCGGCAGCGGCATGGTGCCTGCGCGGGAAAGAATGTCTTCGAATGCGCCCTCGTACGCAAAACGCACGATACGCTCGCCCGAATCGGTGACCGACAGAACATCCAGCGCAAGTTCTTCGTTGACGACAAGGTGCGTTCCCGGGCGGCACTTCCTGCCCGGGCGGACGAGGACCTCCCATTCGTCGAGCGCGCGCCGCTTCAAAAGCAGCACCTCGACCGCACCGCCGTGCTCGGTATGCGCATAGATGCGGGCGGGAAGCACCCGCGTGCGGTTGACGACGAGCACGTCCCCTGCCCTGAGATAGTCGATCACGTCGCGGAAGATCTTGTGCTCGATCGCATGCGTATCCCTGTGATAGACCAAAAGCCGCGACGAATCGCGCGGCTCTGCGGGCGTCTGCGCGATGAGTTCCTCGGGCAGATCGTAATAAAAATCACTTTTTCTGAGCGTTTCCATATCAAACTTTTTTCTGTTTTTCAACCGCTTTGGCGGTCAGTTGTACCCATGCGGGCATAAATCCACAGCGCAGCGCCGTCTTTTTGGAGGGAAGATTCGACCATGCCGCGCAATAAAAAGGGATTTTCCCCAATGCAAGCGTTTCACGCGCAAGGCGGGAAACAAGCGCGGAAGCGATCCCCTTCCGCCGGTAATCGGGCAAGACATCGATCCCGATCTGCCACATCTGACTGCAGTCGGCGGAACACCCCGCCAAGCCGACCATCCGGTCGCCGTCATACGCGGCAACGCACAGGACATCCCTTTCCGGACGCTGCGCGCACAAGGCGTTGCTCCATTGCGGCAGATAAAGCGCAGCAAACATCCCCTTGTCCAGAACGCGCAGCGGGTACGCGCACCCGATCCCGTGCATCCGGTCCGGATCCGGCAGGAAATATTCCGCCTGATACAACGTCCGCAATCCGTAAGGCGCAAGCATGGCATCCAATTCATGCAGGGCGGGCGTCTCAAAGCACGTTTCCGTACGTTTCCCCGCAAGATAGGCGCGCGCCACGGGAATAAGATCTTCCCGAACGGAAGCAACGACATTGTTTCCGTAAGAAGTCAGATCGAACGCAAACGGAAGAGAAAGATAGGCACGCGCGCCGGGATCGTCATGAGACGCGACGACCACATGTTCCCGTGCAAGAAAGTCGGAAGGCGCGCAGGCGCTGTCCGTTGCGGATTGCAAAAGCGCGATCCGCATGATCTCTTCCCGCAGCCCGCTTCCGTCAGTCATCATCGAACACCGAGAGCTGTTTTTTTGCGCCTTCGGGCATCTTCATGCCCATATGTTCATAGCCCCCTTTCAGACAGACGCGGCCGCGCGGCGTGCGCGCGATGAAGCCGAGCTGCAGAAGGTAGGGTTCGTATACGTCTTCGATGGTGGCGACGTCCTCGTTGATGGTGGCGGCGAGCGTATCCAGCCCCGCAGGTCCGCCGTTGAACTTCCGGATGAGCGCGCGCAGCAGGTTCCGGTCCGTCTCGTCCAGTCCCAGCTCGTCGATCTCCATTCTGGCAAGCGCGCGGCGCGCATCCTCCCGCGTGACGGTCGCGCTTCCCGCCACGGCGGCAAAATCGCGCACGCGCTTCAGCAGCCGGTTGGCGATGCGCGGCGTGCCGCGGGAACGGCGGGCGATCTCGAACGCGCCCTCTTCTTCGATGGCGATGCCGAGCGTTCTGGCGGAACGCGTGACGATGCGCCTGAGCTCTTCGGGGGTATACATGTCCAGACGGCACATGATGCCGAAGCGGTCACGAAGGGGAGAGGACAGCAGTCCCGCGCGCGTCGTCGCGCCGATGAGCGTGAACCGCTTCAGGGAAAACCGGATGTTGCGCGCGGAAGGCCCCTTGCCGACGATAATGTCGAGCGCGTAGTCCTCCATGGCGGAATACAGGATCTCCTCCACCGCGTGATTGAGGCGGTGGATCTCGTCGATGAAGAGCACGTCCCCTTCGTTGAGATTGGTCAGGATCGCGGCAAGGTCGCCCGAGCGCTCGATGGCAGGTCCGCTCGTCAGCTTGATCTGCGTTCCCATCGTGTTGGCGATGATGTGCGCGAGCGTCGTCTTGCCCAGCCCGGGAGGACCGTACAGCAGGACGTGGTCGAGCGCTTCGCCGCGGCTCTTTGCCGCCTCCATATAGACGGACAGATTTTCCTTGACCTTGTCCTGCCCGACGTATTCCGAGAGCGTCTTGGGACGCAGAATGTTTTCTTCCGTGTCGTACTCTCCCTTGCTGCTCGATAAGAGCCTGTCTTCGCCGTATTCGTAGCCGTCCATATCACATACCCTTCAGCGCCGTGCCGATGATCTCTTCGATCGTTTTTGCGCCTGCATCCCGCGCCCGCTCGACGGCGCGCGCGCTCTCCTGCCGCGTAAAGCCGAGATTCATGAGCGCCGCGACCGCATCGTCGTCCGCCTGCGATCCGGGGAGCGCGGCAGGGCGTGCCTCGCCCGCTTCGCCGAGGATCTCGTCCGCGGAGATCTTGCCGTGCAGTTCCAGCACGATGCGCTCCGCCGTCTTTTTGCCCAGCCCCTTGACGGCGGTCAGGCGCTTGACGTCCGCCGTATAGATTGCCTCGGCAAGGTCGGCGGGACGCAGCGAGGAGAGCGCCGCAATGGCGAGCTTCGCGCCCACGCCCTGCACCGAAGTGAGCCGCAGGAACAGTTCCTTTTCCTTCAGGTCGGAGAACCCGTACAGCGCAACGCCCTGTTCGGACACCTGCAAATAGGTGTAGACTTCGCCCTCCTCCCCCTTTTTCACGCCCGAGAGATTGGCGAACGCCGCTCCCGAACAGATCACCTCGTATCCGACGCCGTTGACGTCGAGAAGAATATATCCGGGCTGCAGCGAAAGCACCCGCCCTCTTAAATAACCGATCATATCTCCGCTCCGATTTTTAAAAAATCCGATTTTATTATTTTACGCCGAACAGCGCGCCGAAACGGCTGGTGAAGGCATGGCAGAGCGCGACGCCCAGAGCATCCGCCGCGTCGTCGGGGCGGGGCGGTTTGGGCAGCCGCAGATGCGCCGCCACGACGCGCTGCATCTGTCCCTTGTCGGCGCCGCCGTAGCCTGTCAGCGCCTGCTTGATCTGATTGGGCGTGTATTCGAAGATGCGTCCGCACCGCTTGTTGCAGGTGAGCAGCATGACGCCCCGCGCATGCGCGACCGCGATGCCCGTCGTCACGTTTTTGGAGAAGAACAGCTCCTCCATCGCCGCCTCGTCCGGATGGAATTTGTCGAAGAGCGCGTTGACGCCCTCTTCGAGAATGCACAGCCTGACGGCAAGGTTTTCATTGGGCGGCGTCCTGACGACGCCGTAATCGACGGCGGAGCAGTTGCCGCGCGCATCCTTTTCAATGACGCCGTACCCCATCGTGCCGATCCCAGGATCCAGCCCTAAAATGATCATGCGTTTATTGTACCGCAAACGCCGCCGTCCTGTCAAGAAAATTGCGCGCCGCACCTCCGTTTGCGGGGAAAACGGTTGCGTTCACGCAAAAAATATTGTACAATGGAGCAAATACGGAACGCAAGGACGGTTTTTTCAATGAAACTCTGGCAGGGCAGATTTGACGCCCCGGAAGCTGCGGACGCGGACGCGTTCAACGAATCGCTTTCCTTTGACAAAAAACTCTGGCGCGCGGACATCACCGCCTCTGTCGCGCACGCGACCATGCTGGGCAGGTGCGGCATCCTCTCCGAAGCGGAAGCAAACGCCGTCTGCGAAGGGCTGAAGGGCATCTATGCGGACATTGAGAGCGGCGCGCTCGCCATCGAAGGGCAGGAAGACATCCACTCCTTTGTGGAGGGCGAACTCGTCAGCCGCATCGGCAGCGCGGGCAAAAAGCTGCACACGGCGCGCTCCCGCAACGACCAGGTCGCGACGGATATGCGCCTGTATGCGCGCGACGCCGTTGACCGTGCCATGGAACTTCTGAAGGCGCTCATCGGCGCGCTGCTTGCGCGGGCGAAGGAGACCGTCAGATACATCATGCCCGGATTCACGCACCTGAGAAAGGCGCAGCCCGTCAACTGCGCGCAGTACTTCAACGCCTATTCCGAAATGTTCCTGCGCGATCTGGACCGCTTCCATGCACTGCGCACGCGCATGAACGTCATGCCCCTTGGAAGCGCGGCGCTGGCAGGGACTTCCTACCCCATCGACCGCGAAGTGACGCGCGAACTTCTGGGCTTTGACAGCGTGTCGCAAAACTCGCTGGACGCGGTGTCCGACCGCGATTTTGTGGCGGAGTATCTGTTCTGCGCCTCGCTTGCGATGGCGCACCTCTCCCGCCTGTGCGAGGACACCATCCTGTACACCTCCGACGAATTCGGCTATTGGGAGATCCCCGACGCCTACTCGACGGGATCCTCCATCATGCCGCAGAAGAAAAACCCCGATATTCCCGAACTCGTACGCGGAAAGACGGGGCGCGTATACGGGCATCTGATGGGGATCCTCACGACGATCAAGGGCATTCCGCTTGCCTATAACAAGGATCTGCAGGAGGACAAAGAGCCCTTCTTTGACGCGCAGACGACGCTGGAAAGCTGCCTTTCCATCTACACCGCGCTCCTTTCCAAACTCACGTTCAACGTGAACCGCATGTACGACGCCGCGGGCGAGGGCTATTCGACGGCGACGGACGTTGCCGACTACCTTGCCAAGCGCGGCGTCCCCTTCCGCGACGCGCACGCCGTGACGGGGAAACTCGTGCGGTACTGCATCGAGACGGGCAAGACGCTCCCCTCCCTGACGCTGGAGGAATTCCGCGCGGCAAGCCCCGTGTTCGAGGAAGACGTGCTGCACGCCGTCACGACGCGCGCCTCCGCCGAGGGACGCGATTCCGTGGGCGGCTCCTCCGTCCGCGCCGCAAAAGCGGGCATCGCTTCCGTGAAAAAGCGGTTGAAACAGTATTAACGGCGGCGCGAAAAGCGCCCGCAATGCAAAAAAGGAGCCGCCTGTGCGGCTCCTTTTTTGCGTCTCATAAGGCAGCGCGCGGACCCCTTCCGCGGGGAAGGATGGATCCCCCTGACATCGTCTGCGGGGCGTCAACGTCATTTATGCATTTATTCGATAATCATGATAATTTTTATGAATATATGCATTCCGTTTCCGCAAAAACGCATAAAATGCACCCATCCGCTTGACAAACCGTGAAATATCCAATATAATGACAGGAACCACTGATTTGCAAGGAGGTCGCAATATGAAACTGATGGGAGCGGAGATCCTCGTCGAATGCCTGAAAGAACAGGGCGTTTCCACCGTGTTCGGGTATCCGGGCGGGACGGTCCTCGACATCTATGACGCGCTCTATCGCGACGGCGCGATCGAACACGTCATCACCTCGCACGAGCAGGGCGCGGCACATGCCGCCGACGGCTGGGCGCGCGTTACGGGGAAGACGGGCGTCGTCATTGCGACGAGCGGACCGGGCGCGACCAACCTCGTCACAGGGATTGCGACCGCTTACATGGATTCCATCCCCATGGTTGCGATCACGGGGAACGTGGGCGCGAACTTTTTGGGGCGCGATTCCTTCCAGGAGATCGACATTTTCGGGATCACCCTGCCCATTACCAAGCACAACTATATCGTAAAGGACGTGAAGGAACTTGCAGGCGTGGTGCGCGAAGCGTTTGCCATTGCGGGTTCCGGCAGAAAGGGCCCCGTCCTCATCGACATTCTCAAGAACGTACAGAGCGAAACGGCGGAGTACAAACCGCAAAAGCCTGTTCCGCTGCACGCCAAGGCGGTGCCCGCGCGGATGCTCGAAGATGCGGCGAAGGCGATCGCCGCGGCGGAGCGTCCCCTCATCATGGTGGGCGGCGGCGCGATCGCGTCCGAAGCGTCCAGGGAAGTGCGCGCGCTCGCGGAACGGCTGGACGCGCCCGTCGTCTCGACGCTCATGGGGCTGGGCGCCTTTCCGGCGAGCCATCCCCTGTTCATGGGCATGATGGGCATGCACGGCACGGCGACCGCGGCAAAACTGTGCCTGGAGAGCGACTGCATCCTGGCGATCGGCACGCGCTTTTCCGACCGCGTCGCGCTCAACCGCGACAAATTTGCGGCGGGCAAGACGGTCGTGCAGATCGACATTGACAACGCCGAACTCGACAAGAACGTAGCCGTCACCCACGCCGTCCTCGGCGACGTGAAGGAAGCGCTGGCGACGCTCGTGCCCATGCTGCCCGAACAGAAGCAGCGCGCCTTTGCGGCGCGGGCAAAGGAGCTGAAAGCAGCCGAACGCGCCGCGCAAAAACAGCCCGAACTCGGACACAGGATCCTGATCGAGGCGGCGAAACTCGCACCGAAAGACGCCATCGTCGTCACCGACGTGGGACAGCATCAGATGTGGACGGCGCAGTACTACCCCGTCGAAAGACCGCGCACTTTCTGCACGAGCGGGGGGCTCGGAACGATGGGCTACGGACTCGGCGCGGCGATCGGCGCGGCGAAAGCGTCCGGCAAGCACGTCATTCTGGTGACGGGCGACGGCTGTTTCAACATGAACCTCAACGAACTCTCCACCGCCGTCACGCAGGAGCTGCCCATCACCATCCTACTCATGAACAACCATGCGCTCGGCATGGTGCGGCAGTGGCAGAAACTCTTTTACGGCCGCCGCTTTTCGCAGACGGACGTGCGCAAAAAGACGGACTACGTAAAGTTCGCCGAGAGCTTCGGCGCAAAGGGACTCTTCATTGAAAGGGCGGAGGACGTGGACGGCGTTCTCAAAGAGGCATTCGCCACCCCTTCCCCCGTCGTCGTGGACTGCCGCATCGGCAGCGACGAAAACGTGCTGCCCATGATCAAACCCGGACAGACGTACGACACCATCATGACCGAATGGGAGGACAAAGCATGAACCGCTATACGATCAGCGCACTCGTCACCAACAAATCGGGCGTCCTTGTGCGCGTTGCCGCGCTCTTTGCGCGCCGCGGCTACAACATCGAATCCCTCTCCGTGTGCAAGACGGAAAACGAAGAACTCTCCCGCATGACCATCGTCTTAAACGGCGACGATTACATCCTCGGACAGATGATGAAACAGATGGATAAACTCATCGACGTGAAGAAGATCAAGTGCGCCGAAGAGGACGCCGTCAGCCGCGAACTGCTGCTCATCAAAGTCAGGACGGATGCGGCGACGCGCTCGCAGGTGCTGGAGATCTGCCAGATCTTCCGCGCGAAGGTCGTGGACGCCTCGCCCGAAGCGACCATCCTCGAACTGACGGGCAAACCCATGAAGCTGGACGGATTTGTGACCATGCTCATGCCGTACGGCGTGATGGAACTTGCCCGCACGGGCGTCACGAGCATCTCGCGCGGCAAGACGACCATTCAGGACGAGACGGACTACAAAGAGAGAATTTAAGGAGTTCACGCGTTTCTTTTCGAACTGACGAAAAGAAACGTCGTGAGGGGAAGGGAACCCCAACGTTCGCTACGCTCTACGTTCGGTTTTCCTGCGGCGCGCAATTGCAACAGTTATAGCGCGCGCCGCTACACCTTTCCGCAAAAGCCGCGTGAGCGGCAAACAGGGGCGCAAAAGGCATAACGCAGTGACGCCTTTTGCCACCGTATTATAGCAAGGTTGCCATTGCTATAAATTACTCGCGCAAGCAAAATCGCATTTTGCGCCAGCGCCACACATTCTCGCATACCTGCGCTTTCGCGGAAAGGAGAAAACCGCGCGGTCAGGCGCAACCATGCCCGTGGAGTTTCCCCAAATCTCACTGCAAAGATTTTCGCCTTTGCGAAAAGATTTGCGTAAACCCTTTTGGAGGTTTTTTATGCCCAACACGTTTACAAACGGCAGCAATATGGCGGCGCAGCGCTCGCTGCTGCGCGCGCTCGGCTGGTCGGATTCCGAAATGAAAAAGCCCATTGTAGGCATCATCTGCGCGCAGAGCGACGTGATCCCCGGGCACATGCACCTTGACGAGATCGCAAGAGCGGTCTCGGACGGCGTGCTCGCGGCGGGCGGGAAACCCGTCGTCGTGCCCTGCATCGGCGTATGCGACGGCATCGCCATGGGGCACAAAGGCATGCGCTATTCGCTGCCCTCCCGCGAGGTCATTGCCGACAGCTGCGAGATCCTGATCACGGCGCACGCCTTTGACGCGTGCGTGTTCGTGGGCAACTGCGACAAGATCATCCCGGGCATGCTGATGGGTGCGGTGCGCGCCAACGTCCCCTCCGTCTTCTGCTCGGGCGGGCCCATGCTCGCGGGGCACAAGGACGGCAAAAAGCTCTCCCTCTCCTCCATGTTCGAAGCAGTGGGCGCGTATACGTCGGGCAAGATCGACGAAGAAGAACTTGCGCGCTTCGAATGCGCGGCGTGCCCCTCGTGCGGATCGTGTTCGGGTATGTTCACGGCGAATTCCATGAACTGCCTTCTGGAAGCGCTCGGCATGGCGCTGCCCGGAAACGGGACCATCCCTGCCGTCTATTCCGCGCGGCTCGTCCTTGCCAAACGCACGGGCGAGGCGGTCATGCGGCTGCTGGAACAGGACGTGCGCCCGCGCGATCTGCTGACGCCTGCGGCGCTCAAAAATGCCGAACGCGTGGACATGGCGATCGGCGCTTCCTCCAACTCCGTGCTGCACCTTCTGGCGCTGGCGAGCGAACTCGGATTTTCCAAACAGCAGATCTCGGTGGACACCATGAACGAGATCAGCATGGCAACGCCCAACCTGTGCCGCCTTGCGCCCGCAGGCGAACACTACATCGAAGAGCTGGAAGACGCGGGCGGGATCTCCGCCGTCATCCGCGAACTCATCGACGCGGGACTGTTTGACGGCTCCGCCATGACGGCGGCGCTCCTCACGCAGGACCTGCTGACCAAGGACGCGCGCGTGCGCGACCGGGCGATCATCCGCCCCGTGAGCGAGCCCTATTCCCCCTACGGCGGACTTGCCGTCCTGAAAGGGAACCTCGCAAAGGACGGCGCAGTCGTCAAAAAGAGCGCGGTCGATCCCAAAATGTACCGCCATTCGGGACCTGCGCGCGTGTTCGATTCGGAAGAGGCGGCAATGCAGGCGATCTCCTCCAACCGGATCAAGGCGGGCGACGTGGTCGTCATCCGCTATGAGGGGCCCAAGGGCGGTCCCGGCATGCGCGAGATGCTCTCCCCTACCTCGTCCATCGTGGGCGCGGGGCTGGGCGATACCGTCGCGCTCATCACGGACGGCAGATTTTCGGGTGCGACACGCGGCGCGGCGATCGGGCATGTCTGCCCCGAAGCGGCGGCGGGCGGCGTGATCGGCGTCGTGCAGGAAGGCGACATCATCGACATCGACATCGAAAAGGGAACCGTCGACCTGCGCGTCCCGCAGGCGGAGATCGAAGCGCGGCTTGCCGCGTTCACTCCGCTTGAAAAGCCCGTTGAAGGATACCTGAAGCGGTACCGCGCGCTGGTCACTTCCGCTTCCGACGGCGCGGTGTTCCGGAAGTTCTGATCGGAAAAACATCTTACATCTTATATGATCCATATAACAAAGCCGCCCGACGCGCTGCGTCGGGCGGCTTTCTTCCGTCTGTCAGAAACAAAGTTCCGCATCTTCCGTGCGGCAGATGCTGTAGCTGGGAATGAGCATCCGTTTGAAATCGAGGGGCGCGATCTCGCAGAACTTACCGCTCTCCAATTCCTCGCGCACAAGTCCGCGCGGCAAAAAGGCATACCCGAGCCCCGCGGCAAGAAAATCCTTTACCTTATTGGAATTATCCACCTCGAACGGGAACATATGCCCGGCGGGGAACAGCTCCCGCAGATAGGAACCGATCTGTTGCAGGGAAAAATTGCACATGGCGCAGGGAACTTCCTTGAGCTGCTCCTGACGGATCCCCTGCGGGAATCCGTTCTTATCCGCGCGCGCCAGGAACACAAGTTCGTCCTGCGAGAACGGACGGCATACATAGCCCGCCCGCTTGGTCTCCTGATAGACGTACGCCACGTCCAAAAGCCCGTCCCACAGCATCTCAAGAAGCCCCGCCGTATGCCCGATGGTCACACGGTACGCCTTCCCCCGCGCGATCCCTTCGAGGATGCGCTCCTTGAGCGCGCCCTCGTAGACGGCGTTCACCGCGCCGAGACGGACCTGCCGCACGCCCCCCTTGACGGCGGAAATGCACGCATCCTCCATTTCGACGATGCGGCGCGCATATTCATAGAAGGTCTTGCCCTCCTCCGTGAGCGCGACGTTGCGCGTATCCCGCCGCAGCAGTTTGACGAGCATTTCCCGCTCAAGATCGGCAATGCGGTTGGTGACGGTGGACTGCGCGATAAACAGGCTTTCCGCAACACGCGTAAAATTTTTCAGTTTGACAAGCATCAGAAAGGTGCGCAGGTTTTCCGTGTTCACGATTCGTTTTTTCGATAACTCCCATGTAATTATTCAATTTTCAAATGATTGACGAAAGTATAACACATATGTTATACTTTGTCAAGAAGAAAAGAAAAAAAGGAGCATCGGATTATGGGTATGACGATGACGCAGAAGATCCTTGCCGCGCACGCGGGGCTTGCTTCCGTTTCGGCGGGGCAGCTCATCGAAGCGGAACTCGATCTTGCGCTTGCGAACGATATCACCGCGCCTGTCGCCATCCGGGAATTGGAAAAAGCGGGCGGACACGTCAAGGACCGCGAAAAGATCGCGCTCGTGATGGATCACTTTACGCCGAACAAGGACATCAAAGCGGCGTGTCAGGTCAAATGCACGCGCCTGTTTGCGCTTTCGGAGGGCGTGAAGCACTTTTACGACGTGGGAAGCATGGGCATTGAACACGCCCTGCTGCCCGAACAGGGACTGGTCGGCGCGGGCGACTGCGTGATCGGCGCGGACAGCCACACCTGCACCTACGGCGCGCTGGGCGCCTTTTCCACGGGCGTCGGCTCGACAGACCTTGCCGCCGCCATGATGACGAGCAAGTGCTGGTTCCGCGTCCCCTCCGCCCTGCGGTTCGTGCTGCGCGGGAGCCTTCCCGCATACGTCACGGGCAAGGACCTGATCCTTCACATCATCGGCATGATCGGCGTGGACGGCGCCCTCTACAAGAGCATGGAATTTACGGGCGAAGGCGTTGCGTCCCTCTCGATGGACGACCGGTTCACCGTCTGCAACATGGCGATCGAAGCGGGCGCAAAAAACGGCATCTTCCCCGTAGACGAACAGACGCTCGCCTATCTGAACGGCAGGTTCCGCCGCCCCGTGCGCATTTATGAAGCGGACGCAGACGCCGTATACGACGAGACGTACGAGATCGACCTCGGCGCCCTGAAGCCGACGGTCTCCTTCCCCCATCTTCCCGAAAACACCCGCACGGAGTGGGAGGAAGTGACGATCGATCAGGCCGTCATCGGCTCCTGCACCAACGGGCGCATCTCCGACCTGCGGCAGGCCGCCGCGGTGCTGAAAGACAGAAAGGTGGCGGAAAACGTGCGGTGCATCGTCATCCCCGCCACGCAGGAGATCTACCTGCAGGCGATGAAGGAAGGACTGCTGGAGACCTTTATCCGCGCGGGAGCGGTCGTCTCCACGCCGACGTGCGGACCCTGTCTGGGCGGACACATGGGCATCCTTGCCGATCACGAACGCTGCGTCTCCACCACCAACCGCAATTTTGTGGGACGCATGGGACATATCACAAGCGAGATCTACCTCGCATCCCCCTATACGGCTGCGGCGAGCGCCGTTCTGGGCAGACTTGCAACCGCAAACGAGGTGCTGAAATGACCGTAAAAGGAACCGTTCATAAATACGGCAGCGACGTGGATACCGACGTCATCATCCCCGCGCGCTATCTGAATACCGCTTCCGCGGAAGAACTTGCCGCACACTGCATGGAAGACATCGATCCCGATTTCGTCAAAAACGTGAAAGCGGGCGACGTCGTGGTGGCGGAAGACAATTTCGGCTGCGGCTCCTCGCGCGAGCATGCCCCCATCGCGCTCAAGGCGAGCGGCGTCTCCCTTGTCATCGCGAACACGTTCGCGCGCATCTTCTACCGCAATGCCATCAACATCGGGCTTCCCATTCTCGAATGTCCCGAAGCGGTGAGCAATCTCAAAGCGGGCGACGTCGTCTCCTGCGATCTCTCCAAGGGTGAGATCAGAAACGAAACGACGGGCAAAACCTTTCAGGCGCAGCCCTTCCCCCCGTTCATCAGGCGCATCATCGACGCGGGCGGGCTGATGGCGTCCCTGAAAGACGAAGCGTGAAACAGACGGAGAGATCATGAAAAAACACATTGCAGTACTTGCAGGCGACGGGATCGGCCCCGAGATCACGGGCGGGGCGGTCGAAGTTCTGAAGAAGGTCGCCCGGACCTTCGGCCACCAATTCACGTTCGAACCCCTTCTGATGGGAGGCTGCGCGATCGACGCATGCGGCGAACCGCTGCCCGCGGCGACGGTAGAGCGCTGCCTTGCCTCCGATTCCGTGCTCCTCGGCGCGGTGGGCGGTCCCAAATGGGACGCGCTTCCCGGCGGGCAGCGCCCCGAAGCGGGGCTCCTCGGCATCCGGAAAGCGATGGGGCTGTATTCCAATATCCGCCCCGCAAAGCTCTGGAAGGCGCTGGCGGACGCATCTCCGCTCAAGCGATCGCTCGTCGAAAACGGCGTCGAGATCATCGTCGTGCGGGAACTGACGGGCGGCATCTACTTCGGCGAACGCGGCTCCTGCACGGACGCCCTTCTGGGCGAGACGGCGTGGGATACCGAAAAATACTCCGTCCGCGAGATCGAGCGCATCGCGCGCATCGCCTGTGACCTTGCGAGAAAGCGCACAAAACGCGTCGTTTCCGTTGATAAGGCAAACGTGCTGGAGTCCTCCCGCCTGTGGCGCAGAACGGTGCATGCGTACGCGGAAAAACACTACCCCGACGTGATCGTGACCGATATGCTGGTGGACAACGCCGCCATGCAGATCGTCAGAAATCCCGCGCAGTTCGACGTGCTGCTCACTTCCAACATGTTCGGCGATATTCTCTCGGACGAAGCCGCGCAGGTGACGGGCTCCATCGGCATGCTGGCTTCCTCCTCGCTGGGCGATACGACGTGCGGGCTGTACGAACCCATCCACGGTTCCGCGCCCGACATTGCGGGCAAGGACCTTGCCAATCCCATTGCCACCATCCTTGCCGCCGCCATGATGCTGCGCGATTCCTTCGGCATGACGGAGGAATGTTCCGCCGTCGAGCGCGCCGTCGCACAGACGCTTGACGAAGGCTGGCGCACGGCGGATATTTTTTCGGAGGGCATGCACAAAATCGGCTGCCGCGAAATGGCGCGCCGCATTGCAGACAATCTCTGATCACCCATCGGACGGGACATACAAAAAAGCGGGCGGAGCTGTTGCTCCGCCCGCTTTTTCCGGTCGTATGCGACTCCGCCGCCCGGTACGGGCGGGCGTTTTCGCCTTTCAGGCGCTTTCCGCGCCGTCCTCGGGTTTTGACCACAGGACGGGCGTCACGCCGTCCTTGGCATAGTGCCAGAAGTTCCCCTCTGCCGCGCCCGCCGCGAATGGGTCATCCGCGCTGTAAAAACAGATCGTGGCCGATCCCGCGCTGGTCGATAAAGTATCATTGCCGCTCACGCTCTCCCACTGTGCCTGCGTACCGTGATAGTAAATCGTCAGTTTGGCTCGCCTCGAAAATGCGTTTTCCTCAATCGTAGTAACGGCGGACGGAATGACGAGCTGATATGCCTCATCTCTCACATTCGCGTTATACGCCCCGTCGGCAATGGTCGTCGCGCTGCCGTCCGAGGGAATGACGGACGCCTGCGTGCACAGGATCACCCTGCCTGTAGCCGTTTCGATGATACAGTCGCCCGCGCTGTGATAGACGGGATTCCCCTCCGCGACCGTGATACTTTCCAATCCGCCGCAATACAAAAAAGCTCCTTCCCTGATGTCTGT
Organism: uncultured Eubacteriales bacterium; assembly: GCA_900547645.1. Taxonomy (GTDB): domain Bacteria; phylum Bacillota; class Clostridia; order Christensenellales; family Borkfalkiaceae; genus Gallimonas; species Gallimonas faecium. Next base: position 40,713 of record URHP01000001.1, read on the forward strand.
GACCGAAGCGGGGATCTCGATGCTTGTCAGTTTGGGACAATCGATGAATGTATTTGATGCGATTTCCTGCAAGCTCTGCGGCAGGATGACCTGCTGTAAATTCGGGAAATGCACAAATGGATTGATTAGCCGCTCCACACCCTCCGGAATGACCACGCTGCGCAGGTTCTCCCTTTGGGACTGAGAAGTACCGCTGTTCAGATGCCATACATCCTTCACGGGCAGGCCGTTATAACAGGCGGGAATGATGAGATCGATATCTGTGCAGGTACCCAATCCCGTCACCCTGTAACATGTACCGTCGCCGCTCAACATAAATTTCAGCCCTTCGCCGTGTTCCAGCCTGCCGCAGCGGATACAGACGTTGTTTTCATAAGTATGCCCGAGCGCGGGCAAGTCCTGCGCGCGGACGCCGCCGCACGCCGAGCAGACCTGCAGCGACATGCCCGCCTCCTCGCAGGCGGGCTCGATGACCGTGCACCCCTCGCCGAAGGTATGCCCCTTCGCCTGCAGAAAAAGATATTCCGTCCTCCCGCACAGACTGCACGAACGCGTCTGACAGCCGATGCAGGTGCACGTCGGCGCGAGCGCCGTCTCCCACGCCGACCACGCATGCCCGCAGGCGGGAATGCGCCCGCAGTGAATGAGCGTGCCGTCCGACAGGGTGACGACGAGCTCCTCGCCGACGAATGCAATCTGTTTGATGCCAACACCCTGCGCGCCCGTTTCGCCCGTGACGGCGCCGCAGTCAACGGTATTTCCGTTGTCAAGCACCAGAATGAGGTGTCCTTCGCCGTTGACGGTTGCCGAGGAGATGCCTACTCCGTCTTTGCCGTCCGCACCGTCTTTGCCGTCCTTGCCGGGAGCGCCGTCAACGCCGTCTTTACCGTCCTCTCCGTCAACGCCGTCCTTGCCCGGCAAACCATCCGCGCCGTCCTTACCGTCCTCCCCGTCAACACCGTCTTTGCCGGGAGCGCCGTCCTCCCCGTTTGCTCCGTCCTTGCCATCCTCCCCGCGGACCGTGCCGCAGTTGCGCGCGGTGCCGTCGGTAAGCACGATGATCAGATCGCCGTTGTTATCCACATACGCGCCCACGATCCCAACGCCGTCCTCCCCGTCCTTGCCGGGAGCGCCGTCCGCGCCGTCTTTTCCGGGGGCGCCGTCCTTGCCGTCCTCCCCGCGCAGCTGCGCAAGGAATTCTTCCAGCGTACCGTCATAGCCCAGTTCCACCGCCCGGGCATATACCTCGGAAACGGCGTCCGTGCTGTCCGTCTGCGCATTGCACCCTGCAAACGCAAGCCCCGCGCCCAGTGTGAGCGCCGCCGCGGCAATCAGAAAACCCTTCCACAATCCTTTTTTCATACGATATCCTCCTGAAAGCGGAAACTATTCCGCTTCTATTATAGCACATCCCCCCCCGATGTCAACCCCCCGCAGAACGATCGCCCCATTCTATTGACAGGCGGACGGCGGAAAGGTATAATATAGGCGATATGAGTATTTCGGAAAACGTCCAATGTTACCTTGAAAAAATCAGCGCGGGCAACTGCTTCCATGAGCCCGTGACCCTTGTCGCGGCGACCAAGACGCGCACCGCGGACGAGATCAACGAGGCGATCGCCGCAGGTATCACGGACATCGGCGAAAACAAAGTTCAGGAATTCCGCGACAAGTACGATCTGGTCAAGGGCGGAAACCGCCACTTTATCGGGCATCTGCAGACGAACAAGGTCAAATACCTCATCGGAAAGACCTGCCTCGTGCATTCGCTCGACCGCGACGAGCTTGCCGAAGAGCTGGCAAAGCGTTCGCAGCGGGCAGGCGTCACGACCGACGCGCTGATCGAAGTGAACATCGGCAGCGAGCTTTCCAAGAGCGGATACTCCCTTGCCGAAGCCTTTGCCGCCTACGAGCGCGCGCGGGACATGCAGGGGCTGCGCATCCGCGGCTTTATGGCGATGCTCCCCCTCTCGGACGATCGGGCGATGCTCGCCCGTCTGGCGGACGAAATGCGCGCCCTGTACGACAGGGCGCGGGCACAGGACGGCAACATCCGCTTCCTTTCGATGGGCATGAGCGGAGACTGGGAACTGTGCGTCGCACACGGCTCCAACATGATCCGCCTCGGCACGGCGCTGTTCGGCGCAAGGACCGCCGCACAGAACGCATGAACGCGTGCGACGCGCACAACATATTATAAGACTATGCCATCTTCCATTACCCATGCGCTCATTGCCGAAGAAGCGGCGAAGCGCCTTCCCGAACAACTGCAGACCGCCCTGTCCGCCGCGCCCGAAGCGTACTTTCTGGGCGCGCAGGGCCCCGACGTGTTTTTCTTTGCCAAAAAGGCAAACAAGCAGGAGGGCAACCTCGGAAAATACCTGCACCGCAACGCCGTGTACGAACTGTTTTCCGCCTTCCTGGAGGCGCTTCCGACGCTCGGCGAGGAGGAACGCAGGACCGCCGCGGCGTATTGCCTGGGCTACGTCACGCACTACTGCGCGGACGTTGCCTTCCACCCCTTCGTCTACCGCTATCTCGAACAGAACGGGCTGCACAAGCGCGAGCACCAGCGCATGGAAAACGACTGGGACGTCTATTTTGCGCGCAAACTGCGCGGACATGAAGCGGAGCGCTATCCCTTCCCGGACGTAAAGGCGTGCAAGAACGCCGCTTTGCTCTCCCTGTGGGAAAGGGCGACGCGCACCCTGCAGCGGACGCCCATGGATGAAAAAACCTTTTTCGGCGGCGTCGATCACTTTGCGCAGTTTTTATCCTTTTTCCATCGGAAATGCTACGCATCGCAAAGGCACTGGGCGCGGTTTGACAGGCTCTTCCATATCCACGGGCTGTCCTCCCTGTATCCCGCAAAGACGCCGGACGGGGATATCCTCTCCGGCGAGGCGTTTGAACGCGCCGCAAATGCCGATCCCGCCCTTCCGCCCGTCAGGACGGCGGACGATCTGTTTGAGCGCGCCGTATCCGAAAGCGCATACAAGATGCTGCTCTTTTCCGATGCGCTGAGCGGCGCCATGCTCCCCCGCGAACAATTTGACCGCCACCTTCTGACGGGAAAACATCTGACGACGTAAACAAGCGCCGCGGCGGCCGCCGCGGCGCTTTTGTTGATCAGGATTGTTTTCTCCGCCTGGAAAACAGACAGCCGCAATAGTTCTGGCGGTAGAGCCCGTATTCTCCGGAGAGCTGTACCGACCTCAGAAACCCGCCCCGCTTCTTGAAGTCGGTGGGAAGATATTCCACGCCGTACGCTTCCGCCGCCTCCTGCCCGATGCGGTTGATGAGCGCGGCGTTTTTCATGGGAGAGACGGTCAGCGTGGTCGCAAACAGATCGAACCCGCCCGCCTTCGCCTGCTTCGCAGTCTCAAACAGGCGCAGTCTGAAACACCGCTCACAGCGCGCGCCGCCCTCTTTTTCCGCCTCGAATCCGGCGGAAACGGCGGTAAAATCCCCGCTGCGGTACCCGCATTCCATGACCTGCGCCCACCCCGTCTGCGCCGTCAGGCGGCGCAGTTCCTCAAGGCGCTTTTCATACTCCTCCGCGCTGTCGAGATTGGGATTGTAGAAAAATGCCGTCACCCGCACGCGGGGCGCCGTCTCCGTCAGGCAATAGGAAGCGCACGGCGCGCAGCAGGCATGCAGCAGCAGGGATTTCCCCTCCGACGCCGCAAGTATGCGCTGCATGACGGCATCATAGTTGACCGCGTTCATGCGTCCAAAAGATTGTTGAGCGCCGAGACGAGCGCCTGCACGGACGCGATGCTGATGTCCGAATTTTCGCCCGCGCCCCAATAGGTGCGCCCGTTCGCCTCCACGCCGAGGTAGGAGATCGCCTGTGCAAAGGAACCCGACGAGAGCGCGTGCTGCTCGTACCCCGTCAGATCGTACTGCACGCCGAAATGCCTTTTCAGGGCGTTGGAGACGGCGTCCAGCCGCCCGTTGCCCGTCGCTTCGACGACGGTGCGCCGTCCGCCTTCCACGACCTCCACGCGCGCCGTGATGCCGTTTTCCTGCGCATAGTGCACGTCGCCGAGCGAGAAATGTCCGCGCGGGGAAAGGAACTTGCTGCCGAAGACTTCGAAGATCTCTTCCGCCTTGAGTTCCTTATGCCGCACGTCCGATTCGTGCTTGACGGCATAGCTGACCGCCTCTTTCATGCGGGCAGGCAGCTTGATGCCGTAGGCATGTTCGAGAATGTACCCCACGCCGCCCTTTCCGGACTGCGAATTGATGCGGATGACGTCCGAATCGTACTCCCTGCCCACGTCTTTGGGATCGATGGGGAGATAGGGAACGTCCCAGACGACGCGTCCCGTCTCCTCGCGGAAGCGCATCCCCTTGGCGATCGCATCCTGATGGGAGCCGGAGAACGCCGCAAATACCAGCTCGCCCGCATACGGCTGGCGGGGCGAGATGCGCATATCGGTAAAATTCTGATAGAGCGCGGCGACATAGGGCATGTTGGAAAAGTTCAGTCCCGGATCGACGCCCTGCGAGTACATGTTCATGGCGAGCGTCACCACGTCGCAGTTGCCCGTGCGCTCGCCGTTGCCGAAGAGCGTGCCTTCCACGCGGTCCGCGCCCGCCAGAAGTCCGAATTCCGCCGACGCGACGCCGCAGCCGCGGTCGTTGTGCGGATGCAGCGAAAGCACGACGTTCCCGCGGTGCTTCAGGTGCTTGTGCACATACTCCACCTGCTGCGCATAGACGTGCGGCATGGCGTTTTCCACCGTGGCGGGAAGGTTGATGACCGCCTTGCGCTCCGCCGTCGGCTGCCACACGTCGAGAACGGCGTTGCAGACCTCGAGCGCATACTCGGGTTCGGTGCCCGTAAAACTCTCGGGCGAATACTCGAAGCGGTACTTCTCCCCCGCTTCGTCCGTCAGCTCCTTTAAAAGGCGCGCGCCGTCCACCGCGATCTGTCTGATCTCTTCGCGGCTCTTGCGGAACACCTGCTCGCGCTGGGCGACCGAGGTGGAATTGTACACGTGTACGATGACGTTCTTCGCGCCGCGGATGGCCTCGAAGGTCTTTTTGATGATGTGCTCGCGCGCCTGCGTCAGCACCTGAATGGTGACGTCGTCGGGGATGAGACCGCGCTCGATGAGCGCGCGCACGAAGTCATACTCCGTCTCGCTGGCGGCGGGGAAACCGACCTCGATCTCCCGAAAGCCGATCTCCGTGAGCAGCTGAAAAAATTCCAGCTTGGTCTCCAGCCCCATCGGTTCGACGAGCGCCTGATTGCCGTCGCGCAGATCGACGCTGCACCAGACGGGCGCGCTTGTGACCATCGGTTTTTCCGCCCAATCCATACACCGTTCGGGCGGCAGAATAAACTGCTTCGCGTATTTTTTCACGTCCATGATGCACCTTCCTGAAATGACAAGCGGATCCCATGTCTCAAAAGAGACGCGGGATCCGCGCGGTACCACTCTTCTTGCGGGAAATTCCCGCCCCTTGACCGGGCACAGCCATGCCCATCCCTTGTAACGGCGGGACTCCGTTCCCCCTTACTGCATGCGGTTCGGGGGGACCGCTCCGCGGCGAGTTCGCCCGATGCCCTGCACCGCCTCGCACCAAACGACGGCTCTCTGCAAGCAGGAAAAACGGGGTACTGCTCCGCTTCACAGCGTTATCTTACTATCATCATAGCATATGTCCGCCCGAAATGCAAGCGTTTTGCCGGAAAATCAATAATTTTCGGGCTTGACCTGGAAATATGCCTGCGGATGCGCGCAGACGGGGCAGACTTCTGGCGCTTCGCTCGCCTTGACGATCGCGCCGCAGTTGAGGCACTGCCAATACACTTCGCCGTCCTTTACGAACACTCTGCCCTCTTCCACATTGGCAAGCAGCTTGCGATAGCGCGCCTCGTGTTCCTTTTCGACGGATGCGACCTTTTCGAACATGTTCGCGATCGCGTCAAATCCCTCTTCCCGCGCGACTTTGGCAAAGGTGGGATACATGTCCGTCCATTCGTCGTTTTCGCCCTGCGCCGCCAACGCAAGATTTTCCGCCGTCGTGCCGATGCCGCCCGCAATGAGTTTATACCACATCTTTGCGTGCTCGCGCTCGTTGCCCGACGTCTCTTCGAAGATCGCCGCGATCTGGTTGAAACCGTCCTTCTTCGCCTTGGAGGCAAAATAGGCGTACTTGTTGGTCGCCATGCTCTCGCCCGCGAATGCCGCCATCAGGTTTTCCAGCGTCTTGCTTCCCTTGAGTTCCTTCATAATGTTTCTCCTTTATTCCTCATTTGCGCTTTTTTGCGCCTGTTTCCCGCTGCAATCCGGGCATGTGCCCGTAAACTCCACCTCGCACCCGTCGATCAGAAATCCGCCGCTGACCGCGTTTTCCGCGATCGACGCATAGTCGGGCAGAAAAATATCGCACACCCTTCCGCAGATGCGGCATCTGCCGTGCGCATGGGGCGCAAGCGTGGGATCGAAGCGCGCATCGCTGCCCTCCAGCGTCACTTTGCGCACCTGCCCGTTCGCCGCAAATCCGCCGAGCACGCGGAAGACCGTCCCGCGCGAGAGCGTCGGATGTTCCGCATGCACAAATTCGTACACCTGCGTCGCGGTCGGGTGATCGAGACGCGTCAATGCGTCGTACACCGCTTGTTTTTGTTTTGTATTGCGCGGTGCGCCCGCCATCGTTCTGTCTCCTTATCGTTTTCCGATTTTTGTTTCTTATTGAGATTAATTCTTGATAAGAGTATATCATAAAAAAAGAAGGCTGTCAAGCCTTCTGAAAAAAATAATCCATTGGAATTTATCGGTACGTTCCTGCAGAGGACGGAACTCTCCTCAAACGAAATTTATTCTTCTCCGTCCAGCTGCGCCGCTTCATCGGCGTCCTCGAAGTCCTCGTACTGCGCGCAGAATTCGGCGAACACTTCGTCCAGCTCCTCGTCGTCTTCGATCTGTACGAGCTGTTCGTTCTCCTCGTCGCCCTCGATGCGGTAGATGGCGACTTCCTCATCCTCCTCGTCGTCCCCTTCCTCGGCGGCTTCCTTGAGCTCGGTGAGCGCACAGTACCATTCCCCCTTATATTCGAACGTCATAAGATGTTCGAAGCGGAAGGTATTGCCCTCGTCGTCCACAAGTTCGACGATATTTTCGTCCTCGGTGTAGTCGTTGCGTTCCTCTTTCATAACTCTTCTCCTTTTTTGATCTTTGCGAGACGGCTCTCCAGAATATAAGCCGCGGCAATGGAGTCCACCTGTTTTTTGCGCTTGTCCCTCTTCTGCGAAACGCCCATTTCCAGAAGATCTCCGCGGGCGGCACGCGTGGTGTAACGCTCGTCCTCGAGCACCACTTTCAGTCCTTCCTGCTCGAGCGCGGCGGCAAAGCGGCGCGTCTTCGCGCTCTGGACGCTCTCGGTGCCGTCCTCGTTGAGGGGGAGTCCCACCACGACGACGGTGACGCCCCGCGCCCGTACGATGGCGGCGAGCGCCCGGATGTCGGACGCGAAATCTCCCGTGCGGAAATAGGTATCGGACGGGACGGCGTAATCGCCGAACGGATCGCTGAATGCGACGCCTACCCGCCGATCCCCCACGTCGAATGCGGCGATCTGCTGTATCATACCCGGATTATACCACATTCCGCGCCCGATGTAAAGGCTTCGGCTGAGAAAAAACCGGCGCATTGCTGCGCCGGTTTTTTATTTTGCCTTTCGTTCGGTCTTTTCGCCCTTTTCGGACATATCCTTCAGGCGTTCATCCATCATCTCGTCTACCTTTTCCAGCAGTTCCGCCTGGCTCTTTTTGACGAGCGAGCGCGCCTTATAGCTGTTGGCAACGATGAGCGCGCCGCCCACCGCACCGAGCACAAGTCCGAGACAAAACATTTTTTCCATACCTTCCTCCTGCGGTTATCCCGTCGAGGATAGTTTGTGAAGATACTTCGCGCTTATTCTCCGCCGCCGCTGCGTAATTTTTCCAATTCCGCTTTCAGACGCGCGTTCTCCTCCCTGAGATCGGAGGCGATGCGCTCGTAGAGCGCGTCGATCTCACGCTCGAGCTTGCGCTGCAAAAAGCTCTTTTCTTCGACGACGCCCGCTTCCTCCGCGGCGCGGCGGACGCGCTCGGGCTGCTTTTTGAGCAGATTGCGGTACTTGTTCTGCATGCGCAGCATGAGCTTTTCGTCCCCCGCCGAGACGTTGCGGATCGCCCTGCGCACGGACATGCCCTTGCTCTTCTCGGTCAGCACCTTTTTCAGCATCTCGTCGGTCTCCTCCTCCGTAAAGGGTCTGATCTCGCCCGCAGAGAGATTCTTCCCTTCGAGGATGCGCTGCACGCGCTCGTCTCCGCGCCGCTTCAGGAACGCGTAATAGTAGTTGCGCACGCTGCCCTTTGCACGGTTATGCTCCTTCCCGTACGTCTCAAAGAGATAGGAAAGCGTCTTGCCCGCATTTTTTCCGCTGTAGATGTATTCGATGAGTCCCGTCGCCTCTTCTTCCGTATAGCCGTTGATCTTGTTCATGCGACCTCCTTTTTGACCGTTTGAAGAGAGAAACCGCTGCTGCGCGTCCGCAAGGGGGAAGGGCGGCGCTTTAGGCGGTTTCCCCTTCCCGAAAAATTGTTGACATAATTTTTTCGCTTTATACATAGAAAAAAGAGATGCGAGTCTATTTTTTATCGGATATTCCCTGCGCCTTCTTTGTGAACGGCATGCATCTGGGGACGGTGGACATGTTCGAACGCTCGGTGGAACTTGCAACGATGGACGGCGTATTCTGTGAATTCAAAGCGCCGCAGTATGCGCCCATCCGCTTCCGCTTTGACGAAGATTTCCTGTTTTCTCCGCCCGAGGAGACCGAACTGTATTTCCGCGGCGGAGAGGTCGCCGTGCGCCTCAGGGGGTTCGTGCGCGCCGATCCCTCGCTGCGCATCGTCTGGCAGAAACACTTTTCGGGATGCCTTCTGACGCTGTGCGTACAGGGACGCGTCGTGCTCAATTTTGAAAACGAACGCGGCTTTCTGCAGATCCCGCTGCCCTTTTCCTTTGAGGACTGCCGCGTCTCCCCGGCGGGGAACTTTATCCTGCTGGAAGGGAAGGGCGCGTTTGCCCTGCTCGGCAAGGACGGCAAACTCTCCGTCCTGACGGAGGGACGTGTGACGGAACGCGGCACGGTCGTCACGGCGGAAGTCCCCTTCCGCGACAGTCTGTCACACGTAGCGCGGTGCACGTACGAAAACGGCAGACTGACGGGCTGCTCCATCCTCTCCGCACGCGAACCTACGGACGCGACGATCGCCCTTGCACTGTTCGAAAGCGTGCTCGCAGGGTTTGATGCAACCCCGTACCTCGCGCCCGCCCTTGCCCCGAAAGCGGGGCTCCTGCGCGAATTTCTGGGCGATTTCCGCGCCGTTGTCCCGACGCAGGAACCCTGCGTGGTCGGGCTTGTATACGAGCGGAAGCCGCGCGTCTTCGACGTGCGAAATTATCGCGCAGCGCTGGAGGACGGCAAGGTGAGCAATCTCACGCCGCTGTAACGATTGCAGGCAGATCCGTCCGCATGGAGCAACGCGGGCGCTTCATAAAGCGGCATGCCCAAAAAACAGACAAAGAAAAACATTCCCGTGCCAAGGCACGGGAATGTCTGTTATTGTAAAAAAATCAGTATTTCGTCACTTCGACCGACTTGATCAGAATGGGCATTTCAATGGGCGTCTCAAACGTCGCCTCCAGCCCCGCCGTCCGAATGGAAGGGAAATAGTCGTAAGCGTTGAGCCGCTGATTTTCCAGCGTCGTCGTGAACGTCTCCTCTTCCGAGAGCGAATCCTCATATTCCGCGATCGCGGCAAGCAGCCCGTCCGTCATCTGTCCCGCGTAGTCCTTCGCCATGCCGATGACACAGTACGTAGAATCCGCCTCCGTGCGCGATTCGCCGGTAAAAGTGTAGAACAGCGACGTGGTGCTGTTGGTCGCGTATTTGAGCTGCTGGTACTCCTGCCCGTCGTTGCCGGAGCCGCCGTCCGCGCGCTGTACCCACACCTGTTCGTTGCCGTTGCCCTTATCGGTATAGTACATGACGAGCGCGCCCGCCTGATGACGGTACTCTTTTCCGTTTTCCTGCTCGACGCCGTTCGCGGAAAATTCGCCGTATACCGAATAGAGCGGAATGGTGCGCGCCTCATCCGCCCAGACGGACTGCGTGAAGGAAGCGCCGTCCGCTTCCAGCGCCTTGACCGTCTCCAGATAATCGATTTCGACCAACTCGCCCTCTTCCAGACGATAGCCGCCCGTTTTGATGGTATAATCCTGATAATCGTGTACGACAAGCCCGTCATAGAAGCCCGCATCGGCAAGCTCGATAAAGTGCTGGACGGTCTTGGGCGCATCCACGCGCGAGAGGATATAGTCCACCTCGTAATCTTCCCCGTTGAACGTATAGGTGATGGTCACCTCGGGATTGTTGGACGTTGTGCAGCCCGCAAACATTGCGACCGCGCCGACCGCGACCAAAGCCGTCGTACCCACCGCAACTACGCGGCGCAGAATTTTCTTTTTCATAGATATGTCTCCAAATAATTCCTCTTTATTTTACCTTGAAAAAGACAATCCGTCAAGCGGTTTGCGCGGTTTGGGAATGAAAATTGTGTGTTGCAAATGCGTTTCGGGCAGGAAAGGGCTTTCTGACGGTTATTTTCCCTCTAAAACAAAAAAGCTCACGCCTTTGCGTGAGCTTTTTTTCTGTAATTTACTCGAGAACCGCCGTAGCGCCGGCTTCCTTGAGCTTGGCGACCGCAGCTTCCGCGTCTGCCTTCGGCACAGCTTCCTTGAGCACGCCGAGGGATTCGACCGCCTTCTTCGCTTCGGCAAGACCGAGACCCGTGAACTCGCGGACGACCTTGATGACGCCGATCTTGTTCGCGCCGAAGTCCTTGAGGACGACGTTGAACTCCGTCTTCTCTTCCTCGGCGGGAGCAGCTTCCGCAGCGCCTGCAGCGCCTGCAACGGCGACGGGAGCGGCAGCGGAAACGCCGAACTCCTCTTCCAGCGCCTTGACGAACTCGTTGAGCTCGACAACGGTCATAGACTTCACTTCTTCAATAAACTTCTGAATATCCATTGTTTTTGTCTCCTTCCTGAAAAATTTAAGATTTTTGTCCTGCGATCGCGTTCATAACGTACGCAAGGTTTGCGATGGGCGCCTGCAGGCAGCCGACCATCTTGGCAAGCAGCACTTCCCTCGAAGGGATCGCCGCCAGCTTCTTCACGCCCTCGGCGTCCACATAGGCGCCGCCGACGTATGCGCTCTTGGGAACGATCTTGTCCGCGAGCGCGGGTGTCTCCTTCACTGCCTTGGCGATGATCGCGCATCCGCTCGTCTCGTCGGGGCAGAATACGAAAGCGGTCGCGCCGTTGAGATCGGCGTCAAACGCCGTTACGCCGAGTTCCTCGAACGCCTTTCTGACAAGGGTGTTCTTGTACACCTTGTACTCGCAGGACGCATCGCGGAACTTGCCGCGCAAGGCGGTGACTTCCGCCACAGAGAGACGGTCGTACGTTGCAAGCACGACAGACTTGCTCTCCGTGATCTTCGCCTTGATCTCTTCGACGACAGCTTTCTTTGCTTCGAAATTTGCCGACATTGTTACCTCCGTAAGCTCCCCTGCCGGGAGCCAAATTTTTATCCCGCAGATCCGTTTGCACGGCGGCGGGAGCCATAAAAAAACTTCCGCACCGCAGACGGGTACGGAAGCGAATTTCATGCGAAATCAATTCCTACCTCGACGGGATATTGAGCGCCTGCGCGCACCCGTTGTCTGCGGTATGCTCCAATTGTAGCACGGAGAAGCAAAACCGTCAAGCGATTTTGTCCCCGTTTTTTTATTTAGCCCTTGTTGAAGTTGACCTTCACGCCGGGGCCCATGGTGCTGGTGAGCGTGACGCTCTTGACGTACTGTCCCTTGGCGGCAGCGGGCTTCGCGCGCACGATGGCGTCCATCAGCGCGTTGAAGTTTTCCAGGATCTTTTCGTTCCCGAAGCTCTTCTTGCCGATGGGGCAGTGGATGATGGCGGTCTTGTCGAGACGATATTCGACCTTACCTGCCTTGACTTCCTGCACCGCCTTGACGACGTCGGGCGTGACCGTGCCGGACTTGGGGTTGGGCATGAGACCCTTGGGGCCGAGGATACGACCGATACGGCCGACCATACCCATCATGTCGGGCGTGGTGATCATCACGTCGAATCCGAACCAGTTCTCGGTCTGGATCTTCTGGATCATCTCCTCCGCGCCGACGAAATCGGCGCCTGCGGCAGCCGCCGCGTCCGCCTTTTCGCCCTTGGCGATGACGAGGACCTTCTTCGTCTTGCCCGTTCCGTTGGGAAGGACCAAAACGCCGCGGACCTGCTGATCCGCCTGACGGGGATCGATGCCGAGACGGACATGCAGTTCCACCGTCTCGTCGAACTTCGCCTTGGCGTTTTCGAGCACGATGCCCACCGCTTCGGACGCTTCGTATGCGCGCTGCTTGTCGAAAGACTTGAGACTTTCAGCGTATTTTTTACCGTATTTCATTGATTACCTCCCGTGGTCTTAGCGAGAAAAACTCTCTCCCACTCACTCCTCGACGGTGACGCCCATGCTGCGCGCCGTACCCTTGATCATGCTCATCGCACTCTCGAGGGACGTGCAGTTGAGATCGGGCAGCTTCTGCTTCGCGATCTCCTCGACCTGCGCCTTGGTGAGCTTGCCCACCTTGACCTTGTTGGGTGTCGCGCTTGCCGTCTCGAGCCCGAGCGCCTTTTTGATAAGGACGGGTGCGGGCGGAGTCTTCAGAACGAACGTGAACGAACGGTCCTGATAGATCGTCATCACGACGGGGATGATCAGCCCCTCCTGTCCTGCCGTCTTGGCGTTGAACTCCTTGGTGAAGCCGGGAATGTTGATTCCGTGAGGACCCAGCGTCGAACCGACGGGGGGACCGGGAGTCGCTTTTCCGGCGGGGAGCTGCAGTTTGACGACCGCGGTTACTTTCTTTGCCATAATTGCTTCCTCCGTTTGTGGTACGTGCAAGGCGGCAGGAAAATGAGATTTACCGCCTCTCCCACTCTATCAGCGCTCTTCCCGCAGCGGCGGAAAGAGAGTTGAACCGATTTTATTCCTCTTCGCGGGGAACTTCCGTTGCGTCGGGCGAGATCTTCTGCATCTGCACATACTCGACCTCGACGTCCTGCTCCCTGCCGAACATGACGATGGACACCTTTGCGCGCTGTGTCTCGTCGTTGACCTCGCGGATGGTGCCGATAAAGCCTTCCAAAGGCCCGTTGTCGATGGAGACCTTGTCCCCCACCTTGAAATCGGCGTCGATCACGTACTCTTCAAGGCGCATCTTGCGGATCTCATCCTCTTTCATGGGGATGGGACGCCCCTGCGGTCCGCAGAAGCCCGTCACGCCGCGCGTGTTCGTCACAAGATACCACAGCTGATTGGAGTATACCATTTTGATAAAGACGTAGCAGGGCAGAAGCTTGCGCTCCACGACCTTTTTCTTGCCGTTCGCCTTTTCTTCAATGGTCTGCTCCGTAGGGATTTTGACGTCCACGATGCTGTCCTGAAGGTTGTTATTTTCGATGAGCCGCAGAAGGCTCTCCTTCACCATGGCCTCATAGCCGGAATAGGTGTGAAGGATATACCATTTGGGTTCGGTATCGACGTTTGCCATGTCAAGCCCCCGTGCTTACCATGAGATCGAGCAATTCGGAAAGTCCGTAGTTGATGCCCGTAACGATGACGGTGAAAATGAGCACGATGACGAGCACAACGCCCGTAGCCTTGAGCGCCTTGCCGAAAGTCGGCCACGTGACGCGCTTGAGCTCGGAGAACGTCTCCTTGATCTTGCGCCCCATGCGGACGAAAATGTTGGGCTTCTTGTTTTTATCCTGCTTGGGATTCTTGCGGGGCGCTTCGGTCTTCTTTTCGGGCGCCTTGGTCTCTTCCTGCAGGTCCTTTTCCTTTTTCGACATGATATTTTCCCCTGAAGCGGCGTGTCTTACTTGGACTCTTTGTGCACCGTGTGCTTTTTGCACGTAGGGCAGTACTTCTTCAGCTCGAGACGATCGGGATCGTTGCGCTTATTTTTGAAGCTGTCGTAATTACGGTTCTTGCACTCCGTGCACTCGAACGTGATCTTCATTCTCGTGGATTTGGTAGCCATGGGACAAAAACTCCATACAAAAAAATTACACCCCTCACGGTGCGTAAGCATAGTTTAGCACAAACGGCAAGGGGTGTCAATCGATTTTGAAAGAATTTCGCGAAGAATTTGTTTTTTTGCGCCGCAACAAACCGTCATTCGGAGTAAAATATCGTGGAGCGCCCGACGCAAGAAAAAACGTCAGCTTGCGGGAACATTTTGCCGAAGCGGCGCGCGAACCCCTTGAGGACCCGTCATTCCGCCCGACGCCATAGGCGGCGCACGAACCCACTTTATGCGGTGAAAGTAAAGATCCCCTAACACCGACTACGGACCGGCGGGATAGCGCACAAACAGCAAAAAGCCTACCCTTGCGGATAGGCTTTTTGTGTTCATTCAACTTGCGTTGAAATTGTTTCGGTTATTCCTCCGTTCCGGGGACGGTTGCTTCGGGCGTTTCGTCTGCACCAGTCGTGGGATAAGAAATTTGCGTATACTCGGTGACAGTGAAATTTGCCACTGTATCTGCCGTCAAATGAACCGTGATTTCTGTAAGGTTAGAATCATCAACCGACAACTTCACAACATTTGTATACGTATATCCCGCATAAGTGCCCGAATCAGCCGTGACTGTCATGGTAACAACTACGACATCATCTTCTGTCCAACGGAAATTGATTGACCAAGAACTGTCCTTCGCGATTTCGCGAACAACCGCCCAATCAAAAGCAACCGCTTCTCCTGTGGCATTTACGATTGCTATAGTGCTAGTTCTTGTTTTCCCGACAACAGGATTCTTTTCCAACTCAGGGAAAATCCATCCAAAGTCATCCATACGACCGGTATAACCTTGCTTGATTTCCCATGTCACATAGTGATAATTCTGCGCCATTGCAGAAGTCGCAGTACCGGAAATCGTAAGCTCAGATCCGAATTTCAATGATACACCGGAAGGTAACTCATACCAGGTCGTCCATGCCGTAGGATTATCAAACGAATTGCCCGTTGTTACTTGAGTGGTAGAGATCGTAGCTCCGCAAGCTTCGCAAACGCCTTCCGTCACTGTCTCATGAGAACAAATCGCTCCGCAGGCACACGTTCCATAGTTGGAATAATCATGAACGTGTGACGGCATTGTGTGATCACATGCATCGCAGAAACCGTCCTCATCCTCATCAATATGAGGTGTTGCGCCCTCGACGTCCGTTCCGTGGTTGGGATCAAAATCACCGCATTCGCAGTAACCATACCCTTCCCCGGGCGTAGTGCTGTAGGCATGTTCATGATTTGGATCAAGCACTCCGCAGATTGTGCATCTACCATGTGAATAGCTGTGCGCAAGTCCGCCCGCTTCTGTGTTGCCGTGATTGGGATTGAGCAACCCGCAAGAACAACGATCTGTCTGAGGATCATACGCATGCGTATGCGTTTCTCTCGAAAAATCTTCAATCGCCAATGTGCATTGCGGTGCACGCATTTCAATCGAATAAGATTCTTTCAGTGTACTGCCGCTTGCCGCAACTATGGTATGCGTCTGCGTCGCAGTATTATCACCCGCAGTAAAGGTCATGGTAATCACGATCTGCGAATCATCTGTATAGTCGATCGTAATGAGTATGTCGCAATTGGCAATGATCTGAAGGAATGTAGTCCAATTTGCATTCCCTCCGTTTACCGAGTGCCTTCTGGAAACAGACCATCCCTCATTGGCGAGCGCTTGTTCACGAGTGGCATCATCATTAGGTTCCACCCAGTCATCGCTGCGGAAAATAACTGTCGCAGTGGATCCACTGTATAGCCCTATCATCGGAGAATCCCAGTTATTTGCCGCATTGGAGATTAGTGTCCCTTCCATCGTAATCATTTCACCCGCTGTGATCTGATAATGTCTGGTTTGACCACTAATAGTAAATCCACCGTCCTCATCGTAATCGATGTCAAGTTCACGGTGCTCTTTTGCCATGTTGAAGTTGGTCGCCTCGCTGCCGGACGCCGTAATGGTGCCCGTGAAGGACCCTGCGTCGGGCGCAATGCCGATGGAATATGACGATTCCTCAAACGTGTCACCCGCGGCGGGAGTAAACGTATAGACGCACTCATAGTCGCCGTAGACCGTGGTGACCGTCATCGTGACGACGATCTCGGAAGGATTCGACCAATCCCATACGATGGCAGCGGGCGCGCCGCCGTCTTCGGACATGGCATCCTGCGCCTGATCGATGGTGACCGTGCTGGTGACCTCGCTCGTGAACGACATACCATATTCATCGACTGTCCCGGACTGTCCACCGGCATAATTCATATAGTTGTCGATACGCAGATTCGTAGTATCAAGGAAAATATCGCCATTAAACAGAAGCGCCGTGAAGCCGTTCCAGACACCCGCCCCCGAGGAGGTGGCAACGCCGCTTGCGACGACCGTCTGCCCGGAATAGATGACGCTGTACTTTTCGCCCACGCCGGGGTTATACGCCGCGTTCGCCGCGTGCGTTGCGGTATATGCGACGGAGTTGTCCGTCTTACCGACCTGAACGCCTTCCACCTTCCAGCCGGAAACTGCATTGCATCTGGTGCAGACGCCTTCCGAATAGGTGTAGCCGTCGATCCCTTCGTAGTCCTCGTCTACCGTATAGAGATGCTCGCCGAGAATGAGCGTCGCGTTATAGATGAATACGATATTATTCTCGTCATCTCTGATCGCGTTGCCGCGCAGACCGTTCTGCGTACAGGTGGCTTCCACCAGGACCGTGGGTTCATCCGTACCGTCAGGCTGCTGCGCAAGCGTCGTCGTTTCGCCGACCGTCACTTTATAGATGCCCTTCTGCGCATCTGCCTGCAGATCCTGCACGAGCTGGAAGTAATAAGTCTCCGCGTCGGACGCAATGCCGTACTTGGTGGTATCGATGCAGCCCGCGAAGAAGAAGCCGCGGTCATAGTCGGAGTCGTTGTCCACCGTGCCGTACACATTGAGCGCCGTTGTAAGGATGCCGTCTTCGGCGAGCGTCGCATCGTTGAGCACGATCGCGCCGTTTGCATAGGTGAATCCGATGTCGACGAAGGAAGGAACGACCACGTCTTCGCCTTTGGTATAACCCGCATTGACGTTGAGCCACAGCGAGCCGGTGGCGATGTCGCCCGACGTCACCTTGTCGTCGGTACGCGCGATATAGTAGTACACATTCGCGCCGTCCGCAACGAGGTACATGACGTAACCGTTCGCAAGTTCGATCGTCTCGCCGTTGTCGGAAGTGCTGACGGCAGGTGCGCCGTAGTAAATGTCGATCTGCGTGGCGACAAGATCGGAACCGCTGTTAAAGTAGATCGGAACGCCGCCGCCGGCAAGCCCGAGCGCCGCAGGGATCTCGAGCGTGATGGTGACGATCGTCATGCCGTCGACCGAATCGGTATCCGCCGTCGCCGCGGAATATCTGATGCCGTTGCCGTCGTCCCAGTTATCGATCGTACCGCTTCCCGCAGCCACGACCGACTGAAGCGTCTGCGTTAAAGATATCCCCGGCGTTACATTATCATCTTCAGAAATCAGCGCCGTCTGATAAATCGCGTCGGTCATGGTAAGGATCACGTCCACCGATGCGCCCTTATTGACGGGAACAGACGTGAGCCCTTCGCCGTAATCGACCGACCACGCCCACGTGGGCGCCGTTACGCCGGACAGATCGATGGCGATCGGCGTATCCTGCGCGCCCGTGATGGTCGCCGAATTGTCCGCGCCGATCCCGACGAGGACGTCGAGATATGTGCCGTTTTCGCCAACCGCGACGATCGCGATATTCGCCTGATCTCCGAGCGTCGCGTCTTCCAGACCGGAACCCCAGATACGGAGCGCGAGATAACCCGTGAAATTACTGAAGGGCGCCGTACCCGCAAGCGCCGCAGGGATCATCGAAGCCGTTCCGACCGGCGCGATCACGATCTGCGTGCCGTCTGCATTCGCCGTGAAGCCGACGTCGCCGAGCGCCGTGCTGTCCGCCGTATAGGTCTCGCCGCCTACCGGGAACCCGAAGCTGAAGCCATAGACGTCCGTAACGTTATTCTTGACGATGCCCGTAATGAAGCCCGTATCGCCCTTGTCCACAGTGGCGTATTCCGTCGTATTGCCGACGGTGACCGCAATGCGGAAGAAGGTATCCGTCGCCAGCAAAGGCGTATCGTCGTCGAGCGTGACCCAGCCTTCCGCATTTTCAGCGGGCGCCGTTTCGTCCGCACCGAGCGTTCCGCGGAAGACCTGCAGCTCGAAGTCGTTATAGGCCGTCCATTCCTCGCTCTGCGCATAGGTGACTTCGACCGTACCCGTGAGGTCGTCGAAGTTGAACGCCTCGTTGGCGGCGTAATACTTCTGCGCATCCGAACCGAGTCCGTTGAAGCGGACGCCGGTCAGTTTTTCCAGCTCGACCGTCGAGACGGACGAGAACGTCATGTTGACGTAGTCGCCGTGCAGGATGGTATCGAACTGCATGTTCGCATAGTCGTCGGGCACCTTCATGTACGCGGTAAGCTGCAGCCCGTCCGTGACGTTCTCGTAGATCATCTCGATCACGTTGTCCTGACGGAACGTCCAGGTAAGGCGGATCTCCTTCTGCTCCGAATACGTTCCCGTACGCATGATATCGCCCGTGGAATAGACCGCCCAGTCGCCCCACTGCGAAAGATCGGTGGGAATGTTCTGAGGATCGTAATTCCAGGATGCAGGCACCTTGCCCTCATAATCGGCAGAAGGCGTCGAGTCGTGCGAACCGTAGTTATAGCTTTCGGTCGCGCCGCCCACGAGCCCTGCAAGAAGACGGGTACCGTAATTGGCGTCCGGGCCGTTGTCGCCGATGCCGTTCATCAGTACGAAGCTGTCGTTACGCACGATGACGGACATGCCGCCGTCATACATCGTGGAAGAAGCCGTCGCGTAGATGGGAGACGTCTTGGCGTCGAACTCGCGCAGGGCAACGCCGATATTCGGGAAATACCACTGCTTGGTGTCCCCGGACGGAGGAACGGACTGCGCCGTGCCCGTGACCGTAATAGACATGCCCCTGCGGATGCGTCCCGCCGTCATGGACAGGACTTCCGTCTCGCGAGATCCGCCCTGCGTGACCGTGCCGAACGGCGCGATCTGCGCGAGATCTCCGCTGTTGGCGGAAGGTCCGTCATGGAACATGCCGTAATTGAGCGTTTCGCTGCCCGTGACCGTCGTGCGCGTCGCGCCGTCGTGCAAGCAGGTCTCGACGCCGTTCACCGCTTCGCCGAACGCATGCTCGATGCGGATGGTAAGCGGCGTGTTTACCGTGACCTTCTGATCGTTGTTGACTGCGCCCTGCGTATTGGGCGTGACGGTGGCATAGTAAACGCCGACCGTTCCCCAGGAGACGCTCGAAGTATCGACCGTGCAGGCGTCAAGCCCGATTTGCTGAGGCGCGCCGCCGCCCGCAAAGAACACGCGCACCTGTACATCTGCCGCCGCCGTTGCAAGCGCCGCGGCGCCGGACGTTGCGTCCGCCGCCTCCGCGTCCTTCAGAACGACGGTCGAATCGCCGTAAAACTGTGCCGACGCGATCGCTGTTCCCGTATCGGGATCGCCGGGATCGCCGGGATCGCCGGGATTATCGGGATTGGGATTGTCCCCTCCGGGATCCTTGGGAGCGCACGCAAACAGGCACAGAGACAGCAGCATTGAGAATAAAAGCAGTAGACCGACTTTTAATTTTCTCATAAGTCTTGTTGTCTTCCCCCTTAAAAAATAATATAGTTTTTACTATTAATATATAATAGCAGTATGATTTTACAACAATTCCTTCCAAATGTCAATACGTTTCAAAAAAAATCTCACGGCCGTTTGTGAAAATTTTCCGCATCGTCCCCCTTCATCGTCTGCATTTTTTCGGGAAAATATGCCCGAAGGCCGTCTTCATAACATGCCGCGGACGACAATCCCCGTTCTCTTCCGTCATTCCGAGAAACGAAGCGACGAAAAATCCCCCTGACCGGGGTACGGCGCACGAAAAAACGCCGCTTCCCGTAACGGCGGGAAGCGGCGTTTGGCACAAAAATCATATGCTGTGCAGATGTTTCAATGACAGATCGAGGATGGGCGCGCTGTGCGTGAGCGCCCCGGAGGAAATATAATCCACCCCCAACGCGACGTACTTTTCCAGGTTTTCGCGCGTGACGTTGCCCGAAATTTCCGTTTCGGCGCGTCCCTTGGCGCGGCGCACCGCCTCCGCGAGCGCCTCCCCCTTCATGTTGTCGAGCATGACGATGTCCGCTCCCGCCGCAAGCGCTTCGTCCAGCTGCTCGAGCGTCTCCACCTCGATTTCAATTTTGCGGACGAAGGGCGCATAGGCGCGCGCGCGTTCGATCGCCTGTCTGACGCCGCCCGCCGCGCCGATATGGTTGTCCTTGAGCAGCACGCCGTCCGAAAGGTTGAAGCGGTGGTTTCCGCCGCCGCCCACCGTGACCGCGTATTTTTCAAAACTGCGCAGAAGGGGCGTCGTCTTGCGGGTATCCAGAAGCCTGGTGCCCGTTCCCTCCAGCAGGCGCGACATCGTGCGCGCATACGTCGCGATCCCGCTCATGCGCTGCAAAAAATTGAGCGCAGTGCGCTCGCCCGAGAGAATGGCGCGCATGTCGCCCGTGATTTCCGCGATGAGATCGCCCGCCCTGACCGCGGCGCCCTCTTCGGCATGCAGGACAACCTGCACGCCGCCGTCGAGCAGCTCGAACACGCGCCTGAAGACGGGCAGCCCCGCCAGCACGCCGTCCGCCTTGGCGATGAGGTCGGCATGTCCGCGCGCCCCTTCGGGCACGACGGCGTTCGCGGAAACATCCTCCCACGGAATATCTTCCCGCAGGGCGGCGAGAAGGACCTCGTCCCAGTGCAGTTTCATCGTGACGTTACTTGCTTTCATGATGCGTCTCCCTTATTACCCGTTCGCGCCGCGCGCGTTCCAGCGCGGCGATCTCCTTTTGCGTATAGTCCCACTGCGTCCTGCCCTTGGCGCGCGCCCCGCGCGCAATGTCCGCTGCGGCGCGGCGGGCAAAGATGAGCGCTTCGAGCAGGGAATTGGAGGCGAGCCTGTTCTTGCCGTGCACGCCGTTGCAGCACGTTTCGCCCACGGCGTAGAGGTGCGGCGCGGTCGTCCTGCCCGAAAGGTCGCTGCGGACGCCGCCCATAAAGTAGTGCTGGGCAGGCACGACGGGAATGGGCGCCTCAAAGACGTCGTAGCCCTCCTTGCGACAGCGGCGCACAATGCCGGGAAAATGCTCTTCGAGCGTCTTTTCCCCGCCGCGCACCGTCCGCAGATCGAGTCGGACGTGATCGCTCCCCTCCGTTTGCATCTGGGCGCGGATCGCCGCCGTCACCACGTCGCGCGGCAGAAGCTCATCCACGAACCGCTCGCCCGCGGCGTTCAACAGCTGCGCGCCCTCGCCGCGCACCGATTCGGAGATGAGGAACCGCCTGCCCCGCCGCCTGGTGTACAGCGTGGTCGGGTGAAACTGCACATAATCGAGGTGATCGGCCGCAACGCCGTGCGCGAGCGCCGCGCCCACGCCGTCCCCCGTCAGAATGCGGTAATTGGTGGAGTGCGAAAAGAGTCCGCCCACGCCGCCCGTCGCAAGCACGGTGTTGCCCGCATAGACCAGGGAAACTTCCTTCGTGCGGTTGTCCCTGACCGCCGCACCCACGCAGTCGCCCTCTGCGGAAAAGAGCAGATCGACCATCGTGGTATACGGACGCAGCTCGACGTTCGCACGTTTTTGCGCCGCGCGCAGCAGATGCGAGGCGATCTCCCTGCCCGTGCAGTCGGCATGGAACACGATGCGCGGGCGGGAGTGCGCGCCCTCGCGCGTGTAGGCGAGCGAGCCGTCCTCCTCGCGCGCGAACCGCACCCCGAAGGAAATGAGTTCGTCGATGGTCTCGCGCGAATGCGCGATCATACAGCGCACCGTATCGGGATTGTTTTCGTAATGCCCCGCGCGCATGGTGTCTTCAAAATAGCTCTCCTCGTCCGCGGGATCGTGCAGTACGCAGATGCCCCCCTGCGCCAGAAAGGAGTCGCTCTCCCTGAGTCCGCCCTTGCAGATGACGAGCGCGTCCGTCCCTTCCGGCAGGTGCAGCGCGCAGTTGAGCCCCGCCGCTCCCGCGCCGACGATCAGAACTTCCCTGAATTCCGTCTTCATTGTGCCAGCTCCAGCATGCGCATCAGGGCATGCCGCGCGCGGACTGCGGTCTCCGCGTCCACTTCGACGGGCGTTCCGCCGCCCGCAAACACCGCAGAAAGCGCCTCCGGCGTGATCTTCTTCATGTCCGCGCACAAAAATCCGGCGCGCGTGGGATAAAACGCCTTCCCCGGGCAGCGGCGGTGCAGTTCGTACAGCGTGCCCGCCTCGGTTGCCACCAGGAACTCCCGCGCGGAACTCTGCTCGGCAAAGGCGATCATGCCCGCCGTGGAACCGACGAACGCGGACATGGTGCGCACCTCTTCGGGACACTCGGCATGCGAAAGAAGGAGCGCGCCCGGATGCGCCGCCTGCGCCGCGCGTACCTCCGCCGCCGTCGTTGCGTTGTGGATGGGGCAGCAGCCGCGCCCGAAGTAGAAATTCTTTTCGGGCAGCTGCGCCGCGACGAAGGCGCCGAGGTTTTTATCGGGAATAAAATAAATATTCTTTTCCTTGAGGCGGGAGACGACTTTCACCGCGTTCGCGCTGGTGACGACCACGTCCGCGTGCGCCTTGAGCCGCGCCGACGAATTGACGTATACGACGACGGCAAGGTCGGGGACGCTCTCCCGCATATGTAAGATCTCCTCTTCCGACGCCATATCCGCCATCGGGCAGTGCGCGTCGGGCGCGGGTAGGTATACCTCTTTATCGGGGCAGAGGATCTTGGCGCTCTCCCCCATGAACGTGACGCCGCAAAAGACGATGACGGGCTTGTCGCTCGCGACCGCCTTCTGCGCCAGCGCAAAGCTGTCGCCCACGAAATCCGCCGCCGCCTGCACGGCGTCGGGTGCGTAATAGTGTGCGAGGACAAGCGCGTCCCCGCGATCGATCTGCCGTCCCATCTGCATGTTCTTCTCCCGTTTCCGTTACGGATTACAAGTATAAAAATTTCGGAAAAAAAGTCAAGCGCTTTCGCCGTCCGCGCGCAGAATACGCAGATATTCCCCGAGCGCAGGCAGCTCCGCCCCCACCTGCCGCGCAAAATATGCGCCCAGAAGGCGCAGGGCGCGCACCGTCCCGTCCGCCGTCGCCGTTCCGCCCCCCCGCGCGGCGCGCAGGGCGGAAAACGTGCTCTCGCTGGCGGGCACGGCGTCGGGCAGGCACCCGTCGCAGAAAAACGCGCCGTCCGCGAACGAGAAGCGCATCCTGCCCGAAGGGACAAGCCCGCAGGCGGGACACGCGCCCGTCTCCACGGGATAACCCGCAAACGCGAGCGCGGACAGAAGAAACTTTACGAGCGCGAGCGGATCGTCCGTACACAGCCCGCGGAGCGCGGTGACGGCGGCGATCAGAAGCTGCCCCGCCTGCATACCCTCGAGCGCGAGCTTGTCGCACGCGTCCGTCACGACCGCGGCGGCATAGTAGCGCGCGACGTCCTCGCACAGCGGATAAAATCCGTCGTAGAGCGCGGCGGACGTCACCGTGTTCCTGCTCCCGCGCGAAGCGAACACGTATTCCGCAAAACAAAAAGGCTGGGCGGCAAACCGCAGTTTCGCCCCCGCCTTTTTCACGCCCTTGAGCGACGCGGAAATTTTGCCGCGGTCCGCCGTCAGAAGCGTTGCGATCTTGTCGTTTTCTCCGTAATCGACCGCCCGCAGAAGGAGCGCGTCCGCCTTGAATTCCATACCTATCCTTTCAGTCGTTTGTACAGCATGTAATACGTGAAGTTTCCCGTCCGCTCGAACATCTCCCAGGCGAGTTCCGCCGCGTCTTTTTCCCGCATAAATCCCCCCTTGCGGACAGTATGCGCAGCTGCGGTGGAAGCATACGGGCGAAGGACGCGCCGCGGCGTTCCCGCTTGCGGTCATTCCTCGCCGTATCCGAATTCCTTCAGCAGGCGGGCGCTGTCCCGCCAGTCTTCGCGCACCTTGACGTACGTCGTCAGAAACACCTTGGCGCCCAGAAACTTTTCCATATCCTTACGGGCGAAGGACGCCGCCTCTTTGAGCGCCTTTCCCTGTTTTCCGATGAGGATCGCCTTGTGCGCCTGCTTTTCGCAGACGATGTCCAGCCCGATCTCGTACGTGCCGTTCTCACGGCGGCGGAAGGTGTGGACGACGACCGCAACGCCGTGCGGGATCTCCTCGTCATACTTTAACAGGATCTTTTCGCGCATGAGTTCGGCGACCATGAACTTTTCGCTGCGGTCGGACACGACGTCGTCGGGAAAGAGCCTGTCCCCTTCGGGCAGCATGGCGGCGATGCCCGCCTCCAATTTTTTGAGATTCTGCCCCTTTCGTGCGGACACGGGATACACGTCCGCGTCCACGCCCGCGTCGGACAAAAATTTCACGTCCGCGGGAATGTTTTCCTTGGGCATGATGTCGATCTTGGTATAGGCGACGATGAGCGGCACGCCGAGCACCGCGTATTTTTTGATGAGCTGCGCGTCCTCTTCCTTCACGCCCGCATGACCGTCGAGGACGTAGAGCACGGCGTCCACGTCGCGCGAGGTCGTCTCCGTCGTCTTCATCATCTCCTCGGTGAGCGCGTTGCGGCTCTTATAGATGCCGGGCGTATCGACAAACACGATCTGATGATCTTCGCGCGTCAGAACGCCGAGGATGCGGTCGCGCGTCGTCTGCGGTTTGGGCGAGACGATGGCGACTTTTTCCCCCACAAGCACGTTGATGAGGGTGCTCTTGCCTGCATTTGCCTTTCCGATCACGGCAACCGTTCCGCTTCTCATACGTCCTCCCGGGAAAGGTGCATTTTCTGCATGACTTCCTCTTCCTTTTGGCGCATCTCGCGCTTTTCTTCCTCGGTCATATGGTCATACCCGAGACAGTGCAGTATGCCGTGTACGGCAAGGTACCACAGCTCGCGCAAAAACCCGTGTCCGTACTCTTGCGCCTGCTCGCGGGCGCGCTGTTCGCAGATGACGACGCTGCCCAGAAAGACGCGCCCCTCCTCGTCCAGCTCCTCGCCGTGCTCTTCGGCGAGGATGGGAGCACCCTTGATGCCGTCCATGGAGGGAAAACTTAAAACGTCGGTCACGCGGTCCACGCCGCGTTCGCGCGCGTTGAGCGAGCGGATCTCCTCTTCGGAGACAAGGAGCAGTTCCGCAGAGAGGTCGTCCCCCTCCCACAGCCCGTCCAGCGCGGCGGAGAGCCGTTCAAGCCCCTCTTCGGGCAAATCGGAATCGAATACGATGCGCATTATTCCCCGTTCTCCTCTTTGACCGCCTGCCGCTCGCGGTTGAAGCGGATGGCGGGATATTCCACGCGGTGATGGTGCACGCCCGAGAGCGCCTCCACGAGCGTTTTACGGATGACGGACAGATCGCGGATGGTAATGTCGCAGTCGGCGAACTGATCGAGGTCCATGCGCTCTTCGATGATGGCGCGCACCGTGCGCTCGACGTTCTCGGGCGAACGGTCTGCAAGCGCGCGCGTCGCCGCTTCGGATGCGTCCGCGATCATCACGATCGCCGCAATGCGCGTTCTGGGCGTGGGACCGAGATAGGAATAGTCCTTGATGTCGGCGTCTCCGCCCGAAAGTTTCATCGCCTTGTCGTAGAAATACTTGATGGGCAGGGTGCCGTGATGCTCGCGCGCGACGTCCGCGATGATCTGCGGGAAATGCGCCGCCGTGAGCAGCTCGTAGCCGTCCCTGGCGTGCGAGCGGATGATGTCGGCGGAGAGCTCGGGCATCAGCTCGTCATGCACGTTGTAGTCCGTCTGATTTTCCGTGAAACAGTCGGGCTGCTTGAGCTTGCCGACATCGTGATAGTACGCCGCGGCGCGCGCGAGTTCGGCGTTTTCGCCGATCGCGACGGCGCAGGACTCCGCCAGCTGCGCGACGATGAGAGAGTGATTGAAGGTGCCGGGCGCTTCCTGCTTGAGCCGCACGAGCAGCGGCGCGTTGGTGGAGGTGAGTTCCCGCAGGCGGAACACCGTCAGGCGGTTGAACGCACCCTCGAACACGGGCAGCCCCGCGAGCGCCAGGATCGCCGAAACGACGCAGCCGACGATGGAGTATCCGACGGACGCGACAAAGGCGATCCAGTCGGCATAGATGCTCGTCACCTGCAGCAGCGTGACGATGACGACGGTGGGAACGGCGACGACGCAGCCCGTCAGCAGCAGCCCGCCGCGCGTCTTGTTCCCGCCGGCGGCAAAAATGGCGAAGGTGCCGCACACAAAGTTGAGCATGAGCGAATAGTACACCTGCATGGTGGCGCCGTCCGCCGAAAAGTTGTTCGTGTAGGTGTCGATCACGAACATCAGGATAGAAAAAATAAAGTTGAGCATGATCGCCTGCCTGCGGTTGAACAAAAAGACGCACAGCAGCGCCAACAGCGCGCAGGGGCGGGCGTAAATGTTGATGAACCTTCCGAAGAGATAGCTCAGCACGACGCACACCGTGACGAGCGAAAAGATGAGCACGACGTTGCGCGAGCGCGCGAGAAATTCACGGTCTTCGAAATAGTAGTAGTAATAGATGATGAAGCAGAGAAGCAGCGTACACACCGCAAGGGTGAGGATGCCCGCATAATTTTCGCGGAAAAACCCGATCCAGCCGCCCGGATCGTTGATGACGATCATGAGAAACATGACGAGGCACAGCACGATATAACATGCCGCGAACACGAACGCGCTTCCCACAAGACGGGAATTGCGCACTTCCCCTTCGCCCGTCGTCGCGCGGGCGAGCTCATCGCTCTTCATCGTTTTTCTCCTTTTCTTCTGCGCTGTTCCTCCCGCTCGTAGGCGCGCACGATGCGCGAGACCAGCGGATGGCGCACGACGTCGCGCTCGGTGAGCGCCACGACGGCGATCTCTTCCACGCCCCTGAGCACGCCCACGGCATGCGCGAGCCCGCTCGTCTTGCCGTCGGGAAGATCGGTCTGCGTGAGGTCGCCCGTGACGACCATCTTGCTCCCCTCTCCCAGACGGGTGAGAAACATTTTCATCTGTTCGCGCGTGGCGTTCTGCGCCTCGTCGAGAATGACGAAGGCGTTTGAGAGCGTCCTGCCGCGCATATAGGCAAGGGGGGCGACTTCGATGACGCCCTTTTCCATGAGTTTTGCGTACGTCTCCAGCCCGAACAGTTCCTGCAGCGCGTCGTAGAGCGGGCGCAGATAGGGATCGACCTTGGTCTGAAGATCGCCCGGAAGGAAGCCGAGCTTTTCGCCCGCCTCCACGGCGGGACGGGTGAGGATGATCTTTTCCACCTGCTTCGCCTTGTAGCAGGCGACCGCAAAACTGACGGCAAGATAGGTCTTGCCCGTACCCGCGGGCCCCGTGCCGAAGGTGATGGTATTCTTCCGCATGGCGGCAACGTAATTCTGCTGCCCCACCGTCTTGCACTTGACGGGCTTGCCGCGGGACGTGACGGCGACCACGTCCTTCAAAACGGCGCCGATGTCGCCCGCGCTGCCCTCGCGCGCGAGGGAGATGCAGTACAGCAGCGCGCTTTTATCGATATTTTCGCCCGCCTCCGCCACGGCAAGCAGATTGGCGACGACCGCGCCGCCCACGTCCGCCTCCTCGCCCGTCAGCACGATCTTCGTGCCGTCGATGCGGGTGGAGAGCGCGAGTTCCCGCGCAATGGTCGTCAGATTTTCGTCCAGAACGCCGAGGACCGTCCGAAGCCTGTCCAGACTGCCCGTGTCCACAATGACCGTCTTTTCCGTAATCTCCTCCTCAGCCGAGATTGAGCGCCGCGTACACGAGCGCCGTGCCCGTCACCCGCCAGCCCGTCTCGGTCTTTTCCGTCCGTATTCCGTCGATCCCGCCGTAATCGAGATACGC
Source organism: uncultured Eubacteriales bacterium (assembly GCA_900547645.1). Lineage (GTDB taxonomy): Bacteria > Bacillota > Clostridia > Christensenellales > Borkfalkiaceae > Gallimonas > Gallimonas faecium. Next base: position 68,871 of record URHP01000001.1, read on the forward strand.
CTGCGCGAGCGCGTCGTCCTCTTCGCCCGCGTACTCCCTGTCCACCGCAACGCGCACCGCAATGCCCGCAATGACGGTGACGGAGAGCTTTTCTTCCCCGACATACGCCGCGTTTTCCACCGCGACGTCCCCCGCCTTCACCGCGTCGCCGACCGCGACGCGCGCCGTGCCCGCAAGCACCGTCAGCGTTTCCACCACGCCGTCCGCGGGAATGAGCAGCGGTCCGCCCGCAAGGGGAAGCGCGTCGTCCGAGACCTCCACGCACACGGTGAGCACGCCGCCCTCGTGCGAGAGCGAGCAGAAACTGACGCGCGGAAGGGATAAAATTTCCGCCGTGATCTGCGCGCGGTCGGCAGGCGGGGGCGAAAACAGCCCCGTGCCGCTCTGAGACAGCACGCTCAGCACTTCCGACCGATAGTATGCGCCGCTTCCCACGACCTCGATGCGCAGCACGCGGCTCTGAAAAAAGAGCGCCGTGCTGACGAACGCCGCCGCGCCGATCAGCAGGCCCGCCTGTTGCGCAAGCAGACGAACGCCGCGCAGAAGCCCCGCAAAACGCACGTTTTTTCCATTATAACACGAACCGCGCAAAATTGCAAAAACTTTTTCGCGGTGTTTGCCGTCCACGCGCACGGTGACGCCCTTTTTTTGCACCCGCGCCGCAAGTACGGGAACGCCGCCCTGCACGATCTTTTCCACGGCGCGCGCGGCGCCGATCCCCTCGATGAAGATCTCACAGCTTCGCATCCGCGCCCTCCCGCGATACGGCTACGATCGTTCCGCGCACGACGAGATCGCCCGCAAAGTACTTGCCCAGCGAGAGCCGCTCGCCTTCCACGCGCACGCTGCCGCGGCGCCCCTTCAGAACGAGCTCCGTCTCCGTAAAGGACAGCAGGCGGACGACGTTCTGAAAGTATCCCCCCTGCCCGTCCACGACGGTATAGTGGATGCGGAAGGCGTCTCCCGCGCCCAGCACCTGCCCGATCTCGCGCCAAAGTTCCATATGGATATTGTATGCTTGTTTCCATTGTTTTACGACCGAAAGACGGGCGCGCAGAGAAGGAAAGCGCGCCGCGCGGACATGTCCGCGCGGCGCCCTGCGTTTTCCTTTAAAAAATATCCCGCTCGACGGGGGTATCAAAGAGTGTTTCCGCCTGTTCGCCGCGGGCGAACGCGAGGATCCACATGAGTTTGGCGACGGTCGCCTCCAGCGTCATGCAGCGCGCCTCGAGCACCCTGCCGCAGGCGCGCAGCCGCCTGCCCACGGCGTATTTATCGAGCGCGCTCCCCTCCCGCTCCACCTGCGTGGTGAGGACCGCCGTCTTCCCGAGCGACAGAAAATGCGAAAGGCGTTCGCAGAACGCGTCGTTTTCATAGTTGGGCAGACCGCCTGCGCCGAACGATTCGATGACCAGCCCGTCGCAATGCGTATCCAGCCAGTCAAAAATGTCCGCGCGGAGTCCCGGGATCATCTTGAGCACGAATACGTTCTCGTTGAGCGCGCGGTAGAACTTCGGCGCCCCGGACGGCTTGCGCCCCTCGATGTAGTAGAAGGGACCGCCCTCGCGCATGACGGCGACCGCGGGGAAATCGATGCTCGAAAAGGCGTTGAAGCTGCGCGTACGCGTCTTTTTGGCGCGCGTGCCCAAAATCACACTGCCGTCGAAGACGATGCGCACCCCGTACGCCCGGTCGTCCGCGCAGAACAAAAAGGCGTCCGCGAGATTGCGGCGCGCGTCCGTATCGCGCGAGTACGCCGAACGCTGCGAGCCCGTCAGCACGATGGGCTTTGCGCTGTCCTGCACGAGATAGGAAAGCGCCGCCGCCGTATACGCCATGGTGTCCGTGCCGTGCGTGACGACGAAGCCGTCGTACTTCGCATAATTCTCCTCGATGATGCGCGCGATCTGAAGCCAATGCGCCGCATATACGTTGGTGCTGTCCAGATTGAAGGGCTGCACGGCGTCCACGCGGCACACGCGCGCGATCTCCGGCACGCAGTCCAGCAGCTCCCCCGAGGTCAGCGCGGGAGCAAGCCCTTCCGCCGTCTCCTTGGAGGCAATGGTACCCCCCGTTGCGATCATCAGAATGTGTTTCATTTCTCTCCTTTCCCGCGCGTCAGCGCAGGATCTGCGCAAGGCGCGCGCGTTCTGATTCGGAAAATTCTTCCGAAAGCGCAGCCATGTCCGCGGGGGACGCCGCCTGCGGCGCGTTACACCGCGCAAGGTGTACGCCCGCATCCTCCGCCCGCACGCCCGAAAGCAGCAAAAGCAACGCCGCCGCCCTTGCCGCCTGCCCGCCCGCAAGCAACGTGCAGCCGTCCGTCTCCAAAAGCGCGCGCAGCGCGTACAGCGCGTCGTCCGCGCAAACGCATGGAACGCCCTGCGGCAATTCCTGCGTGAACAGCACCCGTCCGAAGCGGGTGAAATGCTTGCCGTCATAGGGTACGCCGCCCGTTTCATAGGCGAGGACGCCGCCCGATCTGCGCCGGTATGCGCCGCATTTGGCGGCGACGCTCTTTAAAAAACGGACGTCATAGGGCGCGTGCGCCGCGTCCCCTTCCAGCACGCGCTCGACGCGCGCCCGCTGGATCCGGTCGTGCGGGCCGACGGGCGCGAATACCTTCTCCCCCTCCGCGACCGCAAAGGGGCAGCGGTACCAGTATGTCCTGTCTGCAAGATTTTCGTCCTCCGCGAAGCGGAGCGCGGCGAAGATCACCACTCGTCGGGGACGGGCGGATGCTCGGCGAGCCACCAGTCCTCGTAATATTTTACATAGCAGGCACAGCTTTTGGACACGTCGTCAAAGAGCGGCAGAGCGCTCTGCTCCCAAAACGCGCCCACGAACGCTTCGCAGGTCTCCTCGGAGATCTCCGCAAGAAATTTTCTGCCGAGTTCCAGAATCTGTTCGGGGCGCTTCCGGCAGGCGCGCACCGTCTCCTCCAGACGGCGGTTGCACGGAAAGAGCGTGCGGTTTTCAAGCAGGATGAGCCGATACACGCTGTATACGATCTGCTGCGCGAGGTGCGCGCGCATATAGGCGTTTTCGGGAGCAACGATCCTGAGGAAATAGCCGCGGTTGAGCTGAAGATCGGCGCAGAAACAGTCGAGCTTCTCCTGCACCTCGTGCTCGGGATAGCGGGCGATCTCCCCGACGAGCGCGGGGATCTCCGCGTCCGCCGTCCAGAGGACGCGCGCCTTGACATAGGCGCTGCGCGTCGGCTCGCTGCCGCGGCGCGCCGCCTCCGTCAGAATGCGTTTGGTCTTGTATTTGACGTCGAAGTAGCCCCCCTCGTACGTGCAGTAGCCCGTGATGACTTCGGCGGTGCGCTTCTGCGCGGCAAGTTCGGCATACTTTTCCTCGGTGACCACGACGATGGCGTCGATGTCGGAATCGGGGCGCGCGTTCCCCTTGACGACGGAACCGCCCCAGATGACGGCGATCACGCCCTCTTTGCCCGCAAAATATTCTTTACAGCGCTGCGCGCTCTCCAGATGATGCTGATACATAATTCTCTCCTGTCTCCCGTCCGATATTGAACGCCCGCCGCCTTGCAAAAGGCGGCGGGCGCTGTCCGTTCTCCGATCATTCTGTCCGATTGCCGTCTTCGGGCTTCTCCGAAGCGTCCGCAGGCGGCGCTGCGCCCTCTTCAGGGACCGGTCCGCCCTCTGCGGAGGAAAGTTCCGCCGCGGGTTTCTGTCCCCTGCGCTGTCTGGAATATTCCGTCGCGCAGACGATGATCGCCGCCACAAGGAATGCCAGCACGAACGCCGCGACCGCAACGAGCACGATATTGGTGTCACCCGTGCTGTCGGCGTTCTGCGAGACGAATTCCGCAAACGTATTCTGCTGATAGATCGCCGTCGTCACGTCCCTCAGCGTATCTGCAGCCGCATTGAGCGCCGTAAAATATCCGTTCAGTTTCGACGCAAATGCCTGCGCTCTTGCAACGGTGAGCGTGCCCTCCCCTTCGGCGCCGACGCGGTTGCCGAGCTGATTGGCAATGACCGCGTTGCGCTCGGTATAATAGGCGATGCGCTCTTCCCGCGTCGAACCGGACGAACCGGTCGAACCGCCTTCCGAAGAACGTGCATACGGCGTGATCACATTGGTCCCCGCGCTGAGCGCGGCAAGAATGCTCTTATTGCTCTCGTATTCCTGGATAAGCTGTTCGACGCGCGCCGTCACCGCCTCTTCGACGACGGTCTCCTCGTCCTCGCCGTACAACAGTCCGTAACCGCCGCTCTCGCATTCCTGCGTAAGCGCGGTCCGCACGGCGTCGGCATACAGCCCGTTTACCTGCGCCCTGTAATCGGAAAGGGAACACAATTCCCCGCCTACCGTCACCTGGTATCCGCCCGAATAGGTGGAGATCCACGTGTCATACGCCGCAAGGATGGTATCGTACTCATCGGAGAGCAGCCCGAGCCGCGCTTCGAAATTGTTGCCGTTAAAGGTATCTTCGCTGATGCCGTAGGAGAGCGACGCGGCACGGCTCTTGATGTCGTTCACCGTCGCGTCCGCCACACAGCGGATAAAGAGCTGCGCCGTTTCCGCATTTTCAAAGTAGCTGCCCTTGACGGTGACCGTGTACGTCACCGTGGCGCCTGCATCTTCCCCGTCCGTCTGCGCCGTGACCATGATATGATCTTCGCTGAGCATCGTCGCCACGTCCGTATCCGTCAGCCGTTCATCCATGCGCTTTGCCGCTTCCAGCATGGTGCGCGAAATGATGTTGCGGTAGGAAAACGGCGTGCCGTCCGGATACTGCCGCGTGGAAGCGGAGGGATAGACGAGCTCGAAGTTCATGCTGTAATAGGTGGACATGGGATTGACGACGAGCGCAAACAAAACGACCGCCAGAACGGTCACTGCCGCCGCGATCCCGAGTACCAGCCATATCTTTTTTCCGATGAGACGGCAAAGCTCCCCGAAGGTGATGCCGCTTTCTCGTTCTTCCGCGTCCATAACGCATTCTCCCTTTGCAACTGATTAGGGACATTATACACGATTCCCCGCGCCCCGTCAACCTTTTTGTGGAAATTGTGTGTATCCGAAACGAAAGGTCTCTTTGCCCCCGCCCGGAATGCGCCGCAACAGGACGCCCCAAGGCGACGTTATGAGAAAACAGCCCCGTAAAAACACTTCGCCTGCAAGACGCCGGCGGGGCGCGGCAACCGGAGCCGACGTCTTTCAAAAAGCGCCGCAGGCGGAACCTGCGGCGCTTTTGCGTTTCGGATTATGCTTCTTCGTCGGATGTCTCCGCACTCTCCGCGGCGCTCTCTGCCGGCGCCTCGGCCGCCGCAGGCGACGGCGGAAGCACGACGGGCGTTCTGCCCGCGAGCGAATCGGAGAGCAGTTTTCTGACCGCGCCGATCTTTCCCTGATACAGATTTCCCATCAGATCGAGCGCATACAGGCGGAGCGTCTTGAGTTCCTTGCCCTTTTTGCCCTCTACGAGAACGCCCTTGAGCTCTTCGACAGAGAGCGTGAAATCGATGGAGTGGCGCTGTTCGATGACGATGCGCGCGCGCTCGTCCAGCCCCTCTTTGCTGCGGTACATCCGCGTCAGATCAAAGGCGACGCCGCCGTTCTTGATGCCGATCTCCTTGATCGCGATCTCGCTCACCGAGCGATTCCCCACGGTGAGGGAAGCATATGCTTCGCGCGACTGCATATCCGTCGCATACAGCCCGACGAACTTCAGCCGCTGGACCGCAAATCTGCTGCGCAGGGAAAACACGAGCCACAGCACCACGCCCAGCAGCACGATGGTCACGATGCCCAGAACAAGGACGAGGATGCCGGCATTATCATTCAGCCACATATCTTTCTCCTCCGAAAATTACTTCGTACCCGTATTATACGTCGCCGGCAAGAAAAAATCAAGGGCGCGCCCGAAATTTTTTGGAAAAGGAGCGCTTTTTTTGCAAAAACGCTCCCGTCCGCGGCAAAGCCGCCCTTACTTTTCCTCGTAGACCGGATCGAGATACTGCGCGGGATCGGTCTGCGCGCCGTTCAGCTTCATTTCAAAGTGCAGATGCGTTCCGTCGCCCGCCTCGGAGCCGTATGCTTCGGCAACGGAAGCGATCTGATCGCCCCGGCTGACCGTGTCGCCCTCTTCCAGCCCCTCGACGGGCTCGACAAAGCGGTAGACGGAGACAAGCCCGTCGCCGTGATCGATGGTGATGAGGTTGCCCAGCTCTTCCGACAGACTGACGTCCGTCACGGTGCCGTCCGCAACCGCATAGACCGCCGTCCCCGCCGCCGCCGCGAAATCCACGCCTTGATGGCGGTAATACGAGCCCGTGATCTTGTTCGCATAGATCGCATCGTATTCCACGGTATATCCCTCGCTCGCAATGGGCGCGACGTAGAGCGTCTCGCCGCCCGTAGGCTCGTCCGGTTGTTCGGGCTGTTCGGGCTCCTGGTTCTGATCGTCGTCCTGATCGTCGCCGCCCTGATCGACGGGCGGGTTTTCCGCCAGATCGTTCTGATCGTTCGTCGTGAAATACACCGTGAGTACGGTAGCCGCCGCAAGCAAAAGCACGCTGACGATGAGCAGGAAGTAGTACAATCCCTTCTTCTTGGTCTTTGTCTTTTCTTCTTTCATGATGATACCCCTCCGAATTTTGGTATGTAGATGATGGACGCCCCGCCGTGATTTTATACGCACGCCCCGAAAATTTTTCAGCAGCCGCCGAAGATGACGGGCGTCCCCGCCGCCGTGCGCCCGTTGCCGACCGCAATGTGCAGATTGACCGTCCTGCCGCCGAGCGCGACGCCCGCGCCGAGCATCGGCGAATGACAATAGTAGTGGATCACCCCGCACGACGTCTCCGTAAAGAGCACTTCGGCGGAAAACCGCGCGATGAGTTCGCCGTGCACGTCGCCCGCCCAGCGCGCGCTCTCCCCCGCGACGGGCGTGAAAAATTTGACAAGGGCGGGATCCTGCGTTTGTATGATGCGTGCGGAGGAAGAACCGCCGAGGGAGAGTTCGTACCCTTCCCCCGCAAAGACGGGAGAGCGGGTGAGCGCGTACGCGAAGACCGCGCACAGAAACGCCGCCGCAACGAGCGCGATCCCGCCGAGTTTTGCCCGCCGTTTTTTCATGAAAAAACTCCTCCCGCTTTGTTTGCGGAAGGAGTTTTGACCGTTTGCGGTCCGATTATACCTCGGTTTTTATTCCCACGGAAGGGCCTGCCCGCCGAGGATATGGATATGCAGATGGTGCACCGTCTGCCCGGCGTTCTCGCCCTGATTGACCACCAGGCGGTAGCCGTCCGAAAGCCCGAGCTGCGGCGCGAGCCTGCCGATTTTTTGCAGCGTGCGCCCCAGCAGCGCGGCGCGCGCGTCGTCCGCCTGCGAAAGGAGCGCAAAGTGATCGCGCGGCACGCACAGCAGGTGGATCTTCGCCTTGGGTTCGATGTCCTTGAAGATGACGATCTCGTCGTCTTCATACACCTTTGCAGAGGGGATCTCCCCCGCCATGATCTTGCAGAATACGCAGTTTTCCATGATCATATCTCCTTTATGACTGCGGCATGGTAGCCGTCTTTTTCGCGTCGGTCCAGCCTGACCTCGTACATACCCCCTTCCTTTACGCCCTCCGCATACACGCGGATATAGTTGGGGGTATACCCGCCGTCCTCTTCGAAGAGCGCCGGAAACGTCCTTCCCGCAAACCGCGCGAGATAGGTCTCCTCCGCCTCCCGCGCGCAGGCGAGCATGCGCGCCATGCGCTCCCTTCTGACGGCGTCCGGAAGCGGCTTCTTTTTGGCGGCGACGGTGCCGGGGCGGGCGGAATAGGGAAAGGCATGCACGCGCGCCAGCCCCGCTTCCCGCACGATCGAAAGGCTCTGCCCGAAGTCCTCCTCCGTCTCCGTCGGAAATCCCACGATCAGATCGGTCGTGACCGCCGCATCGGGGAAATATTCCCCGATGAGCGCGCACGCTTCCAGATACTGCGCGCGCGTGTAGCGGCGGTTCATCGCGCGGAGCACCGCGTCCGAACCGCTCTGCAGCGAAAGGTGGAAATGTTCGCACACGTTGCCCGCCGAACGCATCTTTTCCAGAAATTCCCGCGTGACGATGCCCTCTTCGAGCGAGCCGAGGCGGATGCGCGCGGGCACGTCCTTGAGCGCGAGCAGCAGATCGCCGAGATCGTGCGCGCCGTCGCGGTATGAAGTGATGTCGATGCCCGTCAGCACGATCTCGCGCGCGCCGCACGCCTGCGCCTCCGAAAGCACGCTCCGGATCCCGCGCGAACGGGAACGCCCGCGCAGATAGGGAATGAGGCAGTAGGAACAGAAGCGGTCGCATCCGTCCTGAATGCGGATGTTCTGCCGCGTATGCGTGCGCTTGGGCGCGGGAAGTTCGCAAAACGCCGTCTCCGTCTCCAGGAAAACGCCCTCCTCGTCCAGAAGTTCCAAAATTTTATCCTTGCGCATCGTCCCCGTCACCAGCGTGACGCCCGCGCGGGAAGCAAACGCCTGCGGGGCATTCTGCGACGCGCACCCGCACACGATCACAGGCGCGGACGGATTGAACTTCCGGAGACGCGCCACCGCCTGACGGCTCTTTCTTTCCGCCTCCGCGGTGACGGCGCAGGTGTTGATCAGATACAGATCGGCGGGACAGGGCACAGTCGCCGTCTCCCAGCCGCGCGCTTCCAGCCCCGCCAGCAGGGAATCGCTCTCCGCCTCGTTCACCTTGCAGCCGAGCGTCAGAACGCATGCCTTCATCCGAGTTCCCCCGCCTCGTGCATGACGACGGAGAGAAGGGCGATGGCGGCGGTCTCCGCGCGCAGGATGCGCCTGCCGAGCGACACGCCGCAATAGCCGAGCCGCTGCGCGAGCGCGTATTCTTCCTCCGCAAAGCCCCCTTCGCTGCCCACCACGGCGGCGACGGTGGCACCGGTATCGATCAGATCTTTCTCCGTTTCGGAAATAAATTCACAGGCAAACAGGCGCGTGACGCATTCCGTCCCCGCCTGAAGCGCGTCTTCCAGCGTCTCGTAATACTCCACGCGCGGCACGCTCGCGCGCAGGCACTGCTTTGCCGCTTCGCGCGCGACGCGGTTGAGCCGCTCCAGCTTGTTCTCGTTCATATAGGCGGAACAGTAGCGCGAAGAGAACACGCCGATGCGGGAGACGCCCAGCTCGGTCGCCTTCTGCACGACCAGCTCCGTCTTGTCCCCTTTGAGCGCGCCGATGAGCAGAAACACCCATGTCTTCGGTTCGCGGTCGGAGACGTTTTCCCGCACGATATGCACGGAGATCCCCCGCTTATCCGCCCTTGTGACGACGGCGGAATATTCCTTGCCGCTGCCGTCGAACAGGGTGATCTCGTCCCCCTCCGCAAGCCGCAGCACAGTCTTCGCGTGGCGGGATTCTTCCTCGGGAAGCGTCATTTCCTCTGAGACGTTCTCCACAAAAAAGCGTTTCGGTGCAGCCATTCAAACCCTCTCATAGACGAGCGCGTACCACTCGCCCTTCCGCATTTCCCGTTGCAAGGCAAGCCCCTGCGCCCCGTACGCCTGCTTTACGGGAGCAAGTCTGTCCGCGATGATGCCGCTTAAGATCAGCGTTCCGCCCGCTTTGAGATTTTGGGGAACGGACGGCGCAAGGCGCGTCAGAATTTCCGCCGTGATATTGGCAAGCACGACGTCGCCGCGCACGTCGGCGTGTTCCAGAAGGTCGGAATGCGCGACGGTGACGCGCTCCGCCACGCCGTTGACTTCCGCATTGTGCTGCGCGGATGCGACCGCGACGGGATCGATGTCGGTGAGATAGCACTTCCCCGCGCCGAGTTTTGCTGCGGCGATGCCCAGAATGCCGCTGCCGCAGCCCACGTCCACGACGGTGTCCCCCGCCTTCAGCACTTCCTGCAGGGCTTCCAGACACATGGAGGTCGTCTCATGCTCCCCCGTGCCGAACGCCATGTTGGAATCGAGCGTGACGACCGCTTCCCCTTCCGCGGGCACGTAGTCGATCCATGCGGGCACGATGACAACGCGCGCGCCGATATGCAGCGGGCGGAAGTGCTTCTTCCACACGTCGATCCAGTCGTCCCCGTCGATGACGCGGCGCGTCTGCTCGAGCGAGCCGAACTCCAGCCCGCCGCGCGAGCGCATCTCTTCCAGACGCACGCGTAGGTCGGCCGCCGCCGCATCGGCGACGTCGGGCTTCAAAAAGCACTTGACGAGGACGTCTGCGCGCGGCGCTTTCAGTTCGTCGTCGATATAGTCCCAATAGACGCCCGTATCGCCGCGGATGAGCGCGACGACGTCCTTCGCATCGCTGACGGCAACGCCGCCTTCGGTAAATTCCCACATGACGTCGGCGACGAGCTCGCTCGCCTCGGACGTCGTATGTACGGTCAGTTCAACGTATTTCATGGCTCTATTATAAATCTGCTCCGCCCTCTTGTCAAGAAATGCTCAGTCTTCCACAAGATAATCGACCGATACGGACCTCTACGTCTGCGTCACCGCATGCATATAGGGCTTGACGGTGTTTGCGTGATAGCCCTGCGTCTGATAGCGCCCGAGCGCGGCAAAATCCGCGAGCGTCACGATGAGGATGAGATCGTACGAACGCGGCGAGCGCAGCCCGTCCACGCCCACCTCCACGGCGAGCGCCGTCTCCTCGTTCCCGCGCATGGAGAGCAGCATCTCTTTTGCCTCCTGCGCGCTGCAACCTTCCTTCATTTTAAAACAGACAACGTGTTTGACCATAGTTCCTCCGTTCCCGCGGCGCGCGGCCGCGCCGTTTATTTTTGCGTAAATTTCCGATAGCTCTCCGCGACGATCTCGGCGGCGCGCAGCGCGTCCGCTTCCGTCGTCTGCATGCCGAAGGAGAACCGCACGCCGCGGAAGGCCTCTTCTTCCGAACGCCCCATCGCCATCAGCACGTGCGACGGCTTTGCGCTGTGCGCCGAACACGCCGCGCCGCCCGAACAGGCGACGCCCGCAAGATCGAGCAGGTCCAGAAACGCCGTACCGCCGCGCGCGAACGTCAGGTGCGAAATGTTGGGAACGCGCCGCGCCCCGTCCGCGCGCACCTCTTTGCCGAGCGCTTCCGACACATACTGTTCGAAGAGCGTCCGCACCGAGCCCGTATGCCGCACGAACGCTTCGCGCTCCCGCTGCGCCAGCTGCAATGCGCAGGCAAATCCCACCGCGCCCGCGACGTTGCTTGTGCCGCCGCGCAGACCGCGCTCCTGCTCGCCCCCCGCGATGAGCGGCGAGAGCTTCACGCCCCGCTTTACGATCAGCGCGCCGACGCCCTTGGGCCCGCCCGCCTTATGGGCGGAGAGAGAGATGAGGTCGCAGCAACGGACGAGCTCCTTCAAATCGCAGGCGCACGCCGCCTGCACGCAGTCGGAAAAAAACAGGGCGCCGCGCGCATGGGCGGTCTCCGCAAGCGCCTGCACGGGCTGAACGCAGCCCGTCTCGTTATTGACTGCCATGACGCCCGCAAGGCGCGCGCTTCCCATTGCCTGCGCGAGCGCTTCGGGCGTGACGATGCCGTCCGCATCCGCGGGCGCGAACGTCACGGGGAGGGACAGCAGGCGCGCCGCCTCCAGCACGGCGTGGTGCTCGATCGCGGAGACGCAGACGCCGCCCGCGCCCGCAGCGCCGCGCACCGCCCAATTGTCCGCCTCCGTTCCGCCCGACGTAAAACAGACTTCCGAGGGCTGCACCCCCAGCGTCTCCGCCACGGCATCGCGCGCCGTGCGCAGCGCCTGCGCAGCGCGCCGCCCGAATGCGTGGAGCGAGTCGGGATTGCCGAACGCGTCGGTCAGATAGGGCATCATTTCCGCAAGGACTTCCTTCCGCAGGGGGGAAGTTGCGGCATAGTCGAGATAGATCATTTGACAAGTTCTCCGATGATATGCCCCGCCATCAGCAGCCCCATGACGGGAGGGACGAAGGAAACGGAGCCCACCGTGTCCGCGGTCCCCCCTTTCGGGAGTTCGTCCGACCAGACGACGGGCAGATTCTCCACACCCCGTTTTTTCAGCTCGCGGCGCAGTACGCGCGCCAGCGGATCGACGCTCGTCCGGGAAAGATCGGACACGCGGAAAGCGGAGGCATCCAGCTTGTTGCCGGCGCCGAGCGCCGAAATGACGGGTACGCCCGCCGCCTTTGCCGAACAGACGAGATGGATCTTTGCCGTCACGTTGTCGATGCAGTCCGCAAGATAGTCGAACCCCGCAAGCGGCATAAGGTGCGCCGTCTCGGGCAGATAAAAGAGCTTGTACGCTTCCGCGCGGCAGGCGGGGTTGATGTCGAGCACGCGTTCGCGCATGACGTCCGCCTTTGCCTGTCCGATCGTGGACGTGAGGGCGACGAGCTGGCGGTTGCAGTTGCTCTCTTCCACGACGTCTTTGTCGATGAGCGCAAGGCTGCCCACGCCCGCCCGCGCAAGCGCTTCGGCGCACCAGCTGCCCACGCCGCCCAGCCCGAACACGGCGACGCGGCTTCGTTTCAGTTTTTCCACACCCGCTTCCCCGAGGAGCAGCGCCGTGCGGCTGTAGCGGTCTTCCATGCGCTCATTATACCGCCTGCGCGCAAAAATGTCAACGCGCGACGCGGTTTTTCGGCAAAACGTGGACAATCTTCCGCCGTTGTGCTATAATGGCGGCAGAGGAATCGTATGCTGTATCTCTCCCGTTTCGCGTTCCCCGATTGGGACGACGACTATCGGTTCCGTCTCGATCTCAAACGGACGTGTTACAATTCGATCTACCCCTTTTTCGTGCTCTCCGAACGCGGGCTTACGGAAGTGGAGTTTGCGCCCGTCACCGTCTTTTACGGCGGCAACGGAAGCGGAAAGACGACCGCGCTCAACGTGATCGCGGAGGCACTCTCCCTGCCGCGGAGCGCGCCGTTCAACCGTTCGGATTTTTTCGGCGACTACGTGCGGCGCTGCTCGTTTGCGCTCGCGGCGACGCCGCCCGCCGGCGCGATCGTGACGAGCGACGACGTGTTCGAATACATGCTCAACGTGCGCACGCTGTCCGACGACGTGGACAGGGAGCGGGAAGCGCTGCTCGGAGAATGGGCGGAGCGCAAGTACGAGCACTTTCAGATGCGCTCGCTCGACGACTACGATACGCTCAAAAAGACGCTTGACGCGCGCAGGAAGACGCAGTCGGCGTATGTGCGCGAACGTATCGCCAAAAACCCGCGCGAACAGTCCAACGGCGAGAGCGCCTACTTTTACTTTACAAGCCGCCTGCAGGACGCGGGGCTGTACCTTCTGGACGAACCGGAAAACAGCCTTTCGGCGCGGCGGCAGCTGGAACTGCGCGAGTTTCTGGAAGACGCCGCACGGTTTTTCGGCTGTCAGTTCGTGATCGCGACGCACTCCCCCTTCCTGCTCTCCCTGCGCGGCGCAAAGATCTACGATCTGGACGCGGCGCCCGCCCGCGTGAAACGCTGGACGCAGCTGGAAGACGTGCGCGCCGCCTACGATTTCTTTTTCTCCCGCCGCGACGAATTTGATCCGCCGCCCCAGAAATCATAGACACATGCAAAAGATCCCGGGCGAAAACCCGGGATCTTATTTTTTCGGAAATTTACTGCCAATCGCAGACGTTCACCCACTTGTCGAGAAATTCCTTTTCCTCCGGCTTGCCCTTGACGGACTGGGACGCCGCAACGATGGGCAGGATGCGCTGCACGTACTGGATCGCCGTGTCCGTCTTGGTGCAGAAGAGATTGAGGTACTTTTCCGCAAGCTCGTCCTTGCCCTGCAGTTTGAAGATGAGATAGGTGCGCGCCGCGTCCGCCGAGCCGTTGCCCTGCGTGGCGTGCGACCAGTCGACGATGTAGGGCGTGCCGTCCTTGGTGATGATGATGTTGCTGGGCTGGAAATCGCCGTGGCACAGCTTGTTGTGGCGGGGCAGCCCGTCGAGCCGCATGTGCAGATCGTAGCGCACGGTGGCGGGATAGGCGCTTGCCGAGATCTTCATGTGCATCTTGTCGCGCAGGTGTCCCAGAAGCGGAACGCGCTCTTTGCTCATGCGGATCTGCAGATCGACGAAGAAATTGAGATATTCGTCTTCCTTTTCGGGGTGCTTCTGCATGAGCGCTTCCAGCGTCTCCCCTTCGACCAGCTCGCGCACGATCGCCCATCTGCCGTCCACGACCGTGACGGCAAGGATCTTGGGGATGTTCAGGCTCGTTTCCTCGACGCGCGCCTGATTGAGCGCCTCGTTCAGGATGTTCGCCTTGGAATAGCTCTCGTCAAACGACTTGATGAGCTTGTCCCCGTCGCGGTAGAATTTCTTCCCTGCGCTTTCGTAAATGAGTTCCATAGTTTCTTTCTCCTCCTTATCCGCGGGGATCTATCCCGCAATGCTTTTCCGCTCCTTATTATATACGATAACCCGCCGGTTGTAAATACCTTTTCCGAAAATTCTCCGCCGGAATTTTTGTATGCGGATCATGCGCGCCGCAAAGTTTCCCGCATTCGGGGAAGCGGCGCGCCCGTACGATGCGGCGCCGGACGCGCCGGAAAACAAACGCGCCGCGGCAGCCGCCGCGGCGCATCGGGTTACGCTTCCTCTTCCGCATCCTCTTCGCCCGAACCGAGCGCAAGGTCGATGCAGGCAATTTTTTCTTCCATGGCTTCGAGTTCCGCGCCCTCTTCGGTAGACGAGAGCTTTTCGTTGTCGCGGCACAGCCGCACGGCAACGAGCAGCTTGCGCGAGAAGAACACAAGGAACACAAACGCCGCAAACGTGAGCACGCCGAACACGATCGTAAGGATGGTGGGCACATTGCTCTGCGTCCGCAGCAGAAAACCCGAACTGACCGCAATGCCGACGGCAAACACGACGAGCGCCGCAAGGCTCGCGAGAAAGCGCGCGAGGTAGTACCTGCGGTTGGCGGCAAAGGGCGCGCGGCGCTCCTCCTGCGCCGCCGAGACGCGCTCGCGCAGCGGCTGCGCCTGCGCATCCGTCCTTTCGCGCTCCGCCCGCAGCGTCTCCCCGAAGACGTCCAGAACGCGGCTGCGGCACGCCTCGCCCGCCGCAGCAAATTCCTCCGCGTTCGTCCGCTCCCAGAGCGGCTGCGCATTCGTATAATTTTCCGTGACCGCGGCAAAGAGCTTTTCCTCCGCCGCCTCCGCGTACTCATATCCGAGCGCCGCGCGGAATTCCTCCGCCGCCGCGGGATAATCGCCCGCCGCGAACTTTTCGTCGCCCGCCGCAATGTGCTGTTCGCACGCCGCGTGCGCCTCCGCGCGCAGGCGCTCCCTGCGCTCCAGCTCCTCTTTGAGCTGGGAGGGCGTGAGTCCGACGAGCGCTTCGTCATATTCCTCCCCGTCAAATTCGAGGGTGTAATCGTCCGCCTCTTCTTCGGGGAGCTCCGCGTCCGTGGAGCGTTCGTCCACGACGTCTTCTTCCCCGTCCGTGCGCTTTTTCTTTACGCCGCGCAATTCGTCTTTGTCGATGAGTCTTTCTTCCATTTCTTTCTCCTTCCGCGCCCGCGGAGGGCGCGTTCCGCGCTTGTCAGATGAACGGGGCGACGGTGCGCACGCACAGCGCCGCCGCTTCCCCCGCATAGGTCCGCGCCGCCGCAAGGCACTCCGCTTCCTGTGCGAATACGGCGTAACACGCGCTGCCCGAACCCGTCATGCCCGCGCCGTAAGGGGAGAGCGCCGCCGCTTCCCGCAGCGTACGCCCGATCTGCGCATCGCACGAGCATGCCGCCCGCGTGAGGGCGTTGCCGAAGACACGCGCCGCGCGCGCCCCCTCCGCCTTCAGAAGGGCGATCGCCCTCTCCGTCCCGGGAGCCTGCCGCGCGCCGAGACGGTCATATGCCGCAAAGCACCGCGCGGTGGGCATGCCCGCCTGCGGACAGAGGATCAGCAGATAAAAACAAGGCATGTCCGCGATCGGCTGCACCCGTTCGCCCCTTCCCGTGATCCGGGCATACCCGCCCGTGAGGAGGTACCCCGTGTCGCTTCCGAGCGCATCGGCGACGGCTTTCAGCCGCACCGTGTCCGTGACCGCATACAGCCGCGCAAGGGCGTTCAGCACCCCCGCCGCGTCCGCCGAGGAGCTGCCCAGCCCCGCGCCGACCGGAATGCGGCGTTCGATTGCGATGTCCGCGCCGTCCGTGCCGAATTCCCGCACGAACGCCTGCGCCGCGCGCAGGGCGTTGCTGTCGGGCGCGATCGCCTCCGCTCCGACGCCGCGCATCGCCACGGTGCAGTCCGCATCCGTACGGCGGCGCGCCGTCACCCTGTCGCACAGGTCCACGGTGCTGACGAGGGAATCGAGCAGATGATACCCCCCCTCCCGTCCGAGAATATCGAGCGTGAAGTTGACCTTCGCATAGGCGCTGACGCTGATTTGTTCCATCTTTGCCATTGTAGCACATTTTCACACGCTTGGCAAGAAAGTTCGCATGAAAATTACGGGACGGCGCAAAGAAAGGACATTCCCGCAGGTCCGCGCGGGAATGTCCTGTAACCCTGTCTTGTGCGCCGCGCTCAGAGCGCCTTTTTGCGGTAGATGACGACGCGCTGCCCTTCGCGGATGGGGAATTCAAGATCGGGATTGCTCTCCACGACTTCCTCGGGCGACTTGTTCAGCCGCTTGGCGAGTTCCCACAGCCCGTCGCCCGCGCGCGGGACATAGACGCTGACCGCGCAGTTGTTTTCGGGCACGGGTTCCCCCTCCTCGGCGGACGCGACCAGCCGCGCCGAAGCGTGCAGCCGTTCGGTGAGCGTAAACTTGAGCGTCGCTTCGGCGTCGATCGTGCCCTCTTCCTTCTGGCGCGCGCTCATGCCGCAGGCAATGACGTCGATGTCCGCGTTCTCCGCCTGTACGGGAACGGAGAACGGCAGGCTCATTTCGATGCCGCGGCGGCTGCCGTCCGATGCGCGCACGAGCAGCGTGGCGAGCGCGACGCCCTCCGCGCGCATGCCGTTTTCCCCGCGTACGAGATTTGCTTCCGCGCGCTGGAGCGTGACCGCCTGCAGCGTATCCGAAAAATCCAGCCCCGAGGAGAGCGCCGCCCGCCCCGAGACGCGCTCGGTAAACTGCGTCGTTTCGCCCGTTCCCTCGCTGCCGCTCTCGGAGAAGGAGAGTTTCACGCGGTTGGTGCGCGAGAAGGCGTCCGTCACGCCGTCTACGGCAACTTCCTCGCAGATGACGCCCTGCGCGCGCAGGACGAGCGTCGCGCGGATGCGGCACTTCCCCTTTTCCTCGTCCGCGTCGGCGGTGAGATTGACTTCCGCAACGGCGACTTTGACCTGCGCACGGCAGCCCGCCTGCGCCGCGTCCGAAGGAATGTCGATGCGGAAGGGAATGAGCCGTTCGAAGGACGCAAGATCGTCTCCGCGCATGGCGAGCACGCCGAGGAAGACCTCCCCTTCCGCCCGCAGCGTACCGGCGCCGCAGGACACGGCGGTAATGTGTACGGTCTCCGCATGCTGCAGGATATCGCCGATGCGCTCCACTTCGAAATCGTCCTCCACCTCCGTCGCCCCCTCGGCAAGGTGCGCGGTATAGACGGCGACGGGATCGCGCCGGCATACGAGATCGCCGCCCGAAAGATAGTCGAACGTCTGCTCGCCGAACAGGGCAAGGTCCGCGCCGAGCAGCGCCGTCACAAAGATGCTCGCGCCCTCCTTGCGCACCGACACGTTTTCGACGGCGAGCTGCGCGCACACGGTCTGGGCGGGCACGACGCGCTCGTCACGGGCGACCGCCGAAAATTCCACGCCCTTCTCGGCGCGGCAGACGCGCCTGTCGGCGTCCTCATACACAATGGAAAAGTGTGCGCGTCCGTAGTAGCGCACCTCGCCGTTGCCCGCCTCCGCGCCCGCAAGATGCGCGGTCGCGCATGCCGAAAGCACCGTCTCCGTCTCGGGAAAACGGCACTCCACCGCCGTCTGCGCGCTCAGCCCGAACAATTTGCCGTACCCGCGGAAGGTCTCCGTCTGCGTCTTCATCATGATGATCGCCTCCTGCATAATGTTTGGAAAACAATTGCGCGGAAGACCGCAGGCAAGGGCGCGGCGCTCCGCAAAACATGTTTTTCAACGATTTTCCCTTCATCGTATGCGCAGGGACCGCCGCGTATGCCTGAAAAATCGCGTCGAAGCGGGACCGATCGGGGTATATTTTTCGGGAAGAATGTCAAAAACCACGGCATGATCAAGCCGAACAACGACATTGCGCGCGTCAAGCGCCGCATCCGCGACTACCAATCCAAGCAGGTGGACGTCACCGTCCGCCTGGGGCGCAACAAAGTGCAGCGCTTCTGCGGCATTCTGACGGGCGTGTACCCCGCCCTGTTCACCGTCCGTCCCGACGACGAAAATTTTCTGGGCAAGACCGCCTATTCCTACGCCGAAGTGCTGTGCGGAAGCATCGACGTGAAACTCGCCTCCTCCGAATCCGACAAATGAATCAAAAAAATCATCCCGCAAAAAAACATTCTGCGGGATGACCGATGAAAAAAAACCGCGCCGACGGGCACTTTTCCCGTCGGCGCGGTGATTTTTTTGTCCGTCAGCGGAGTTCGATGCGGCGCAGCAGAGCGCCGTTCCCGATGGCGCGGCCGCCGCCCAGAACGATCGCCATCTGCGCATCCCCGCCGACGTGCGCCTCCATCTGCAGCCGCTCGGAGACGTAGTCCGCGAATCCCGCGATCTGCGTCACGCCGCCCGCCAGATAGATGCCGTTCTTGCACATGACGGCGGAGACCTCCGCAGGAAGCTTTTTCAGAACGAGTTCGGCATATTCGATGACTTTGTCCACATAGATGCGCACGGGGAACGCAATGTCCGCCGAAGAGACGGAGACGGAGCGCGGCTTGCCCGTGGTGATGTCCCGTCCGTTGACGATGGTGCTCTGATTGTCGTTTTCAATGAGGCTGCCCACCGTATTTTTGAGTTTTTCGCTCGTGAGAGAGCCGATCTTCAGGTTGAAGGTCTCGGCGACATGGTCGATGATATGCACGTCCATGTTGTTGCCGCCCACGTTCATCGTCAGCCCCGCGATGACGCCGTCCAGCGAAAAGGCGGCGCAGGAAGTTTTGCCCGCGCCCATATCCACCGCGAAGACGGGATTGGATTCGGAGAGCGGCACGTCCTGCCCGAGCACGGCGAGATAGGGCGTCTCCGCAAAGGACACGCGGGAGAGCCCCGCCGCCCTTGCGACGCGGCAGTATTTTTCGCGCGATGCGACGCTGCACGCGCAGGGGACGCAGAAGAGCGCCTCCACGGAGAAGGCGCGCCGCACCACCTTGCGCAGGAAGTATTCGAGCAGCGCGGAGGCGCAGCGCTCGTCCACGATCTCCCCCTCATAGACGGGGAAGCAGACGTCGGTCAGCTCCGCCGTCTTGCCGAGGAGCCGCTTCGCCTCGCTGCCGAAGGCGCGGATCTCGCCCGTCTCCTTCTGCACGGTGACGCACGTCGGCTCGGCAAGCACGATCCCGCTCCCGATTTTGTAAATTTTCGTGACCGAAGTCCCGAAGTCGATGGCAAGTCTGAGCATAGTGTTTCCTCTGTAAAAACTTCAAAGAAGGCGCGCCGCACGCAGCATGCCGCCCAGCAGTTCGACGGGCAGTCCCACCACGTTGGAAAAGCTGCCTTCGTAGCGCGCGACGAACGGATAGCCGTCCTGGATCCCGTATGCGCCCGCCTTGTCCATGGGCAGCCCGCTTGCGACGTACCGCCCGATGAGTTCCTCCGAAAGCGCCGAAAAGACCACGCGCGTGGCGGCGACGTCCGCGTACTCTTTTCCGCCCGCGATCAGGCACACGCCCGTATACACAACGTGCTCCCTTCCGCTCAGACGGCGCAAAATCGCCGCAGCGTCCGCCGCATCCTTGGGTTTTCCGAGCAGGGCGCCGTCCAGACAGACGACGGTGTCCGCACCGAGCACCGCGGCATCCGCACGGCGGGAAGCGACGTCGCGCGCCTTCCCGCATGCATTGGCAAGAGCCGCCTCATACGCAGGGAGCCCCGCGCCCCTTTCCTCGAAGCGCGAGGGCTCCACCTCGAATTCGGATATGAACTGCGCGAGCAGTTCCCGCCTGCGCGGAGAGTTGCTCGCAAGGATCAATTTCACAGGATCTCCAGATTCTTCTTGAACGTGCGCTTGAAATCGGGGCCGACCTCCATCGCCTGGCGGATCTCCAGCGCGGCGTCGCCCGCAAGCTCCGTCTTCATGATGACGGAATCGCCCAGAACGTCGCAGTTGATGCCCGTCACCACGCCCATGCCGCTGCGGTCGAGCGCTTCGCCGATGCGCAGCAGAACGCCGAGCTTTCTCACGACGTCCAGATCCTCGTCGCTCACGATATCCTTGTAGCGCGCCCATTCGGCCGCATTGATGTCCTCCCGCTTATGACATCCCGCCACAAAGGCGGCGAGCACGATCTCGCGGTGCGTTGCGCCGTACACGCCCGAATTGAGGATCATATAGCGGCTGTGCTGCTGATGATTGTAGTAGCGCACGCGCAGCCCGCAGTCGTGCAGGCTTGCGGCGATCTTGAGCACTTTCAGATAGACGCGCGGGAATTTGTGCAGCACGCGCAGCTGCTTGAACAGTTGAATGGAGAGGCGCACCGTGTGCTCGACGTGCTTTTCGTTGCAGCCGTAGTAATTGACGAGCGTGTTCAGCGAATAGCTCAGAACGTCGAGGATGGGGCGTTCCACCGTCTGCGGCACCGCCTGATTGAACATGATGCCCTCCCGCAGTCCGCAGCCGCTCACCGTGAACGACTCGATATGCAGATAGTCGGTAAACGCCTTGATGATGGCGAGCGCGGCGGGCATGATGTCCGCACGGGCGGGCGAAAGTCCGCGGATGCGCTTGCGTTTTTCCACGTCCAGAACGCGCACCATCTCATAGATGGAGCGGAAATCTTCCACCGCGAAGGAATAATTGTGCACGGTGTTGAGCGGATACTTGCGCACCAGACGGTTGATCTTGTACAGATTGCGGAACGAACCGCCCACGCCGATCATCTGCACGTCCGGTTCGACGTCCGCCAGCCAGCCGATCTTTTTGAACTGCTCGGTGAAAAATTCCTCGATCTTTGCGGTCTGCTCCTCGGGCGAGACGCCGTCGTCCGCAAACAGGTCGGTCAGCGTGACCGCACCGAAGGAGAGCGAGGCATAATTGAGCACCGTACGGCGATTATAATAGATGATCTTGGTGCTTCCGCCGCCGATCTCGAGGATGATCCCCTTGGGAATATCCATCGAATTGATGACGCCGCGGTAGACGAGCGCAGCCTCCTCTTCCTCGGACAGCACGTCCACGCGGATGCCGCACGTCGCCTGGATCTCATCCAGAAAGGAGCGCTGGTTTTTGGCGCGGCGCACCGCCGCCGTCGCAACGGCGATGATGCGCGTGACGTTGCTCGCGTCGCACAGGCGCTTGAACATTTTCAGCGTGCGGATGGTCTCCGCCACGCGCTGCGGCTTCAGAAATCCGTCGCGGTCCATATCCTGACCGAGGCGGACGCTTTCTTTCAGCTCATCCTCGACCATAAAGTGATTGCCGAACAGCTTTACGATGACAAGGCGCGCGGAATTGGAACCGAGATCGATGATCCCGATGCGCTCCGACGCCCTTTCCTGCAATTCGGAAGAAGTGTTTTCCATGATTCGTTCCCGTCCTTTTGCGTGAGATTTCGGACTCCCCGTCCGATCGGGCGAACGATTCAGGGCATCCCCAATCCTGCGTACCCTGATAATGCCCCTATTCTTTATGAACTCTATCCCATTTTACCACACGCAAAGCGGTTTGTCCATACCCTTTTGCAAAAAATTTTCATTCTTTCGGCAAAAAATCCGCAATTTGCCGCCTTTTTCCCCGAAAACACATGAAACTTGTGCGGTTTTTTCGAAAAACTCAGCCCCGCGCGGGTCTTTTGCGGAAAACCGCGCGCAGGCGCACCAGCGCGAGGGCGATGAGAAAGACGCCGAACCCGCGTTCCAACACGTCGGACGGCAGATGCGCGGCGAGCAGCGCGGTCAGCGCGGAAAACGCGAGCGCGGACAGCGCGAGAGGCAGCAGTCCCTCCCCCTTCAGCAGCCCGCTTTTTGCATGCACGGGGAGCGCAAACGCCGCCATGGGCAGAAAAGAGACGAGGTTGATCCCCTGCGCCGCAGCCTGCCCGACGCCGAAGAGCGTCAGAAGCGGAATGAGCGCCGTCCCGCCGCCCATACCCATGCCGCCCAGCAGTCCCCCCGCAAGTCCGCACAGAAACAACGTCAGAAACGCCATGCGAACACCGCCTTGACGCCCGCCAGCAGCATGAGCGCGGAAAATGCCAGATCGAGCACACGGGGTGGAAGGAGCGGGAGCAGCTTCGCCCCGGACATGCCGCCCGCGATCACGCCGAGCGCCACGGGAAGCAGCGCCGTCCACGGCACGAGCCCCGCAAGCAGATACACGACCGCGCTCACGAGGGACGCAGGCAGGATACAGGCAATGGCGGTGGCGTGTGCCGCCGCCGTTCCGCGCCCCTCGATGCGTTCCAGAAGGGGCACCGCGATCATGCCGCCACCGCCGCCGAACAGTCCGTTTGCCGCGCCCACCGCGCTCCCGCCCGCGATCCGCGCGAACGCCCCTCCCTTTTTCCCCGCCGCCATCTTTTTCCGTCCTCCTTTTTTCCGCAGTTTGTTCAAAGAGGCGAATTTTTTTCGTTTTCGCACGAATTCATAACGAATTTCACGCGGAATTGCTTGCGTCCGGACGCTTTTTATATTAAAATAGAGAAGTATCCCAAAACGAAAAAGTACGGGAAGCTTTTGTTTCCCGACGGAAAAAGGAAGACCTATGGCAATCGATCCCAAGCAGAAATTCAGACGCCGCTCGCTTGCGGCGCTCACGCTCGCGCTTTCGGCAACGCTCACGCTGAGCGCCCTTGCCGCCTGCGCTCCCGCCGACGATACGGCGGACGACGAGGAAGAAGAGACCACCACCTCGCAGACGGATACCCAAAAGATCCGCAACGGCAATTTCGAGTTCTACTCGGAAATGGACGTCGAGGACAGGAAGGAAAAGCTCGACCTCATCAGTTCGCCCGACAGCTGGTCGTTCACCTCCGGCTCCCCCACGTCCGACTCCAAGTCCGGACTCATCAATACGACGGAGTGGAATTATCTTTCGACGCAGGGCAGGGAGCTGACCTCGGTCGAAGACGCCGTCGCACACTGGAACGACGACGAAGTGACCGCCTACGACCGTCTGAAATTCCTCGACGCGTTCGAGGACGAGATCGACGACCTTGACTCCGATTCGGAAGCGGCGCAGCTGTTTGACGATTACACCTACTCCATCGACTACAACGACGTGGAGTATCTTTCCGGAATCAGCGCGGCGCCCACCGCCCGCCCCGGCGCGGCGGAAGACGAGACGGGCGTGCTGATGATCCACAACCACCGCACGTCGGACGGCGTGCTCGGAACGGGGCAGTACTATACCTCTTCCACGAGCATCACGCTGGATGCCGGCACGTCGGCGCGCGTCTCCGTCTGGGTGAGAACGAACGACTTGAAGCACTACTATGACGAGAACGAGGATACCGCCGTCAAGGGCAATGCGGGCGCATATATCCGCATCAACCAGACGGTGGGCGGACAAACCCTCGATCCCGTGTATATCGAGAACATCAACACGAACGGAGAGTGGGCGGAGTACACCGTGTATGTGCGCGCGAATTCCTTCTCCTCCTCCACCTTCACCGTCGTGCTCGGGCTCGGTCAGGGCTCTTCCGACCAGCGGATCGAATACGTGGACGGCTTTGCCTTCTTTGACGACGTCTCCTGCGAGGTCCTCCCCGCGGCGGACTTCGACGAAGTGTCTGCGGGAACTTCGGTGGGCGAATGCACCATCGACAGCACCGAAACGGAAAAGCGCTTCGAGGGCAAGACGTACACGACGGTCAAAATCGACCTTGACGCGGCGCTCGGCACCGCGGACGATCTGAACATTGCGCAGGGCAACGCGCAGATCACCAAGGATCCCGACGGCGGCAAGTCCAACATCGTGTACGACGGCACCTATCCCGACGACTATGCGATGACGACGACCGCGGCGGCGCTTGCGGCGGCGACGGCGGACAACGCCTACCTCAAGAACGTTTACGACAGCGACTTTGCGGGCGCGTTCCCCTTCGAGGGCGCGGCCGACGATATGACGGTCATCATGCTCATGTCCGTGAGCAGCGCGCCGTACACCGCTTCGTCCGAGAGCTACACCCTTCCGGCGGGAGAGCACATGATCGTCTCCTTCTGGGTGAAGACGAGCGAGATCGGCGGCACGGGCGCCTCCGCGACGCTGGTGGACGGCGAGAACCGCACGCAGATCTCGGCGTTCGACTCCACGACGGTCGATCCCGTGGACATCGACGACGACCGCAAGGACATCTACAACGGCTGGGTGCAATGCTTCTTCTTCATCTCCAACGAGACGGAGAGCGATAAGGAATTCCACCTTGAATTCTCCTACGGACCCACCGACGTGGCGACCGCGGAGCAGACCGCCTACGACGACGGCTACGCGGCATTCACCAACTTCGAAGTGCTGGAAAACGTCAACGGCAAGTATATCGGCTATGCGAGCTCGGGTTCCTACGCGCAGGTCGTTACGCTGACCGGCGAAGTGGACAACGACTCCGGCTTCGACACCTCCGGCACCAACACCGACAAGGACATCCGCAACACGCTTGCAACGCCTGCCAACTTCCGCGGCGTTCCCAACGCGAGCACGTCCATCGTGACGGGCGGCGTGGAAAACTCCACCGTGCCCGACACGCTGCAGAGCGGTCTGCTGCAGGCAAAATACGCGAGCACCTACATGGGCAAGGCGACGAGCTCCGAACCGGCGGACGCCTGGGCGGCGGAACTCAACGCGATCGCAAACGCCAACAACTACACCTTCGCGCCCGACAGCAACCTGTCCGCGGGCGAGCAGTGGTGGGCGAAGATCTTCGGCGATTACAACGCCGACGGAACGCGCGCATCTTCCCGCGTTGCCAACCGTCCCCTCGTCGTGCTCAACACCTCCGACGAGGA
Organism: uncultured Eubacteriales bacterium; assembly: GCA_900547645.1. GTDB lineage: Bacteria > Bacillota > Clostridia > Christensenellales > Borkfalkiaceae > Gallimonas > Gallimonas faecium. The sequence continues at coordinate 93,938 of URHP01000001.1, forward strand.
AGTTAGCTCCTACGGATACCTTTCGCGCGACACCTTCTCGGTGGCGGCGAACTCCTATCAGCGCATCTCGCTGCGCGTCAAGCTCTCCGCGAACGCGACGGCGACCGTCTACCTCATCGACACGTCCGACGTCAAGAACGGCTGGAACGATCCGCTTACCCCCACCCTTCCCGCCATCACCTTCTGGTACGACGATAACGGGAACATCGTCCTCGGCGATCCTTCGGCGAGCGACTTCAATTCCCGCGAGGACATCCTGTTCTACCGCGAGGACAACGGGCTGTACACCAAGGTGGGCGCGAACGACGGCAACTACTACGCGAACCTCAAGAACTACACGCAGGACGAAAACGGCAACCTGATCGCCGTGGATGCGGACGGCAATACGACGATCGCGTTCTACTTCGACAACGGCAAGTACTACGCTTACCGCACCGAAGTCAGCCGCGGCGAATACAGCTATTCGCAGGAAGTGCTGGACATCTACGATTCGCTGACCGACGAGCAGAAGCAGAACGAAGATTACGTGCGCTACAACTACCTCGGCGCAGAGATGGCGGACTACGCAAGCAAGATCACCGTACAGGGCACCGCGGCCAATGCGGGCAAGTGGACGGAAGTCACCTTCTATGTGCGCACGGGCAATACCGCAAAAGATTACCGTCTGGAAGTCTGGGCGGGCTCGCGCGACTATGACGTGGATCCCGAGACCGGGACCGTCACGCCGACGGGCACCAAGATCCCCGCACACAGCTACGTATTCTTTGACGACTACACCTCGACGGACGTTGCAGACAACTACGACAGCCTGCTCTCCGAGACGGTGGAAGAACTGAAGGATGCGCACGACATTGCGACGGACGAAAACCTGCCCGCCGAATACGCGCTCTACTACACCTACACCTTCTTCGACGCAAAAGACTACCTGCGCTACGACCGGACGACGGACGAGGACAACCTCGGCAATCCCTACGGTTCGTACACGCAGTCCGCGTACACGGAAGGGATCGCATGGCTGCTCTCCGAGACGGACGAAGGCACCGCGCTCTACCTCGATTATTCGACGACGGACGTCACCGTGGAAGCGGACGATCTGACGACGGATGACGACACGACGACGGACGACGAGACGCCCGCGACGGGAGACACCAACGTCTGGCTGATCGTCTCCTCCGGCGTCCTCGCCTTTGCGCTGGTGTTTGCGATCGTTGCGATCATCGTGCGCCGCGTCCACAAGAAGGTCGGCAAGCACACCAAGATCAAACCCGCAAAGGATAAGCGCGTAAGGCCCGCAAAGAAGACGGAGAAAGAAACTCCCGCCGAAGCGCCTGCCGAAACGCCGAAGGATGAAAACGATCCTTACAACGACTGAGGCTCTTTCTGAAAACAAAAAAGCTCACGCATCAGCGTGAGCTTTTTTCATGCCGCAGAAAACTATGCCAGAAATTTTCCCGTAATACTGTCCGGATTTTGTCCGATCTCCTCGGGAGAACCGCACGCAACGATGCGTCCGCCGTCCGTTCCGCCGCCCGGTCCCATGTCTATGACATAATCCGCACAGCGGATGACGTCCAGATCGTGCTCGATGACGATGACCGTCGCCCCGGCATCGATCAGCGTCTGAAATACGCCGACAAGCGTTCTTACATCCGACGGGTGCAGCCCGATCGTCGGCTCATCAAACACAAAGACGGAATCCTGCTGCGCTTTTCCCATCTCGCTTGCGAGTTTGAGCCGCTGTGCTTCTCCGCCCGACAGGCTCGGCGTCGCCTCTCCGAGCGTGAGATACCCGAGCCCGAGGTCGTCCAGAACCTGCAGCCGCTGGCAGACCAGATTCATCTCGCGGCAGGCGCCGAGCGCGGTATGCACGCTCATCGCCATCACATCGGGCAAAGAATATTCTTTCCCCTCCCCGGTCTTATACCGCACGGACTGCGCGTCCCTGGAATAGCGCGTTCCGCGGCATTCGGGACAGGGGATCTCCACGTCCGGAAGGAACTGGACGTCCAGGCTGATCGTCCCCGTCCCGTCGCAGACGGGGCAGCGGAGGCTGCCCGTGTTGTAAGAAAAATCCCCCGCTCTGTATTTGCGTTCCCGTGCATCCGGCGTACGGGCAAAGATCTTGCGCAGTTCGTCATGTACATTCGCATATGTCGCGACGGTCGAACGCACATTGATGCCGATGGGCGTGGCGTCGATGAGTTTGACCTGTGCGATCCCCTCTGCCTCGATCTCACGGACATGCGCGGGCAGTTTTTTGCCCTGAATGACCGCCTCGAGCGCGGGGATCAGGCTTTCGAGAATGAGCGTTGTCTTGCCCGATCCGGATACGCCCGTCACGACGGTGAGCCTGCCCTTCGGGATGCGGACCTCCAGCGGCCTGACGGTGTGGATCGCATCCGTTGACAGGCGGATCGTCCCACGGGCAAACAGTTCCTTTGCAGATCCCTGCGGACGCAGCCGTTCGCGCCGCGTACCGCTCAGATAGGGGCCGATCTTCGAGTTTACATCGCTCACGAGCTCGGCGACCGTTCCCTGCGCGATCACCGTTCCGCCGTCCGCGCCCGCACCCGGGCCCATCTCGATGATATGATCGGAAACACCCAGAATCTGCGTATCGTGATCCACCAGGATGACGGAATTGCCGTCGGCGACAAGGTCGTGCATGACATCGACAAGTCCCGCAATATTCGAAGGATGCAGTCCGATGGACGGTTCGTCAAGCACATACAACACCCCCGTCGTCCGGTTGCGTACGGCACGCGCAAGCTGCATGCGCTGCCGCTCGCCCGTGGAAAGCGTGGAAGCGGCGCGGTCGAGCGTCAGATACCCAAGCCCCAGATCCATCAGACGCTTTGCCGCCGTACGGAAAGAATCGCAGATATTCTCCGCCATCGGCCGCATCTCGCCGGGCAGGCTTGCGGGAACGCCGTCCACCCACTGTACAAGTTCTGTCAGCGTCATGCAACAGGCTTCGTCAAGGGATATCCCGCGAAGACACGGCGCACGCGCCTTTGCGTTGAGGCGCGTCCCGCCGCATTCGGGACAGGGCTCCTGTTTCAGGAACTTCTCCACGCGCTTCATGCCGCTCTCGTCCTTTACTTTGGAAAGCGCGTTTTCCACCGTATAGACGGCATTATAATATGTAAAATCGAGTTCCGTCGCCACGTCAGAATTTTTTGCGCGGTAAAAGATGTGCTTCTTTACGGCGGGACCGTCGAACACGATCTCCTTTTCCCGTTCCGTCAGATCGCGGAACGGCACGTCGGTCCGCACCCCCATCGCGCGGCATACGTCCGTCATCAGCGACCACATCAGCGAATTCCACGGCGCGACCGCGCCCTGGTCGATGGTCAGGCTCTCGTCCGGAACAAGCGTGCTCCTGTCCACCGTGCGCACGATCCCCGTCCCGCTGCAGGCAGGGCACGCGCCCTGGCTGTTGAATGCAAGCTCTTCGGCGGAGGGCGCATAGAACGCAGCGCCGCATTCCGGGCAGATAAGTTCCCGTCCCGCCGCAACGGCGAGCGACGGCGGAAGATAGTGCCCGTTGGGACAGCGGTGGTCGGCAAGGCGCGAATACATGAGCCGCAGGCTGTTCAAAAGCTCCGTCCCGGTGCCGAAGGTGCTGCGTATCCCGGGAACGGCGGGCCGCTGGTGCAGCGCGAGGGCAGCGGGAACATACAGAATTTCATCTGCCTGCGCCTTTGCCGCCTGCGTCATCCGCCGCCGGGTATATGTTGAAAGCGCCTCAAGATAGCGGCGGGAACCCTCCGCATACAACACGCCCAGCGCAAGCGAAGATTTGCCGGAACCGGACACGCCTGCAATGCCGACGATCTCGTGAAGCGGGACGTCTACGTCAATGTGTTTCAGGTTATGGACCTGTGCCCCGCGGATCAGGATCGCCTGCGGCCGATCATTCATAGACTGCCTCCTGTCTGTTTTTTACGATTGGATTGTATCACATTTCCCGCTCAAATGCAATTGCCGCAGAATATAAAAAAATTTACAACTTTTTTACAACTTTATGAAGACTTTTTTTGCCGTATGCTTTATAATGGATAGGTACACAAAAGGAGACGCCATGCCTGCGATCTACGCGCACCGCGCATTCGGAGAAGACATCAGACAACAGCCGGGTGCGGAACAGTTCCCCGAAATCGACGCATGCCCCCGCGCATTCGCGCTCGGACTGCACGGACCGGACACGCTGTTTTACTTTCACCCGCTCAGGCACAACGCCGTCAACGAACGCGGAGAGCGCATGCACGAGGCGCGCGCCGCGGACTTCTTTGCGGGCGCGCGGGACACGCTGCGCGCACGGGGGGACCGCCCAAGCGACCGCGCCTACCTGTACGGCTTTGTCTGCCACTTTGCACTGGACAGCGCGTGCCACCCCGAAGTCGCCGCGCAGATGCGGCTGCACAAGATCTCGCATACCGCCGCAGAGGCGGCATTCGAACGCGCGATGCTGCTGCGCGACGGGCGCGATCCCGTCAGGGAACACATTGCATCGCATATCCGTGCGGACGCGGACAACGTCTCCGCCGTTGCGGCATTTTGCAAGATCACGGAAAAGCAGGCAAAGACGGCGATCCGCTCGATGGGACGCTGCAGCCGTCTGCTGCGCTGCCCGAACGGCGTCAGACGCGCCCTGCTGCGCGGCATCCTGCGGCTGATCGGGAGCCGTTCGGTCAGCGACATGATCATCCCCGAACGGAACACCCCCGCATCGGCGGAATGCTGCGCCGCGCTGAGCGCCTGCTACGCGCGCGCCCTGCAGAAAGCCATGGCGCTGCTTGACAATTTCCGCGCCTTTCTTGCGGAAGAAGCGCCGCTTGACGAAAGGTTCTTTTCCAACTATGAATCGGAGGAAACGATATGAAACGACTGACGCCCGAAAGGAAGCTCGAATGGAGCTGGATCCTGTACGACGTGGGAAATTCGGCGTTCACGCTGCTCATCAGCACCATCATGCCCATCTACTTCAACGGGCTGGCGGAAGCGGACGGGATCGCCAAAGAGGTCGCCACCGCCTATTGGGGATATGCCGCGAGCATCGTGACGCTGTGCGTCGCCGTTTTAAGCCCCATCTTCGGAACGCTGAGCGACTTCAAGGGCTATAAACGGCCCGTCTTCATGCTGTTTGCGATCATGGGCGTTTTAGGCTGCGCCGCACTCGGCATCCCCATGCCGTGGCTCATCTTCCTGATCGTCTTTATCCTGACGAAGATCTTCTACTCGGGGAGCCTTGCTTTCTACGACGCCATGCTCGTGGACATGACGACGCCCAAACGCGCGGACATCGTCTCTTCCAAGGGCTATGCCTTCGGCTATATCGGAAGCTGCATCCCCTTCCTGATAAGCATCGTCGTCGTCCTCTTTTCGGGACTGCCCTATTCGGCGTCCATGCCCATCGCGCTCGTCATCAACGCGGTCTGGTGGATCGGCTTCACCATCCCGCTGCTCAAAAATTACCGCCAGACGCACTTCGTCCCGCGCACCCCGCACGCCATCCGCGACAATTTCAAACGGCTGTTCTCCGTATTTTCCAAAAAGTCGGACGTGCCGAACAAAAAGGGGATCATCCTCTTTCTGGTCGCCTTCTTCCTGTATATCGACGGCGTGTATACCGTCATCGACATGGCGACGTCCTTCGGCGATACGCTGGGATTTGACACGACCAACCTGCTGCTTGCGCTGCTGCTGACGCAGATCGTCGCCTTCCCCGCCGCCATCATCATGGGAAAACTTGCGGGAAAAGTCAAAAACGATATTCTCATTCTCATCTGCATCGTCGCCTATACGGGCATTGCGGTGTTTGCAGTCTTTATGAACGCGGTCTGGCAGTTCTGGGTACTTGCGTGTGCCGTGGGACTGTTCCAGGGCGGCGTGCAGGCGCTCTCCCGCTCCTACTTCGCCAAGATCATCCCGCCCGACCAGTCGGGATGTCTGTTCGGCATCCTCGATATTTTCGGCAAGGGCGCGGCGTTTTTAGGCACGCTGCTCGTCGGCGTCGTGACGCACGCGACGGGTTCCGTCAACCTCGGCGCCATTCCCATTGCCTGCCTGCTTGCAGCGGGGATCGTCGTATTCCTGTTTGCGGCAAAAGTCAACCGCCCCTTCCTGGAGCGGCAGGCGGAAGAACAGGCAGCGCAGGATGCGCAGGAACAGGACGCGCCGCAAGACGGCGAAGCGCAGGAATAACGGAACTATCACGAACGGAATAAAAAAACGAGCGGAAAACCGCCCGTTTTTTTATTTTGCATCATCATTTCGGGAACTTTGTCCGCTCTTTTCCCGCCATGCCGCCTCGATTTCCTTCCGTTCCTTTCGCTTACTTTGGATAGCAAACCACAGGGCTACCCCCGCCCCGCAGATCAGAATAATCGAAAGGATCAGATCAAACGTATTATCTGTTTTCACTTTTATGATGTCTATATCGAGACTTGCAGGCATTTCTTCAATCCCATCAATACTCCAACGTATAGAAGAATTTGTTGTTAACTCACGTTCATCTATTACATTTCCATATCGATCATGTACTGTAGCTACAAATGTACAACTCCTAATACGATATTTTGTTGCCGGAACTATTTCTACTTTACAATAAAGTCTATCCCAAGCCGCATCATACTCCATACCATAAGCAATTTGATCGTCGATCTTAGGCGAAACGGCGGGGACAAACAAAATCAAGCCGAATGTCAGCGCAACGACGAAAATTCCCAAAAATATCCAAAACCGCTTTGCCATACATCTTTCCCCCTTCGCTGTCTCGGCTCTATCCTATCACAATATCACGGCATTGTCAACCCCTGAAAAAATATTCCGTCCGCAAATATGATCGCATAAACAGCGGCGGCGCGTCCCGCACGGGATGCGCCGCCGCTGTTCTTCGTTCAGAGCAGGACCGCACCGTCGCGCAGCCCCTTCGGATAGTGATTTTTCAGCATGCCGCCCGACGCCTTGCCCAGTCCGACGGGATACCCCCTCCATGCGGCGACGCCCCAGCCGCGCCCCTCGCGGGGGAGCGCCTCGCCGCGCAGCCAGCGGATACAGTCTTCCTCCGAAAGCGCATAGACGCTGCGTACGTCGGCACAGGTCACGCCCATGGCAAGGGCATGGGCAGGCGTAAACCGCTTGCCGTCGAAGCATCCGAGTTCGAGTCCCGCGCGCAGCACCCTGCCGGGAAGCGCGGGCAAAGAGGCGGGAAGCAGGAACATTCTGCCGTCCGCAAGCGTCGTGACCGCACCTTCCGGCGGACGGACAAAGAAGTCCGCGGCAAACTCCCGCCACGCCCGCTCCGCCGCCGCATTGCGCCGCTGCGGAAAGGGAGACGCGTTCCGCGCTTCCCCCTCCGTCTTTACAAGCCGCGCCGCGTAGTGCCCTTCGCCGCGCACCTCATGGGGCAGGAGCAGCCGCTCCGTCTCCTTTACAAATCCGGGATGGCGGGAAAGAAACGCCGCGATCTGCTCTTCGTCCTCGCAGGGCTCGAACGTGCAGGTGGAATAGACGAGCGTCCCGCCGCCCGCAAGCAGCCGCGCGGCGTCGTCCAGAATGGCGCGCTGCCGTGCGGCGCAGTGTGCCACGTTCTCCGCGCTCCACTCTTTAACGGCGACCGCATCCTTGCGGAACATGCCCTCGCCCGAACAGGGAGCATCGACGAGGATCTTATCGAAATACGCGGGCAGCGCGGCGGCAAGCGCTGCCGTGTCTGCGTTGACTGCGGCGCAGTTTGTCACGCCCAGCCGCTCGACGTTCTGCGAAAGGATGCGCGCGCGGTCATAGACGTATTCGTTTGCGACGAGCACCCCCTCCCCGCGCATGACTGCGGCGAGCTGCGTCGTCTTTCCTCCGGGCGCGGCGCACAGATCGAGCACCCGTTCGCCCGGCTTCACGTTCAACAGAGGCGCGGCGCACATGGCGGACGGCTCCTGCGCATAGAACAATCCCGCGTGATGGGCGGCGGTATGCCCCGGCTTTTCCGCATCCGTATAAAAACCGCCCTCCGCCCACGGAACAGGTTCCCGGGCAAAGGGTGCAAGCGCGGCAAACTCCGCCGCCGTGAGCTTCAGAAGGTTGGCGCGCACCCCCCTGACGGGCGCATCTTCATAAGAACGCAAAAAGGCGGGGTACGCCGCGCCCAGCCTTTTCTGCATTTTCTGTAAAAATTCTGCGGGAAGATTCATACCTGTAACAGCGCGCTCTCCAGCCGTTCGAGCGGAACGAACGCCGCGCCCGCGTTCACCGCGTTCTGATAGCGCACGCCGCCCTGTCCGCGCGCGATATATACATTGCACTCCGCCGGATGCGAGGTGTACTTCCCGCCCGAAGCGAAGATCGCCGCCACAAGGTGTACGGACAGCGGGACCTCTTCCTCCACTTCCTTGGAAAAGCAGAACACCTTGCCCTCCAGCGTGCCGCCCTTGCTGCGGCGGTGCATGTGCTTGTTGACATAACGGTAAAATTCATCGTGCGCCTTCGCGCGCTTTTCGCGTTCCTCGTCGCGCTCGGCAAGATAGGTCTGCAGCCCCTGCGAGGCGAGCGGCGTGATCTGATACCCCGCGATCTGCCCCGCGCGGATCCGGTAGCGCTCGGCAAATGCGGGCACCGTGTCCGCGTTTGCCTGCCGCAGGATCGCCTCGCACACGCGCATGGTGGCGTAGGCGTCGTCCACGGCGCGGTGGGGCGTGAACTCCACCCCGAGCTCTTCCGCCATCGCCCCCAGCCCGAGCTGACGGGAAAAATCCTTCTTGACGTTCATGTAGAAGAACTGCGTATCGTAATAGCGGAACTTCAGGGAGGGAAGTTTATAGCGGCGCGTCTCCAGATTGAGATAGTTGACGTCGTTGAGCGTCGCGTGTCCCAGAACAATGTGATCCCTGTCCTCCAGCAGCGCCTTGATGCGCGCGTAGACCGCGGGAAAGAGCGGATATTTTTTGAAATCCTCGTAGACGTACGGCAGCACCAGCCCCTCGCGCCCCTTGCGGTCGGTCAGATGGAACTTTCCCTTGGGGTTGAGCAGGATCTCCTCCCGCTCCAGGACGCGGAACGTCTCGTCCGTGACGACATATCCGAACGCACAGATCTTTGCCACGCTCTTATAGACGCAGGCGCACTCGATGTCGAAAAAAACGTATTTCATGAACGGGGGACGAGCTTCTCCGTGCCGCCCATGTACGGACGCAGGACCTCGGGAATGTCCACGCTGCCGTCCGCATGGAGATGGTTTTCCAGGAAGGCGATGAGCATGCGGGGCGGCGCGACCACCGTGTTGTTGAGGGTGTGCGCGAACGCCGAGCCCTTTTCCGTCTTATAGCGGATGCCCAGCCGCCGCGCCTGCGCGTCCGTCAGGTTGGAACACGAACCCACTTCGAAGTACTTCTTCTGGCGGGGCGACCATGCCTCCACGTCTACGCTGCGGTACTTGAGGTCGGCAAGATCGCCCGAGCAGCATTCGAGCGTGCGGACGGGGATGCCCATGGACACGAACAGTTCCACCGTATAGTGCCACATTCTGTCGTACCACATTTCGCTCTCTTCGGGCTTGCAGACGACGATCATCTCCTGCTTTTCGAACTGGTGGATGCGGTAGATTCCGCGCTCCTCGATGCCGTGCGCGCCCTTTTCCTTGCGGAAGCAGGGGGAATAGCTGGTCAGCGTCAAAGGCAGCTGTTCGGCGGGCAGCGTGGTGTTCATGAACCGCCCGATCATGGAGTGCTCGCTGGTGCCGATCAGGTACAGATCTTCGCCCTCGATCTTGTACATCATGCCCTCCATCTCCTCAAAGCTCATGACGCCCGAAACGACGTCCGAACGGATCATAAAGGGCGGGATGACGTAGGTGAATCCCTTGCCGATCATAAAGTCGCGCGCATAGGCAAGCACCGCGGAATGCAGGCGCGCCACGTCGCCGATCAGATAGTAAAAGCCCTGCCCGCTCGTGCGGCGCGCGCTGTCCAGATCGATGGCGGAGAGCCGCTCGAGGATCTCCACATGGTAGGGAATTTCAAAGTCGGGCACCTTGGGCTCCAGAAAGCGTTCGCGCTCGACGTTCTCCGTGTCGTTCTTCCCGATGGGCGTCTGATCGGAGATGAAGTTGGGAATGCGCATCATGATCGCCTTGAGCCGCTCGCTCACGGTCACGGTCTCTGCCTCGATGTCGGCGAGACGCGCGGCGTCCGCGTTGACCTGCGCCTTGACCGCCTCCGCTTCCGCCGTCTTCTTCTCCCGCATCAGCAGTCCGATCTGCTTGGAGAGGGTGTTCCGCGCAGCGCGGAGCGCGTCCCCTTCCGTCTGAAGGGCGCGCCGCTTTTCGTCAAGGGCAAGCGCCTCGTCCACGAGCGGGAGTTTGTTGTCCTGGAATTTCTTTTTCAGATTTTCGCGCACGCGGTCGGGATCGGCGCGAAGGATCGCAATATCTATCATAACTGCCTCTTGCGTTTTTTTCAATTATACACTTTTTTCGCGCGGATTGCAACCGTCACGCGCGGGCGCGCGAAAAAAAGCGAAAGTCTTTGCGTTATTTTTGACATTTGCGCGCATACGGTGTATAATGGGGGCATGGCGTGCCGGGGACCGCCCGGCGCGCGAATACCCGACAGGGGGACCTGCATTGAACAAGCAAGAAAACGAACGGCTCGCCGAAGAGCCGCAGGAAGAGGCGCAGCCCGAAACGCAGGGCAAACGCTTTTCCGAGCGCGTGATGGGCGGCGGCGCGGTGCGCGAAGATCAGCTTGACCGGAAAAAACTGATGAAGCGCTTCCGCCGCGCCAAAAACCTGCCCTCCGCCGAAGACGTGGAGCGCTTTACGCCCGATCCCGACAAGGGGCTCACTTCCGAACAGGCGGAACTGCGCTTTTCGCAGTTCCTGTTCAACGACGTCAGCAAGAAGTATTCCAAATCCTACACGAGCATCTTCGTGGGGAATATCTGCACGTTCTTCAACCTGCTGTGCCTGATCGTGGCGCTCGCGCTCGTCTATGCGGGCGCGCCCGTCTCGCAGTTCCTGTTCGTCGCCATCTTCGCGGCGAACCTACTCATCGGCATCGTGCAGGAGATCCTCGCCAAAAAACAGATCGATAAACTCTCCGTGCTTATTTCTGCGACCGCCAAAGTCATGCGCGACGGCGTAAAGACGGAGATCGGCGTGCGGGACATCGTGCTGGACGACGTCATCCTGCTGGAAGCGGGACAGCAGATCCCCGCCGACTGCATCCTGCTCGACGGCAACGTGGAGATCAACGAATCGCTTCTGACGGGCGAATCGGTCCCCGTCAAAAAGGCGCCCGGCGAGACGCTGTATGCGGGCTCGTACGTGGCGAGCGGCGCCTGCCGCGTGCGCGCCGACAAGGTGGGCAAGGCGACCTACCTCAACTCCCTCACTTCCAAGGCGAAAAAGTATAAAAAACCGCGCTCGGAGATCATGAACTCCATCCGGCTGTTCATCCGCGTCATCGGCATCCTTATCCCCTTTGTCGCCGCGGCGATGTTCTATGTGAACTGGCAGGCGACGGGTTCGGACATGAGCATGACCATCCAGTTCACGGGCGCGGTCGTCATCGGCATGATCCCTTCGGGACTGCTGCTGCTCACTTCGTTTGCCATGGCGATCGGCGTCATGCGGCTCGCCAAGAAGCAGACGCTCGTACAGGACCTGTATTCGCTGGAAATGCTCGCCCGCGTCAACGTGCTGTGCCTGGATAAGACGGGCACCATCACGGACGGCAGGATGACGGTGAACGACGTGATGATCCTGAACAACTTTGTGGACAATCCCATCGAAGAGGTCATGGGCAGCATGCTCTCCGCCCTTGACGACAACAACCAGACCTCCATCGCCCTGTACAACCGTTTCGGGCATTCGAACGCCCTGCAGGCGACGGCGACCATCCCCTTTTCGAGCAAGCGCAAGCTCTCCGCCGTGACCTTCGGAGAGACGGGCACCTTTGCGATGGGCGCGCCCGAATTTGTGCTGCGCCCCATGCCGCCCAAGATCGACAAGATCGTCAAGCAATACGCCGCGGCGGGCATGCGCGTGCTGCTGCTCGCCTATTCCCCCAGCCCCATCTCGGGCGGACGGCTGCCCAGCCTGTTCCGTCCCGCGGCGATCATCACGCTGGCGGACAATATCCGTTCGGACGCGATCGAGACCATCAAGTGGTTCCGCGAGAACGACGTGGAAATCAAGATCATCTCGGGCGACAATCCCGTCACCGTGTCCGAAGTGGCGCGGCGCGTGGGCGTCAAGAATGCAGGACAGTATATCTCCCTCGACGGGCTGACCGACCTGGAAGTGGAAAACGTCGCCAATCAGTACACGGTGTTCGGACGCGTCACCCCCGAACAGAAGGCGATCCTGGTGCGCACCATCAAAAAGCAGGGAAACACCGTCGCCATGACGGGCGACGGTGTCAACGACATCCTCGCGCTCAAGGAAGCGGACTGCGCCGTGTCCGTGGCGTCCGGAAGCGAGGCGGCGCGCAACGTCTCCCACCTGGTGCTGATGGACAACAACTTCCTCAACCTGCCCAACGTCGTCTATGAGGGCAGGCGCGTCATCAACAACATCAAGTCGAGCGCGGCGCTCTACATCATGAAGACGCTCTTTACGGTGCTTCTGGCGGCGTTCTGCTTTATCCTCGGCACGCAGTACTTCTTTACGACCAACAACATGCTGCTGTTCGAGACGCTCGTCACCGCGCTCCCCTCCGTCGTGCTGGCGCTGCAGCCGAACGGCGAACGCGTCAAAGGGAAATTTATCCCGTACGTGCTGTCACGGTCGATCCCGGGCGCGATTACGCTCATTTTGTGCGTGCTGGCGGTCTACGTGGGCGTCACGGTGCTGCCCGAAGAATTCGGCACCATGCAGATCGCGCTCACCGTCAAGGGCGAAGAACTGCAGCTCATCAATCCGCTGTTCGTGCTCGCGGTCTCCTTCGGCGGGCTGGTGATGCTCTTCCGCATCCTGAAACCCTTCAACCTGCTGCGCGCGGCGGTGTACGCCGTATCCGTAGGCGTGAGCATACTCATCCTTGCCGTGCCCTTCCTCGGCGAACTCGTGTACACGGGCTGGTCCACGGTGCAGCTCTCCTTTACGCAGATCCTGTACATCGTGTGCATCGTGCTGGCGGCGTTCCCCGCCTCCAACCTGCTCGTGAAACTGTGCGATCTGATGAATCCTTCGGAATAAACGCCCATCACCGATTTCCCCCGCATCCGGATGCGGGGGATTTTCTTGTTCCGGGCATGTTGCCCTTTGCCCTGCGGCGTTCCTGCTGTTTCCCGCGAACGCGCCGCGGCGTTTTTCGCAATCGAACAGCGGCGCCGGAACCCGGACGCCGCTGTCAGTCACTCTGTGATTTTTTCGACGATCTCGCCGCCGCACTCCGAACAGAACTTTTCGCCTTCCTTGGCGGCGTGTCCGCACTTCGCGCACACGCGGCGGCGTTCGACGATCTTTCCGCCGCAGTCCGGACAGAATTTTTCCGTGGGCGCGGCTTTCCTGCCGCACTTTTCGCAGACACGGGAATCCTCCCTTGCCTTCTGCTCCGCTTCCTTCGCCTTCTCCTGTTCTTCCCTGCGCTCCTCGCGCTTCTCGCGGGCGCGGTCCACCGCTTCGTCGACCGCCTCTTCCGCCTTCTCTTTGGCGGCGTCCGCCGCCCTTTCCACCGCCTCGTCCTTTGCCTTTCCGAGCCAGGACGCAAACCCCTCTTTCAGCTTATCGAATAACCCCATCGTACACCACTCCTTTCCGGATTTTGTACTTATATTATACACAAAATCCCGACGGACGTCAACAGAATGAAAAAATCTGCCGCCGGAAACGAACGGACCGCGGCAGGACAGACCATGGACCGCCACATTCTGCACCCTCGCGGCAAGCAAAAAAGAGCCTTCATGATTCATGAAGGCTCTTTTTCCGTACAGATTCAGTTCTTCTTTCTGACGATCAGCACCGCGACTGCAGCCGCACCGACGGCAAGCACCGCGGAGA
>URHP01000002.1 GCA_900547645.1 uncultured Eubacteriales bacterium
TCGTCGGCAGCGTCAGATGTGTATAAGAGACAGGCTTTAATAAATACGGTATGTTTTCAATTTTAATAATTTCAAATTTTTTTACTTCATAACAATCAAATACCTCTAACCCTGTTCCACCTTTCCTATAAACTAAATCTACATATACATAAATCACATATCTTAACTTATCCCGCAAACCATAGAGATAATTTAACATGTTTTTATCTCTGCTTAACCTATAACAATTAAAAGACTGTTGTTCTCGCAAATCGCCATGCGACATACCATCTTTCCAATCCACAAAAATATTCTCTGTCATGGTCAATGCCGTTTCAGAGTTTTCTATCAAAAAAATGCCTATATCCTTTGCGCCATTATATTTGTGCAGACTTTCAAGATGATGCTCACAATTTTGCGTGAATGACTGCACCAAATAGTCATAACTGTGTACAGGAAATTTCATTGTTGATACACATGAACGCACCTTATCATAGCTCGGTGTTTCGTTACACATTTCTACAAATTTATCCTGCTTATCTTTTACCTCTCTCTCAAAGCCTTTCTCTTTTAAAATTTGCCCTGAACCCTTACGGGTAACCTTTGACGAAGTAATTTGAAAATGTTCTATAAATCCATTATCAAAAACAAAATCAGGGAAGGCATTTAAATTATCATTCGATTTTGCTTTTCGAAGCGCACAAGCAACTTCTATTTCGTCATCCTCGGTAAGACCAAACATTGTTTCATGAGGAATATCCATATACAAAATCCATAATTTCTTAAATGTTTCTTCGTTAACATCTAAATATGATTTACCATCAAAATCACGCCTAATTTCCCCATTTTTATTATAAAAAACAGATTGTAAAATAAAATCAAGGCATTCAGCTTCTTTATCACCGCGCATTTTTACCCCTCAATTTCAGCTATAATCTTATCAATCTCTTCCCTCAATACCTGCTCGTACGCCACTATCTGGGCGATTTCTTCGTTTAACTTTTTAATATCAACCTTTTCGCGCGTGTCCTTCTGCTCCACATAAGTAGAAACGGAAAGATTATAGTTGTGCTCCTCGTCACCGATAGTGGTGTTGGGGACAATTTTTGCAAAATATTCGGAATCTTTACGCTCAACAAAGGCATTAACTATCTTTTGAATATTTTCCTCTGTGAGCTTATTGTTATTTGTTACTTTAACAAATTCGTTAGAGGCATCAATAAAAATGACATCATTGGTTGCCTTTGATTTTTTAAGCACCATTATACAGGTGGAAATTGACGCTCCGAAAAAGAGATTTGCAGGCAACTGAATTACGCAGTCGATAAAGTTATTATCTATGAGGTACTTCCTTATCTTTTGCTCGGCGCCGCCGCGATACATTATGCCGGGAAAGCATACAATTGCCGCCGTACCGTTGCTTGCCAGCCACGAAAGAGAGTGCATTATAAAGGCAAAGTCCGCCTTCGATTTGGGCGCAAGTATACCAGCGGGAGAGTACCTTATATCATTTATCAAAAGAGGGTTATCGCTGCCCGCCCAAGGGATTGAATAAGGCGGATTGGATACGATTACTTCAAACGGCTCCTCATCCCAATGGGCAGGCTCCGTTAAGGTATCGCCATGAGCGATATTGAATTTATCGGGGCCAATGTCGTGCAAGAACATATTTATTCGGCAGAGGTTATAGGTTGTGATATTTATCTCCTGACCGAAAAAGCCCAGTCTTATATTGTCCTTGCCGAGAATTTTAGCGGCTTTAAGGAGCAGCGAGCCCGAACCGCAGGCGGGGTCATATACCTTATTTACTTCGGTTTTGCCCACAGTTGCAAGCCGTGTTAAAAGTTCAGAAACTTCTTGCGGAGTGAAGAACTCACCGCCCTTTTTACCCGCATTCGAGGCGTACATACTCATTAAATATTCATACGCATCGCCAAAGGCGTCTATGGTGCTGTCCTGATATTTGCCGAGCTTCATATCTGCGACTGTATCGAGCAGTTTTACAAGCTTTTCATTGCGTTTAGCGACTGTCGCACCCAGCTTGTTGGAATTGACGTCAAAGTCATCAAACAAGCCCTTGAACGCATCTTCGCTTTCGCTACCCTGCGCAGAAGTTTCAATATTCTTGAACACATTCTCAAGCGTTTCGTTGAGTTTATCGTCGCTTGCCGCCTCTGCCCTGATATTACAGAATAACTGCGACGGCAGAATAAAAAAGCCCTTCTCCTGCACAAGGTCGGCGCGAGCCTGTTCCGCCTCTTCATCAGAAAGTTTAGTATAGTCAAAACTTGCATTGCCGGCAGCGTGCTCGCCTTCGTTTATGTACTCGGTAATATTTTCGGAAATATATCTGTAAAACATTGTACCGAGGACATATTGTTTGAAATCCCAAGCGTCAACGCCGCCTGCATGGACGAGGTCGGTTGCCGCATTCCATATCATTTTGTGCAGCTCTGCCCTCTCCTGCTCCTTTCTGTTATCCGCCATTTATGTGCTCCTTATCGTGCTGTAATAATCAAAAATTAAATTTTACAATAATTCCTTTTTATTATATCACATTCGTAATCGTTTTTCAAGGTCATTATAAAATGGTTACCTATAAAAAATACAAACATTTGTTTTTATTTTTCTTGACAAGCGTTAAGCTATATGTTATAGTATAAATGTATCGGAGGAATGAACGCTCTTTCGATGCAAGCAAAATGCCCGTATCGGTGAAAGAAACGAGGGAATCTTAGACGGCTCCGCCAATATAGTGGATTTGAGAGGTATTCAATCGATTTATCAGAAAATACCCACCCGATTTGGTCTTTGAGCGTCTATTCAGCTGATGACGTAATCGGTCAGGAAGGCGGCATTTTGCAGAACAAAAAACGGTACCCGAGCGGTTGACTTCCGATTAAGTCCTCCACCACTACGGTGTTGCGCATTAGATTGCGAACTTGCGATGACGGGGACGTGCCGCATTTTTGCGGTACAAGAATAGCCGGGGAACGTTGTGCGACGACCTCACTTTTGTGGGTAGCCAATGGCGGCTGTCACTGTTTATAATCAGCGGCTCTAAAGCCGTTTGCGGTAGAGTAATTATTCTACCGTATGCTTTTGTTGCGCCTTTCGGCGTGGACAAGGGCTGTTATAAGCATACCGTTTTTTTGGACATTCAATATAAAATAACTGTCCATAGGAAGGTATCTTTCTATGGACTTTTTTTATCTGAAATTGACGGTTAAACGGGGCTTATAGTCGATTTCAGACAAGAGGAGGTGGTGAGATATATGACTGTATAACCACAGTTGGGGCCACAATATGCCGCAACTAATCAACAACAAAATATTATTTATGGAGGAAAATGAAATAGACAAATTCTACTTTTATTCAAGCTATGCAAAGCCTATTTGCAAGCTGAGCCACAACGAAGCCGGGCAGGTTATTAAAGCCATGTGCGCCTTTATTTTCAATGATAAAGAGCCGAGCGAAAAGACCTTATCCAAGGCAAAGGCACTCTTCTATCTGCTGTTTGAACAGCTTGACGAAGCAAAGAAAAAAAAGGCAAAAGCCGCCAAGCGCGGTGTGGAACACTTCACATTTACAAAGGCACTTGCCAAGTTCTTTGAAGCTCTCGACGACGTGCAGGCAGGTCTACTTATCAAGCAATGCTCTAACTATGTTTTCGGAACACCGCCGTTAGAGGAGAGCGAAACCACGCAGGTAGATGAGT
This sequence comes from uncultured Eubacteriales bacterium, assembly GCA_900547645.1. Classification (GTDB taxonomy): domain Bacteria; phylum Bacillota; class Clostridia; order Christensenellales; family Borkfalkiaceae; genus Gallimonas; species Gallimonas faecium. Next base: position 3,698 of record URHP01000002.1, read on the forward strand.
ACTTCGAGCTTATAAAACCTATGCTCGACAAGACAATCAAACAGCGTGAGAACGCCAAACGGCACAACGAAAACAGGAAGAAACCAAAGATTACGCTTGAAAAGATACGCGAAGATTTCAAAGAAATACGCGGCAATCTCAGTCCTGATAATGACATACTGAAAGGCGTTGACCTGAATAAACTCTATGCCTTTATCAAAGAGAATAAGGACATTCAAACACAGTCTATGTATTCGATTGTAGACCTATATCGACAGGAAAGCGGTTTGTAAATGCAAGCAGACAGCAAGCCATTTACAAACCGAAAGCCCGCTGCAAGCGCGAACGCAACTTATGAGCGCAGCAAATAAGTGTAGTGAGCTACACTTATGCCGCCAAAGGCGACATAATGTGGAAAAGATAGAAACCTGCGCCAACGGCGCATAACGCGGGGACAAATTTAAAATAAGGAGGAAACCAAGTATAAGTTATATCGTATGCAATATGAAAAAATTAAAGCGACCGAGCGTCGGCAACGTCGAGAAAGAAAACGAGCGCGATGAAACCTACGAGGCTAAAAACCCGAAGATTGACCTTTCGCGCACGAAAAACAATTACCACATCGTTGACCCGCCCGCAAGCTATATGGACTACATAAACGAACGCATCGCAAGTTTGCACCTAAAACGCAAGGTGCGCAGCGACGCGATCTATATGAACACCTTTGTGTTAGGTTCGGGGCACGAATTCTTCGAGGGTATGCCCACGGCGAAACAGGAGGAATTTTTTGAGGACTTCGTAAAGTTCTTTGCAGACAAGTACGGCGCGGAGAATATAATCTCCGCCGTGGTACACATGGACGAAACTACTCCCCACCTCCACCTTAACCTCGTGCCAATCACTAACGGCAAACTGTGTTCAAAAGAATTATACAGTCCGAAGAAACTTTCGGCATTACAAACCGAGCTTGCCAACACCGTCGGCAAGAAGTGGGGATTGAAGCGCGGAAAGATAGGAAGTCAGGCGCAGCACATCGAGGCGGCGGAATACACGGCAAATGAGATAATGACCAAAGCCCAAGCCGCCGCGGACGATACGAAACGCCAAGCCGAACAGTACCTCGACGACATTGTACAGTCTGTGGAGAGCACGGCAGACAAACCTATACCCTCAAAGCGCAAGCACGCGGAGGAAGAAATCAAAACTCTGCGCGCGCAGAACGCCGCATTGCAGAAGAGCCTCGACATCAAAAACAAAGATACGGCTGATTTATTCGAGCAATTACAACACGCCGAAAGGTTAGGCAAGGGCAAGGACACCGCATTCAAGATGGTGGGCGATATGATGAGCGCTTACCCCGAAGAATTCGACGCTCTGCTCAAAAAGTCACGGGCAGCGAAGTCCCCCTCCTCTGCTAACATTAAGAGCAGCGGCAAGGGCGGCAAATAAGGAAATTTTGCTCAAACTCTTGACTTCTGTCGCAAAGCGTGTATAATCGTATTAACATTCTGATAGGAGGAAGTAATATGATTGACGACAAGGCGCTCATTGCCAAGGCTGACGCGGGCGAAGGGCTGACCGTTGAAGAAATTAAACGCTATCAACAGTTAGTCAAGCCCCAGCACCACGTTTACGGAAAGTATGGCACGCTGGCTCTCAAATACATGGAAGAGCACAACGTTGGAAAGCTGTGGGCGATTGAAAACCTGCCCGAATACCTGCACGGCATCGACAGGCAGGCGGAGCAACTTGATGAAGATATGCGCGGCAAACTATTAACTAACGCAAGATACAAGCGCACGGGGAACTTCATGGAGGATTACCGCAGGCAGACGGAAGTAAACAGACTGATTGAGCAGGAAATCCTTTCCGAGCTTGTCTATGTAGACTGAGGTGTCAGATGAGTATGACGAAAAAAGAAATCGACAAGCGCTACGAGGACAGGCACAAGGAAGAGCGCAAAGCCGCCCATGCAGTATGGGGGACTTCTATAAACCGCGAGGACTTCGATAAACTCAACAAGTTTTTGAAGGACAACGGCATTAAGAAGATTACCCTCATATACGCAGGCTGGCAGGCTTTGAAAGAACAACTGAATAATAAAACTGAATAGACCACTACAACTAAAACCTGAGCAAAAGCGATTGAGACCCGATTAAAAGCCAATGACGGTAATTCGGATAGGTGAATGGGCTGTTCGCTTTTAATTGCGCACCGACTTCTTTTGTTCAGGTTACATCCGCAGGAGGGACTTAACACGCCCCACTGACCGAAACCCCAAGGATATGACGAGCTCTGCCCCGGCCCTGCGGAAATAATAAGGAGGATTTTGTGATAAAGGTTAATAATAGTAACACCCCTCGGGTTCTGGCAGTCCGCAGGACGGGCTGTTGGTACGCACAAAGCAAGATGGGCGAAAGCTAATCTCTTTGCCCGTCTGCCGAGTAAATGACAGACCAAGAATTACAGAAACTATTGGACATTTTAAAGTATGTTCCCGATGACAGGAGAGATGAAACGACAAACGCTGTACTTAAAGCGGCTGCCGACTCCATCTCGCTCGAAAAGATAAAATCCTTGACGGACATACAGGATGATACGCAACAAAAAAGTACGGATTCATCGGCAAGCGAAATTAAGTTCTCTCAAAAGGAGCTAAAACTTATGCCGAGAAAATTCAGACAACTATTCAGAGTTCAGGGCATGACGGCGCGTGTTTACAGGCGCGAGAGCGGCAAAGGCAATCAGAATTATGAAATTCGCCTGCGCACCCACGGCTATAATATCTACGCATCGTCGAACAACCTTGAAGAAGCAAAGCACAAATTTATAAACAAGCTGGTGGAATTTGAAAAGTACGGCGACACCAAGAGCACCGTGCCCGACACTTTTGTAAAATTCACGGAGTATTTCTTTGATAACTTTTACAGTCGTAAAGTCGTGGCAAGTACGCTGCGCGTTGCAAAGAGTCAGTTCAAGAACCACCTCTCTCCCTACTTCGGCGACGTTCCCATTCGCAGAATTGTTCCCAAGCAATGTCAGGCGCTGTTTGACGGGCTGGAGGAACAGGGCAAGGGAAAGACTGCGGAGGACGTGTTCACGCTTTTAAACCTCATTTTCAAAGCCGCAATCAAGCACGGAATTATAAAGCACAACCCGTTAGATATGGTGTTCCACTCCAAACACGAAAGGGAACACGGAACGGCTTTAACGAAAGATGAGGAAAAGAAGTTGCTCGCAGAAACCGCCGAAACGCCCTATCAGCAGATGTTCGCCGTGGGCTTGTACACTGGTATGCGACCGAATGAGTACTACACCGCAAAGGTCGAAGGAGACTTTATCGTTGCCAATAACAGTAAGCGCAAGAACGGCAAAACGGAACTTAAAAAGATACCTATAACGCCGATGCTTGCGCCCTACGTTAAGGACGGCGACGAGTTGAAATTCTACCGTCTCGAACAGATACGCCACAAATTCAACGGCATATTGCCGGGACATAAGCTGTACGACCTGCGCACCACCTTTTACACGAGGTGTACGGAATGTGGAATCGCAGCGGCGGCTATCAAGAAGTATGTGGGGCACACCCTCGGCGGGCTTGCCGACACATATACCGATTTGAGCGACGAATTCCTGCTCGCCGAAGGTAAAAAGTTTGTCTACTAAATAGCAAAAGCCCTGAAAAGGCTTAAAATAAAGACTTTTCAGGGCAATTTATGCGACAAATTGTGCGACAAAATTAAAACTAAAACTTGCTTTCGGGCGATTTTAATGTCAAATTTCACGGATTGGTTATGCGACAAAAAATTGACCGAAAAATGCAAAAACGAGTGGTAACTTAATAAAATTGAAGGCAGATTTATGCGACGCAAGAGCATAAACGAGCGGTCAGGGAATCAATCAAAAACAAAAGAAAAATGACCGTTTTCGGCTTGAAAACGGTCATTTTTGATTGAAATCCGGCAATTTGCTATCCTCCCGGACCTTGGATGGTCAAGTACTTTCGCCGTAGACGAGCTTAACTTCTGTGTTCGGAATGGGAACAGGTGGGACCTCGTCGCCATTATCACCGGAATGGCTCCGCTTGTTGGACTTATACAAGAAAAGCGCAAGTGACAGGCTTGCGCTTTTCCCTATTATATTATTTCAAAATGAGCCAGAGTTTCTTTAATAGCCAAAACCATCTTTTCTGTCGGATGCGATCGCGGACGTTTTAATTCTTCAACTGCATTGGGCGCGTCATACATCGGCAAGCCTAAACTGCGTTTCACTTCTGCAATGTACGCCGTGTGCACCATAAAGCCGTAATGTTCTTCAATGTACTGCTGTATCATCTTATAGGTTACTTTTTCTTTCGGCTTACGAGCTTCTGCCCGTTTTTCTACTTCTTTCAGAGAGATTTGCCCCTCTCCTTCGCCGAACTCAACAGTCACGTTGATATGACTGTCCGAATTTTTGGAAAGGAGAACCAACGTCTCTACGTGCTTTGTCTGAGGGAACATATCGAACGGTTCGACGCATGTGACGGCGTACTTCCCCGCGGGAGAAGGCGCTTTGACGAGCGCCCCGTTTTCGTCAACGAGAGAGCCCGTCAGGATACCGAGGTCACGGGCGAGCGTGGCGGGATCGCAGGAGATCATGACGATCCTTCCGACGTCCTTTTGTATGAGCAGATCGAGCACGCCGCGCGCAACGCCGGCACGGGGCGGATCGAGCACAACGAGCGCGGACGGCTCCCGTTCGAGCACTTCCGCCAGCAGATCTTCCACCCTGCCGCACAGATTTTCCATCTTGTCTCCGAGCGCGTTGTCAGAACGCAGCTTTTGCGCGCAGTCGTGTGCTTCGGGTACAATCTCGATCCCGTACGCCTTTTTGCACTTTTTGGCGAACTTTGCCGTGAGCAAACCGCCGCCCGCATAACAATCGATCACCGTGTCCCCTTCTTCCGCGAAGGAGAGCGCGCGCTCATAGAGCTTTCCGCGCACGTTTTCATTCACCTGCACGAAGGTACGCGGTCCGACCTCGTAGGTGATGCCCCCGTCCTGACAGTCATAGAACCCCGGTCCCTTCAGCAGCCGGAACTCCTCGCCGAAGACGACGTTGGTCTTTTGATCGTTGACGTTCAGCCAGAAACTGTATTCGGGGAACACCTTATCGAGCAGGAAGAAAAAGTAATCGATGCCTTTGAGTTCGGGGACGGTGGTCACCAGCGTAACGATGAACTTTTTGCGCAATTCGCGCACGACGATGTGGCGGATCTGACCTTCGCCCGTCTCTTCGTCATAGCCGTCCAGCCCGCACTTTTCCATGAAATTGAGGAGCGCCCCGATCAGCCCCTGCGCCCAATCCGGATGCAGCGGGCATGCCGAAGCGGGCACGATACGGTGCGAACGCTCCGCGTAAAAACCGACCACATTTTCGCCGTTCCTGCGTCCGACGGGCAGCTGCAGCTTGTTCCGGTAGGCATATTCCCTTTCGCTGCGCTCGCACGCGGCAACGGGCAGATCAAGTCCCGCGATCTTTTTCAAAGCATCTTTGACAAGGTTCGTCTTGAATTTCAGCTGCATGTGATACTTGATATGCTGGAGCTGACAGCCGCCGCATTTCCCGAAGACGGCGCATTTCGGGCGCACGCGCAGCTCGGCGGGGGTAAGCAAATCCTCCACCTTGGCATAGCCCACGGAGCCCTTGATCTTCAGGACGCGCACATCGGCGCGCTCCCCGGGAAGAAGGCAGGGAATAAAGAGCGTCACGCCGTCCTTTCTGGCGATCCCCTCCCCCTGCGTGCCGAGCGCAGAACAGGTCACGGTCAAAATATCGTTTTTGTCCATTTCGCTCACCTCCCGATCCGCCGCACGGCGCCGTCCGCCGCGTTCTGGCAGAGAAATATCATATAATCATAGAGGGCGAACACCGCCGTTCCGCCCACAAAGAGAATGAGATAAAAATACTGAGCGACGAAATCGTACCAGGTCATGGCGCTGAGCCCCAAAAACTCGTCCAGCACCACCCAGGCGAGCCAGAGGGAAAGATCGAACCAGACCACCTTGACCAAAAAGACGACGACGTGCCAAAGCGGCTTTCCGACATACTTCTTCTGCAAGTAATTGGCGAGCGGATGAAGCCCGAAAAACACGAGGAAAGGCAGGATCTGCATGATCCCGAGCACAAACCCCGTAAACAGAAAGGAGAGTATGACCGCTCCCGCAAACGCGAGACAATATCCCAGGATCTGCCCCTTGGCGAGCGGGATCATGAGCGCGAATACCGCAATGAGATACCCCGCCGCAAGCAGAAAATCCACATAGGAGCCCAGCGTCAGCGCGAGCGCCGCAACGGCGCAGGCGATCGCCGCCAGCGCTATTTCAAAGGATCGCGACTGCTTTTTCATGCGCGTCCCCCCTTTTTTCGCTCCGCCGTCTGTTTACCTGCAGTTGCAGCACAGGTTGAACAGGCAGTTGACGCACAGGAACGTATAGCAAAAAGAGGCACACTGCGAGCACCAGTTTCCGCCCATCTGTTCATCGCCGCCCGCAGGAGTGGGATCGGGATTGGTGTTGGGCGCACCGCCGGACTGCTGGCGGTAATCCGCGCGGTTTTTCAGTTTTTCGTACGCCTCGCGGTACTTCTGGTTGCTCCCGTCCATCTGAATGGCGATCTCGAGCTGCTTCTTGCTCTCCTGCATCCAATTCTTTTTATAGAAGACGACGGACTGCAGATAGTGCCACTCCGCACTGCGTTCGTTGAAGTCGTCCAGAAGCTGCTGCGCGCGCGAGATGTCCCCCCTGCGGATGCAATCGGATACCTCTTCGAACGAAGACGCGCCCGAAGTGTTGCTTGCCTGTTCGCGGCGCTCTTCCATGATCTCCTGATAGGCGGCGTCCAGCTTTTCGAGCATACGCGCGGCATTGTTGCCGACTTCGCCGTCCTGCCACTTCTCCTCGTTATAGATCTCCTTGAGCCGTTCGTAACAAGCCTTGATCTCCTCATCCGAGGCGTTTTCATCTACCTGTAAGAGCCTGTAATTGTCCTTATTCATAATCTTTCCTTTATAAATTCTCTGTTAATCCTGCATCAGATTCCGTCACAACTTTCACATAAACAGGTACACAGCCCTGTACATGCAACTTCAATACAGCATTCCTGCGTAACTTCACCCATCTCTGCTCGAGTCTGCTGTTTTTTAATCTTTCCCTTTTCCGCAAGAAAAATAAGATCGTTATACTCCTTTCGGTATGTCTCGTTTTCCGGGCTCTCCTCAAGCGCTCGCTCGAGGCATCGTTTGCTTTCTGTATACCACTTTTTTTCGCGAAAAAGTTTCGCCTGCATGAACTGCCACTCAGCGCCATGCTCTTCAAACGCATTCAAAAGTTCCTGCGCCCTTATGAGATCGCCTTCCGCAAGGCATTCCCGCACTTTCCAAAATGGATCTTCGATGTCAGACATAGCCTCCGGTAAAGGTTTTTCCCGTTCGCTTTCCTCGGACATGGCACCCTCCTTTTTCGTCCGTGAAGGTCAGGCTTTGACTTTGGGAAGTTCGCCTGCCATTTCCTTGCGCGGTTCCCCTTTCATGACGCGCGCGGTCTCCAGCGGAATGCCGCGCAGGATCACGTTGTCCGTGAGGTCCCGGTTGAAATGAAACGTAATGCCCGCAAGCCCTTCGCGCATGGAATAGAACAGCGTGTCGAACAGGAAGGCAATCTCCTGTCCGTTTGCCTGCATGAGTTCGGCGCGGGTAGCGCTGCCGTAGGCGAGCGCAAAGGGATTGTAACGCTTCTTTTTGACGTCCTTTTCATAGTCGTCGAGCGCGTCGATCAGATACACCCACTTGCCCACGGCGTAAAACAGCTCTTCCGCCGCGGGGGTAGATGTTTCCTTCAGAAAATGGACGCACAGCCAGCGCATGAGCTGCGCCGTCGGTTCCGCCGCCTCGTCGGGTGAGGGCGAACGCTTTTTTTCCACCGCCGCCTGTTCCGCGACGAACTGCCCGATACGCGCGACAAGTTCCGGATAGCGCTTCTTGGCGCGCTTATACCCCTTTTTGAACCAGGCGCGCTTGATCCTGCCGCCGCTGCCGTCCGCAATATCGTCCGCAAGCTTGAAGTATGCGAGTACGGTATTGAGGGTGCCGAGTTCCATCGTCAGATCGTCCACTGCCGCAATGGGACGCTTACGGATGGCGTGTTCGAAGCAATTCTGCCGCTCCACGCGAATATCCGTACCCGTCATGTTGTGCAGCAGCGCCGAAAGAAAGGTGACGTCATACGTCAGGCTCAGCCGTGCACGCTGCCCGCAGGCCGCGCCGATGGACTTGCACAGCCCGCAGTAGAGCGCCTTGTAGAGCATGAAATCCTTTATGAGCAGATTGGGCAGATCGTAGCGAACGTATCCGAACACGCCTTATTCTCCCCGGTAAAATCCGACCTTGCGGTACACCTTCGAGAGCGTTCTGCGCGCCGTGCGGAAGGCGTTTTCCGCGCCCTTTTTGAGCACGTCGGCAAGATATGCCTTGTCTGCGAGCAGACGCTTCTGCTCCGCCTGAATGGGCGCAAGCACGTCGGCGACCGTCTCGCCCACCGCCGTCTTGAAATCGCCGTACCCCTTGCCCTCGAATTCCTTCTCCGCTTCGGCAACCGTGCAGCCCTTAAAGGACGCATAGATGTTGAGCAGATTGGTGACGCCCGGCTTTTCCTCGGACGCGGCAACGCGGTTGTCGCTGTCCGTCACGGCGCGGCGGAACTTGCGCATGACCGTATCCCGGTCGTCCGCAAGATATACGGAGGCATTGGGGTTTTCGTCCGACTTGCTCATCTTGTGCAGCGGATCCTGCAGCGAATTGATCTTTGCGCCCTCCTTCAGGATATAGCCCTCGGGCACGCGGAAGGTCTCGCCGTAACGGTTGTTGAAACGGATGGCAATGTCGCGCGTGATCTCAAGATGCTGGCGCTGATCGACGCCGACGGGCACCACGTCCGCCTGATACAGCAGGATGTCCGCCGCCATCAGGACGGGATAGTCCATCAGCCCCATGTTGACGTTTTCGGGATGCTTTGCGCTCTTATCTTTGAACTGCGTCATACGCTCCATCTCGCCCACATAGGTGAGCGTGTTGAGCACCCACGTCAGCTCCGCATGCGCGGAGACGTTCGACTGTACATACAGCGTACATTTTTCAGGATCGATGCCGCAGGCGATATACAGCGCGGCAAGCTCCAGCGTGCGGCTGCGCAGCTGCGCGGGCTCCTGCCGCACTGTGATCGCGTGCATGTCCGCGATCGCATAAAAACAGGTGAACTCGTGCTGCAGCTTCACCCAATTGCGGATGGCGCCCGTATAGTTTCCGATGGTGAGATTCCCGCTCGGCTGGACCGCCGAGTATAAAACTTTTTCTTCCATGTTTCTCTCGATCGATAAGGATTCACGGTAATTATACCATATCTTTCCCCAAAATGCAATGGCTGGACGCTTTGCAGCGGTAAAATTGTTGTGAATCGCGGTCATGGAATTTTCACAATCAACAAAAACACCCCCGCGGAAAGGCTGCGCCCCGCGGCATATGCCGCGGGGCTAAATTTACGGATCCTTCCGATACGGCGTCAGACCACCCTGACGATCGCGTGCAGAAGAGCCGTATAGCGATCGCCCAACGCCGCATCGACATGGAAATGCCCGAAAAACCAATGACCGAACGAACGGATATTTTCTTCAAGATAAGACAGCATTCCGTTTTCCGGACAATTCCGCTTCTGCATCGCGACACCGTGCGGCACAAGATACATGAGTGCGCGTTCGCTGCAGGAATGCGTGATCACGTAATCGACCCGATTGTGATGCAGCTTCAGATTTCTGATCCCCTCTTCCATATCTTGCTTTGTGGGAAGCTCCTGTTTCCACCATGTCTCCCCTTCCGTACGCCATCCGCGGTCGATGCTCGTCGCTCCGCCGAACGTAAAAAAGGTCTTGTTTTCGATTGTAAAAACCTGCCCGCGCATCAGATGCAGAATGTCAGGTCTGATCTTATGCACGTTTCCGCCGTTCCATTGCGCGACCGGATACTTTTCAAGCAGATCGAAGTTTTCATGGTTCCCATCCAGCCACAACACCGTAAAAGGCAGATCGGAAAACGGTTTCAGATCGCGTTCCAACGTCTTTTCCGACCAGACACCCCCGAAATCCCCGGCAATGATCATATAGTCATCCTTCGTAAGACCGGGATATTCCGCGCAAAACCGATCGAATCTTCCCAAGTCAGAGCGGTGCGTATCTCCCGTCACAAAAATCATGGTATCCTCCTTTTCCTTCCCGTTGTTTCTTGTCTCCGCTATAATTTACCGTAAAAACGGTCGAATTGTTCCATCGTCATCAGGACCTTTCTCTTTCTTGTATTTCCCATAAATCCGGATACGTATCCGCGCGACTCCATCCATTCCATGATCTTGGATGCGCGTGCAAAGCCGATCGACAGCGCACGCTGCAGCATGGAAGCGGACGCAGTGTCCTGTTCGATGCAAAGTTTCAGCGCGATGATCTGAAGCGCTTCTTCCCGGTTTGCCGCTTTCCCCGCATCCAAAAGACTCTGTATCTGCCGTTCCACCCGATCCTGCGATCGGAACAGCACAAACGTATCCGAATCAGAATGTTCCTTCTTTCCGCCGCCGGCTTCCTTTTCGTCCTGTTCCGCCTGTTTGCCCGCGATCCGTTTGAGCAGTCCGTTGCGCCTCTTTTCCATTTCGGCTTCGTATTTCAGGAACTCCGGATCGAAATCATCGTCGTCATCGTCGTCATCGTCGTCGGACGCATCGTCGTCATCGTCGTCATCGTCGTCGAACAATGCATCGCGGCGATCGAGGATTAACGTTTCGGTCAATTTCATCTGATGCGGCCCCGATTCTTCAGTGGGATCATACACCCAGTCAGAGTGCATGACTTCCTCATACGAAATCGGTTCCCGATCGTCTTCCTCGTACGGGGTCAACGTCTTCGCCCCCTCTTCCGCAGACAGCAGGTAGTCCCGGAAAGTCTCAATATCGGCGGAAAATACAAAATTTCCCTGTGCGGTATAACAGAGTATTCCGTCCTGCAAGAACTGACGCATTGTCTGCGTAAGCTCCGGAAGGTCCGTTTTCAATTCAGTTTCGAGCTCCGAAATACGCAGCCGCGTTCTCCCCTGATTCAACCGGGATAAAAGATAATTGACGACCTCTTTATTCATGATCCACCTCTTCACATGCCGATAAGATTCTTTGCAGCTGTTCCCCGTTCAGGCTGTTTCTGACAAGCAGCGCATTTGCCACCGCCTGTATCTTATGCTGTTCCTCCGCCGCGATCTGCCGCGCCCGGTCCATCTGCGCCTGAATGATCTTCCGGATCTTCTTCCGGACGGCGGGAAGTTCCGCATACCGTTCGGAGGGCATCCACATGAGCGTATCTTCCTCCATTCCGTAGGAACACACCATTTGCTTTGCCATCCGCGTCGCCGCACGCAGGTCGCCGCCCGCTCCCGACGTGACGCCTTCCTCCCCGTATTCCATCATTTCGACGGCGCGTCCCGCCAGGGCAATGCAGATCTTGTTTTGCATTTCCCGACGGGTATACACGGCTTTCCCCTCCTCCGAATACGAGACGTACCCGAAATAATTACTCCGTGAAACGATCGTCACGTATTCCGGGATCACGCCGAACGTCGCGGCGGCCACCGCGTGCCCCGCTTCATGGAGCGCGGTCCTGCGCAATTCCCGTTCACTGAACTGCTTTTTTTCACCCGCGTCGAAACTTTCGAACGCTTCGTCCAAAATTTCGTCCGAGAGCGCAAACGTTCCGCTTTCGGGGTCTTCCGAATGTCTGACGGCATTCCGGACGACCTGCGCGAGATTCGCAAGGCTCCAGCCGACCGATCTTTGCGCCAGACTGCAGATCTGTTCCGAAGAAACGGAGGAAAAAGAATACCGCGACAGCGCTCTGCGCAAAAAGAGTTCCCTTTGCGCAAGATCGGGCAGGTCGATGTGGATCCTCTTGTCAAATCTCCGCAAAAACGCCTCGTCCAGATCCGTCGCGCCGCTTTGCGTGCTGTAGTTGGTTGCAGCGATCAAGAAGACCGGCGCGCGGTCATCGTGTGCAAACCCGTCCATTTCCGAAAGAAACGCATCGACAAGGTTGTCCGTATGCTGCAGCTTTGCGATCTCCCCGAGCCGCGATTTCGCAATGGCGTCGATTTCATCGATAAAGATGATACAGGGCGCGTATTTGCGCGCGACCGCAAACGTCTCCCGGATTACACCTGCTCCTTCCCCTACCCACTTTCTCAAAAATTCCGTCGCGTTTTTCTGGATAAACGGCAAGCCCGCTTCGTGCGCGACCGCCTTGGCAAGCATGGTCTTCCCCGTGCCCGGATCCCCGTCCAGAATGATCCCCCGCGGGATCTCCATTCCCTCACGGATATATCTTTTCACATCCTTCAGCTGGCGAATGATCGGGATAAATTCTTTTTTTGCGCCTTCCGCGCCGATCACGTCTTCAAACGAGACGTCCGGCACAGCTTCCCCCTCAAGAAACAGCGACTGTTCTCTGCCCTCGAAGGAAGTCTGCAGGTCGATCCCCGATATGATCAGGTCGATCTCCCCGGGTCGTTCCGCAGCCCGGAAGGAAACCTCGTACCAAACCGCCTGATTGGAGCGGAAGAGCGTCTGCGTCATGTAACTTAAAGACATTCCGTCCATGATCCCGCGGAACCATTTCCGCATGCCGTCGCCGTCCTCGGACGGAGAAAAACAATCGACCGCACCGTGATCCGTATAAAACAGAAACGCCGAATCGGGGAGCCGTCCGCGGCTGCAGACATATACCGGCAGCCCGAGATCGACAAGCGCCTGAAACAGCTTCGGCGCAAACGCATCCCCGCCGTCGCCGATATTGATGACGGCAGCGGAGCCGTCATGATAGCGAAGCTTGCACAGATCGGCGTTCCCGTCCAGGCAGATCACCTCCGTCCGATCGTCCACGGCGGGAAGATCGCCCTCCGCAACGCCATAGACAAGAAGCCGTGCCTTGTTCCGGTGAAAATAAATTTTTGCCGCTTCCGGAGAAATGTCCGAAACATCGAGCCGACAATTGATCTGACGGAACAAGAACGTACCGGTCTCCTCATGAAACCTCTGGACCATGCGCGTAAAATTCCTTTCAAAAAACTCTTTAACCGCACGCAAGACCGTTCTGATATCCGCAGCGCCCTGCGACAATATGATCGTATCCGCCAGGCGATGTACGTCCGCGCAGACCGTGAGCCGATACTGCTCCCGATAGTTTTCGATTTGATCGCGGACGGCGTTCACCGCAATGCGGTGCAGCACTTCCGGGCGCAATTTGTTGAACATGATCATCCTTCCGGATGCAAGACGAGATACGATCGCCTGGGAAAAGTACGGCGTCCCCGTGAGCGGGCTGCATTCGTTTTCGAACGCCTTTACGATTGTACCGAGGGGCGTCCGCGAAAAATCGTACTGCCCGTTGCCGCGGTCATAGATCTCCTTTCCGACGTTGGTCGTAATAATGATGATCGCATCGCGCGCAGATATTTCCTTATCCATGTACAGATCGCGGATCGTTCCGTTTTCCAGCAGCTGCAGCAACAGGTTATGAACGAGCGAACACGCCTTTTCGATCTCATCAAGCTGGATGACCGAAACGGGATGATCGTACAAAAACCGCGTCAGTCTTCCCGCAGACGCGCTCTTGTAGGACGGATGCGTTCCGCACAGAGAATCTAAGCTCTCTTTTTCCGCATAGCCGCTCATATCATAGCGGTCAAACGGACGGTGCAGCGCTTTGGCGATCTGTTCCGCCATAAATGTTTTTCCCACGGCGGGAGGACCCGCAAAAACCAACAGCCCCGCAGGTCCTTTGACGTTTCTCCGTCGAAGATGCCCGAACAGATATTCTTTCACCTGCTGACAGGCATACGCCTGCCCTTCGACCTTGCCAAGATACCGGTCAAGCTCGGCCATGAGCCGATAGTCTTCCCGCAGCTTATAGTCCGTATATTCGGTAAAATCTCCGGAAACGGCGTTTCCGAACACCCTGCGCGTCTTTACGCGTTCGATCTCATTCATGGTTTTCCCCCTTTTCTCCGGGCTGTTTGCCCAAAGACGCATAGTAGCTTTCAAACAGGCGCCCGGCAAGCCGTCGGTCCCCGACCGCCTTCAGCTCGCCGCACCTTCCCATGCGGAACGGGAGCGCCGAATCCCGTTCAACGCCTTCAATCTTGTCGATCGGCGACAAAATACAGTATATCGTGTCGTCCATAACCGTTGCATACACCTGACCGAAACGAATGCGTTTCCCGCTCTGATTGTTCAGTACGATCTCCGAAAAGTTTGATTCGTCAAACAAAATTTCCGCAAGCTGCGGATCGGTTTTTCCGCGTTTATTTTTCACAGTGTGCCTCCTCTTGGTCGATTCGACAACATTATACCTGATTCCCGACCGAAATCCGTCGCAAAAAATACGACAAAAAGCGGCGGCAGAAAAAATCTGCCGCCGCTTTTTGTCAGAATGCGATCAGGAAAACGGATCCTTATCTTTTACCGGAATATAACAGGTCAAAGGTTTTTGTTTGAGCAACAACAGCGCGTCGTTGATCGCTACGATGTCGTAGTTTTTATGTTCGAGAAAGTATACCAGAATGAGATCCGAATAATTGTTCCGGCGGATATATCCCGCGCTGTACAGCACCCGATCCGCTTCTTCCACCGTACAATGTAGCCCGACGATGACATTCCAGACCATTGATTTTTTCACGCTGCCATTACGTTCGTTGGTAATGCGCGAAAAATCCTGTCTGCTGAGCATCGCGTTCCGATACACCTGCGGGGCCGTCATTCCGTGCCGCTCGATGAGTTCATACACCACCGAACCGAACGATTTGTCCGATTCGCGTGCCCGCACGTACTTATACAGTCGCTCCAGCTCGCTCTCGTCCAGAAATTTCTGAGGAACGCTCCGGATCGTCTGCCCTGTCGCCGTATCCGTATCCCTGTACGCCGCGCGGTAGCAAAACCGACGGACCATCCCCTTGGGCGCGTCTCCGGAATGGAAAAAACGGAAGATCGTCTGCGACATACGGGTGCGCTCTTCCCGCTGATGATTGCTTTCTTCGATCAGCCTGTGCAAATATTTTTCAACGGTCTCATCCGATAATGCATCCTCGTCCAGATCCTGCTCCGAGGCACGTTCTTTGGCATACTGTACGGAACGAATGACAATATCCGCGTTATTCATGGCAAATCTCCTTCAAATTCAACGTTCCTTCCCATATTTTGCAACGAGTACCGGAATATAATAGCACAAAAAGGAGCAAATGTCAAAATGAAAGATCTTCAATTCGGGCTGACAGGCGTATACGGACGCCGCCCGATCGACGTTTCGCTGCCGGTCGTCAGCGAAGAGGCGCTGTACCGCCGTCCCGCATTCGCGAAGTGCTTTCACGTAAGCAGCCCCGCAAACGCAGTCGTATCGTTGTTCAGCAAAAATGCCGACGGCGTCAGACGGTCGGCGACCGTTGACATCCGTTCGGCATGCAGAGAAAACAGCGATATCGCGATCTATATCGTCCGCGCCGAAAACGGCGGACTGTATCTTCGCGCCTATCTCGATGAATCTGTAAACGGAATATTTCCGCTCCCCTCGCAGTTATACCAATAGAAGGATGAACGACAGGACAAACGAAGTCAGGACGACGGCGCCGCAGATAAAATAATACCACATGCGCCACGTCTTCGAGGCAAAAAAGCCACTGCTTGCAGAAGCCGTCAGAACATTGGAAACGATCAGGCCGACCACGGAAACGCAAAAAAATGTAAGCGCGGAGATCATCAGCTCCCTGTGCGCACCGAAATACGGGAAATCCCCTGCCATGAACAGCGCGCTGAAGATCAGCAAAAACGCAAAAGCGACCGTCCATGCAACATAAACTTTGGGACAGGATCCCGTCTCCTTCCGCTTGGCCGCGTTGCGCTCCGCCTTCAGCTCCCCGGAAACATTGAGTAATTTTTCCTGCAGATCCTGAACGGTCTTCAGATGCTGTTCGACCGTCTTCCACTGCACTCCGTCCAATACGGACCGGCACGACTCTTCGAGTTTCTCCATTTTCGTACGGATCGGTTCCAGCTGTTCTTTTTGGCGAGATGCACGACTTGAAAGACTGTCCCGGACGGAGTTCAGCCCGTCCTGGAGCGCATCGATTTTTTTGTCCATGGCAGCGATCCCGCTCATCTTGCTGTTCACGGCAGTCATTCTCTGATTCAGCTGATACTCTATCTGTGCGACATCGCGGGAGATCTGCGACAGCTTTTCCGAGTCCGAAGCAGAGGCTTCCGTCAGAGCAGCGGATTGAGCAAGCTCTTCCAACCGAGTTTCTATTGCCTGCAATTTACTGTTAAGATCGCTTGAAAGGCCCGTTGCTTCCGTTGAGGAAGCAGACGCGGAAGCTTCTTTCATCTGCGACCTGATCGATTGCAGCTCGCGATTCAACTTGAGCAAAGAACTTTTGATCTCATTCAGTTCTTCCCGCAATTCTCTGTCGGAATACGTCGGATGATCCGACGTGTTTACATCGGTCGGCGGAAAAGCTGTGTTTTCCTGCCCCGGCGGCGGAGGTCCGTGTTTGCGTATCGATGCCATGATCATACCCCTCTTTAAAAAAATTTTTTGTTTTTACTCGACTACAAATTTGTTTGCCGATTGATTATGCTTCCTGGCATTTTGCTGATCGTACTTGATAGCATACCTTTTCCCTTCCATAGCGTCTTTTCCGCTGGCAAACACATACCTGCGGCAATACCCGGAGTTCCCTATTGCGCTGATTCCGCAAGAAAAAGCTTCGCCAAGCTCCGTTTTGCTTAAGCGCAATTGTGACTTGTCCCGAAATTTATAGACATAGTCAGTGACGCGATTTCTCTTCAAATCTGGATTCCCGTCCGGATCGAAATAACAGACATAGATCACGACGCCTGATACTTCATAATCGGCAAGAAGCAACGCCGCATACCGTTTCCCCCGCAATGATCGCGGCGGCAACGCTCCGTAATAGTTCCCTCCTCTCGGATACACGACTTCTTTGCCGCCCTTTTTCCTGACGATCTGAAATTGGGGTCTTTCTCCCGCTTCAAAATCAATGATACACGGCAAAGGTTCTCCTTCCATGCGGCTCCCGTTCTGCATGAATTGTTCCGAAAGCAACGGATAATCGGGCGTTTGGGGCAAACGCAGCCACAATTCGGGAATATCGGCAAATTCCAACCCGACGGGATCGCCTTTTTGTAACAAATATGCGCCGAAATAAGCTGCGCCCAATGCAATCGTATTGGAACACGACAGATAAGATCCGCTCTCCAATTCGGGGAAAAAGACGGGAACCTTATTCCCTCCCCGTTTCCATTGCGTCACATACAAATAGTCTCCGACATTCTCCGTGACCGGCGTCAAACCCAGCAGATACTTGCATATCCGGTACCGGAGAGGAAACATGGCACATGTCCCCCCTACAAAAAATACGCTTTGGAACATTTCTTCCATCGGGGTTTTCTTTGAATCGGTGATCTGATTCCAAAACTGCAAAAACCTTTTCGAAAAAGCATTATATATTTTCTTAAAACCCTTTTCCGTATCCCAAATCGCCGTCGGTTTCTCGCCCTCGGGATCGCCGAGACATGCTTTATTGAATGCTACATGATAACTTTCCCTGTCCTTTGTCACAACACAGCGCCTTCCGTGCGCATAATATTTCAGATAATTCTCAAGATAATCCGTTTCCTCCGTTTCAAGCGGCTGAAACTGAGGAGCATAGGGCGACAGAAACAGTTCTTCCTTTGCCGCTTCTAAAACATCGTCGTTATCGATCTGAACCTTACATTGTTCCCGGATAACCTCACGAAGATTTTTATTGAACGTATTTCCGGCAGGCAATCTTCCGCCGCGGCTCTGTTTGAACAGAGAAAATTTTCCGTTCCGGTTTTCAACGATCGCAAAATCCGAGGTCCCGCCGCCGATATCGATCACCAGCGTTCTCCCAAGATCCTGCTCCTTCTCGATCGCCCCGAGTTTCCGGTAGGCAAATCCCGCCAGGATCGGTTCCGGCCAAACAGACATTTTTATCCGATTGGGATCCAGTCCCAATGCCTTGCAGATCTCAGGCAAGACTTTCTCTGTCAAATTGGCGCGATACACGTAGGAATCCGTTTCCGCTTGTTCTTTGATCAACACTTCGCAGGCGGGTACCCCGATGACGACTGCCTCAATATCTTTTGTTTCAACCGAAATCGGGTTGTCTTCGTTTGACTGAACGATTTCCTTGAAAAACTCGGTCGTCAGCTCTATTCCGCTATAATACTGCTGATTCAACTCCTTTCCGCAACGACCGCTCTTATTGCCAATATCGTTGGCTGATGTGCAGTTGCGAAGCAGATCTTTGATATTTCTGCAAATATTCTCTTCCGAGACGGTCTTGTTTTTCAGCGCAGTCTCAATGTTCTTTTTCCCTACGATCCACCTTCCGTCGTTTGTAAGCGCGATCCACGTTCTGATGCCTTTGGAATGCTTCAGATAAAAAGAAGCGTCGCCCCCCACCGCCGCATTGGCGCTTCGCGGAGCTTCATACAGGTCTTTTCCGAACAATTCGACCCTTTCTTTTCCGTCACTTTCCGAAAGCTTTACGATAAACGAATAGGAAGTTCCGAAATCAATTCCCAAGACCGCCATCTTCACTCTCCTTCAACGCTTTCTCATAGCCTGCCAATGCAGTTCTGATCTTTTCGAGCATATATTTCCCGTACTGCAGGTCGTCGCTCCCGCCCCAGGCGTCACAGATATTGCGAATGACGGTCAGCGTATTCCGCGCGATCGAAAACCGATCGATCTGATCGATCAGATTCTTTTTTTTCTTGTCCTGCCCCTGTATTTGCAGGATCTCCGCCAGCATATCACGATAGATCCCGAGCTCCTGTTCCTGTGCCTGCTGCAATTTTGTCAACCGCTCCCGATAAGCGCCGAGCTCCTGTTCCTGTTTTTGCAGCGCCTCTGTCTTTTGTCTGAGTCTCACCGTCTCCAGAGCCAAGAGCCTGTCCAATGCGCTTAGGATCGCCTGCTCCGTCCGGCATTGATCTTCGGCATATTCCGCGACCTGCGCTTTGAGTTCTTCGACGCGCTCGGCGTATTCCTGCAACATGGCTCTGGAACGTTTGGTGACGAAGCAGAAGCCGACTTTGAGCTCGCGTGCGTCGTCAGGCGCTTTCGGAAGAACAGCTTTTCGGTCGTTGGGAAGAGGCTTTGCGCCGCCGTTTCCTTCGTAATATCCGCGGCTGACCTTTGCCGTACACAGGACTTCGAGCGCTTCGCGCAGGAACTCCGCATTTTTTCTTTTGACGTCTTCAAACAGATCGCGCGCTTCGCATGCCGCCCGATTGCTTTCCTTTAAAAGCTGCCCGGCAGATTTTCGTACGGGTCTGATCCGCGCCGGCTTCTCCGGCTTTTTTTCTTCCCCCGCAGCCGAAGCAGGCGCTTGCGCCGGAGGAGCGCTTTTCCCTTGACCTTGCGCGGCGGACGTCGGTCGTCCCGCGCCTGCTCCTTGTAAACTTTCATCACGTTTCGCTTCTGCAACCGCAGGCTTGCTTCCCTGCGCCTGTTGTTCCATAGCCGCCGGATCGACCGTGCCCTGTTTGCGTTCATCGTCCATGTCCGTATCTCCTTGTCAAAATCATTTATCCTGCCATTGCTTTACTTCGATCGGCCTGCCCATATACGTCTTACCATAGACACGTATGTCGTCGTCTTGAACAAAGATCGTATCCGTCCGAAGCTCCCAGCCGGTTTCAAGCTTTGTAATCACTATGTCTTTTAGCAAAACAAATTCCGAAAAAAAATCTTCATCGATATCTTTCAGCGTACCATAAAAAACCAAAACTTTCGCATCGTCATACAGTGCGCTAAAATCATGTTTCCCGGGACATTTTTCGCCGATGTCGGGAATGATATAGATCCCGTCCGCGATCGGCTCGCCGTCGCAGTTAGTGCTTTTCACGATATTACCAGCGATCTGAACCGTATGCTTTTGACGCCACGCGTCAATTTTTTCCTCGGTCGCGATATCTTCGTCGTCCGGATCGACGAGCATGTTTTTTTCCAGAACGGGAAGACTGCCGATCGCGATCTTTTTATATTTATTCCCGCACACCTCGCATTTGCAGACCTGGTCTTCATTGGTCTGATGCACTGCCGTCGCGCCGCAATACAGGCAGGGAAACTCTTCCGTATATCCTTCGTCGATCAGATATTTGTCCGGCACCTTCCCTCCGTATGACTTAAACCCCGCCACGCAATTCACGCCGAGCTGAAGGTTCTTGATCTCGTTCAGCTGCTGACTGATAAAGCGAAAGGCCTCAAGAGCCTTTTCATCGCCGTTCCGGATCATAGTGTTGCAGTTTTCTATCAGCCTTTGAAGTTCGGTGATTTTCACGCCCAGCTGCGCATTTTCATCGCGGATCACCTGTTCCAGCTTCTCCGTATCGGCGCTGCTTGTACTGAATCCTTTTCTGAGCTCGTCCAATCTTGCAAGGATCTGCGCCATTCCGCTTTCCGTAAGCGCCTGCGTATTCTGAAACCCGCATCTGATCGCCTTGCGAACATCTTCGGAAAGCACGTTTGTCCGTTCTTCGAAATATTCTTTCGTGCAAAGATTCTCAACCAAAGGGCGCAATTCGCCCAACTCGCCGAACTGCTCCCTTGCATACTTGTACATGTCCGACATCTGCTCGCAGAACGACTTCATCTGACAAGACAGCGTTTCCTGATAGGCGCGGTCCTCGTCGATCTTTGCCTGCAGTCCGGAAACATGCGGCAGGATCTCTTTTTTCAGCAGCTCTTCTATGGAAGCGCGCGCCTTCTCGTCGTCTGTCTTCCTCTCTTTCATCTGCTGCAGAAAGGTCTGACGGTAATCTTCGAAGAGACACTTCATGTCCTCCCGCGTCAGGCTGTCCTCCGCGAGTCCCTTCAGCATTTCCTTGACGTCATGATTTTCTGCCGAAAGTCCGTCGACCGCCGTCGAGATCAGTTCGGAAAGGCGCGAATACAGTTCCGGCTCCGAATATTCCAGCAACCGGACCCGGCTGCCGCATGCCGCACAGGTCGTTAAATTGGTCTTCGGATCGGTATAGATCCTTGCGCCGTCATACCCGCACACGGGACACTCCCGTACGGCATACTGCCGCTCATAGCGGGAAGCGTAAACGATCCTCTGCAGCGTTGCGCCTTCGCCGTACTGTCCACAAACTCTCGGGACCGCGCTGTTCACGAACCAATCGCGGATCACACGGATATCGTCCTGCGCATCCCACAGGTCTTCCCGAAGCGACACAAGGCTGCCCATGATCAATTTTGTATCGCGCTCGTTCGCGGACTCAAAAAGATACTTCCGCTTTACGCACGCAAATATCTTTGCGATCGCTTTCTTTGTGTTTTCCGATTCCAGCTTGCAATACGTTTCGGAATCCTGCAAAACGGCATCGGAAGATTCGATATTTACAAAAATTTCTTCCCAGAACTCCCGTTCGATCTTCCTGTTGCGCAATTGTACAAATAACTTTCCGATACCCTTCTTCTGATCCTGATCGACGGCTTCCGAAAGCTTCTCCTTCAGCTCGCGGAAGATTTGCTTGATGGCTTCCGAATCGTTTGTCAGATCTTTTTCAAATTTCTCCGTAAACTCTTTCTGATCGCGTTCAAGAAATACCTGATCGATGGCTTTCTCCAAAATGTCGGAAGCAAACTCACCGCCCATATTTTTCAGAAGATCGGGAAACATCTCGCTTACAAATTCGGACAGCGACTTACAACCGGGGAGAAACGCGCCGAGCGCAGCCAAACCGACGCCGAACAGAAAAATGCCCGCGTTCCGCATGATCGCTTTGATCTTAGCCATTTCCGGACACCTCCCCGCGCTTCTGCGCAACCGTCAGTCCGTACTGTTCGAAACTTGTTCCGATCGATTCTTTCAAAAAGGCGTCGGCATCTGTTCCTTCATTTTGTTCAACATACCGAATGATACGATCGCGATATTCTGAAAGAATCATTTCCCTGAGTTTGATCGAAATTCCACTTTGCTGATCTTCCTGATCGATAAAATACTCATTCAGGTATTCAATAAAGGAAGTTCCGACCGTTTTCCGTTCCCATATAACGGGAAACTTCATCAAAAATTTCTCAATATTTTTAATTCCGTTCAGCTGAAACAAAATCTGTCCATGGATCTTCGGCTTTCCTTCCCCGCCCAAACCCCATGGGACCGAGATAAGATTGTTTTGTCTGATCCAGCATATCTCATACGATTGATTGCGTTCCAACGGCACATCCGACGCATTCCAATCGCCGTACCCCGCCTGCATCTTTTTCCAATAGCGGAGATAGCCGACGGGGCAACCGGCAAGAACATCCGATTGGGTCACCTGCACATATGCCCTTATGACGGGGCACGACCTGTTCCAATCGATCAAATTTTTCAGATCCATAGCACGACCTCGCTCAATTCAACGTACACCAGTCGCTGACAGCCTGCCGGACCGCATCCGCCGCCGAACAGATCTTTCCGTCTCCCGCAAACGACGTCTGCTCGTGCGCTTTCAGCAAAAGATCCGTTTGCTCCAGCAATGACTGATAGCAACTGCCGACAGCCCGATCCGTCCTCGGAAAAATCATCCCGGACAGCTCGCTGCGCGCTTGCTTCAGCGCTTCCAGCGCAAGTTCCGCATCCCGGGCAAGATCGGACGCAAGTTTGGTGTCAGATGCGAGTTTGGCAAACGCAGGATCCCAGCTGTCGATGATCTTATCCAGCCTTCCGACGATCTCTTCGCGCATTCCGCGCTGCACGGCTCCGTTGGAAATGTCCGGTTCCCCGCCCCCGCGCTTAAACATTGCCGTCCCCTCCGAACATGTCGTCAATAATGTTTCCCACGTCGTCGGTATCTTCCGGCGCTTCCTTTGCTTCAGGCTCTTCGCGCGACACCTCTTGCCGCGGCGCGCCCCCCGTCAGGTAATCGATCGCTTTTTGCGTCAAAGACCTGCCGCGGGATGTGATGCTGACAAATCCGATCTTCAGAAGGTAAGGTTCAAATTCCTTGGTAAGCACTTTGGGATCGACATGGACGCGCGCTGCGAGCGTATCCTCCGACATGACTCCGGTCGGCTCATTGAGAAGGCAATGCAGGATCTCCAGATCCTTCGCTTTCAACCCGATCGGATCGCGGTCGATATCCTTGAAATATTCGGCCGCCATTTCCGCCGAAACGCGGCTGACGTCTGCGTTGATCGCCTTTGTCTTCAGACCGTTTACAAAGGCGTCAACCTCGCGGATCGAACTTCTGCATCTGTCAATGCACATCGTAAGGACTTCGTCCGATACGACCAGACCCTTTGCGGCAAATTTGTTGACGAAAATCTTTGCAAGGTCCTCTCTCGTATAATCCTTCAGATAGAACGTCAGGTTATTGCATCTGTCCTTGATCGTGGAAAGCACGTCCTGCGCGTCCGTAGTCGCGCCGATAAACGTAAATTCCTTGATGGGAAGGTTATGATTGACGCCGTTTTCATCCATATAGGAGTAGACGCGGTCGTTGAGGAGCGTCAAAAGCCCTGTCTGAATATGCTTGGGAAGCGCGTGGATCTCGTCAAACGCGATCACGACGGGTTCGCCTTCCTGACTGATCCGCTGCAAAAACTTTTGCACCGCGCGCTGCGAACGGACGTCGTTCCCCATCTGCGAAGCATCCATGAACTCAAAGCGAACGCCGAGTTCCTTGGCGATCAGCTTCATCAGAGTACTCTTGCCCAATCCGCGATTTCCGAACAGCAGAATATGGTCGATATGCCTGAGTCCCTGCTTCTTGGCTGCGGCGATCTCTGCGGAGATACGCTTGACGACATGCTCCTGGCCGATAAAATCCGCCAGGCATTCCGGCGCGAACTGAGGCACCGGTCTGCCGGACGCATTCGCCGCCCTTTCCCCCCGGACCTCCGCATCTTTCCCGGCAGACGCGCCGTCTTTCGGCAGACGCTTTCCGCCGCGCGCGGATGCCTGTGCGCCCTTCGGCGCATCGGACCGGAGATCTCCCTTCGGCGCCGCGCCTTCGGAAAGCGGCTGCGCGCCGCCGTTCCCGCCCGACGGAGATCGCACCTGCGCCTCGCCGCGCATGATCTCCGAAAACGAGGGCGCCGACGGCGAAGACGCCGCAAATCCGAAAAACGCCCTGACGCGCTCCGCATGCAATCCGCGGACGGCGATCTCGTCGATGACCGAATCCAGACTTTCATATTGGACACGGCACTTGACTTTGTCCATGACGGACGCCGCTTTATACAGCTCCTTGCAGTGATCGGAAATCAGACGGATATTGTCGATCACGATCTGCTTATTGGAATCGTCGCCGATTCTGGCATAATTTCTTGCTGTCACGAATAAAGTTCTCAATTCTTCAAGCGTTCTCATAGTCACCCTCTTTACAGCTCAATCTCGTATTCTTCGCACCATTTGTCCAACAGCTCGTTGATCTTATCCATGGGAGTTGCGTTTGCCATTCCGTGGACCTCGATCGTGCGCGTTTCGCGCCGTACGGACACCGTGACCGATTTGTTGATCCCGACGCATTCCCCTGCCAGATTGAGCACGGGCGCGCCGGAGTCGCCCTGATTGGACTGCGCGTCATAAATCAGATCGCCGTTCAGCCCATGCGTATGGCGTACGATGCCCCAGAACGGCGCAATGCCCATCGACAAAGCGTTTCCGATGATCACGACCATTGCGCCCTGCTTCAGAGCGGAATACTCCCTGATGCGCGGAACAGCGCGGATCTCTTCGCCTGCGGATGCGGCGTCGAACCGGCACAGCGCCACATCGCTGACCCGATCCGAAGCGATCAACTCAACGCGCGTGCGGTATTTCCCGTTATCCAACGACATCCGGATCTGCGAAGCGTATCGATTGGAAACCTCGTCGAAAAGCACATGATCGTTGGTGAGCAGGTATCCTTTCGAAGAAATAACGAAACCCGTGCCGTTCCCGCTTCCGACCGCTTCGATCTCCGCCACCGAACCTTTGTATCCGGCAAAAATATCGGCGCACCATTCGTGCATATGAACTGCGCCGATCACCCTTCCGAGTTCCGTTTTTTCCTTTTCCCCGTCCGCAGGCAATGCATCCGCGCGCACATTCATCGCCGTTTTGACGGTCTCCGAAATGCCGCGGTCGTACAGCTCGGAAGAGATCTTTTTGAAGCTGCAGATATGTCCGTAGATGCTCTCTTTTTCCTTCGGATCCGGGCAAAGCCGATACAGCTCCGCCAACGTCTCCATACAGGAGATGACGCATCTTCTCGCGCCCGCGGGATCCCCTTGCCTGACCAGGCGGCGGGCAAGGGAATACGCATCGCCGAACTTTGCATACAGGGACTTTGTTGCAGCATTGTCCGCACAATTTTTCATGATCTGACAGAGTTTGCCCCGGCATTCCTCGCGTCGCGCCCTTTCAGCCAACGGAGAACATGCGCGGGGAGGGCTTCGCCCTTGTCCCGTTTTGCCCTTGCAATGGGCTCGTACAGCTTCAGATATTCGGAAAGGCCGACGTTTGCCGCATAGGCGTCGTAACAGAACAACATCTCATCCGTAATGGAATTGATGTACTTGTCCAAAACTTCCATGCAGTCATTGCGCGTGACGCAATCGTGCGCCATCGTCTTGTTCTGACTGAAATACGTGATCTCGCGGCGGAGCGGACGGTTGATGACCTGTCTGCAGATGGCCTTGATGTCCGCGCCCGCGTAACCGTCCAGCAACCCGGCGAGCCAGTCGACCGTGACGTCTTCCGCGCAGGGGATATCCAGCCTGTCCTTCACGCTCGTATCCTTGCCCAGCGCAAGCGCAACCAGCTTCTTCCGCGCCTCCAGATCGGGCAGCGGGACATAGATCTGCGTGTCGAATCTGCCGCCGCGCTTGATCGCGCTGTCCAAAACCCACGGTCTGTTGGTCGCCGCGACGATGATGCGGATCTGATCGGGCTTTGTTCCCGCCATAAAGCCGTCCATATTGGTCAGCAATGTGGTCAGCTGTTCCTTTGTATGGCGGGATTCGTCGTCCTCGCGGCTTGCGGCGATCGCGTCGATCTCGTCAAAAAAGATAATGCACTTCTGATAGCGTTTTGCCTGTTCAAAGATCTCCGCAATGATCTTTGCCCCGTCGCCGACAAGGTTTGCCATGACGTCCTTAATTTGGACGACGGCGATCTTGCAGCCGAGCTGACCGGCAAGACATTTGACGATGTGCGTCTTGCCCGTTCCGGGAGGACCGTAGAGCAGGATCTGCAGCCCCATTTCCCTGCGGTATTTTTTATATACGGGCGCAAATCTGGGAGAGAGCGGCGCAAAAATATTGACCATGAACTCATCGCGCACCTCTTTGAGTCCCGCGACGTCACGCATCGTAAGGTTGGGAATATCTGCGGAAAACCAATCGGTCGCCTTGATCTTATCCTCTTCGTTCGGCGATCCGTTCGTAAACACGCGTGCACCCAGCCTTACGTCTGCAATGAACTCTTTGACGGCGGCGGCCGTTTCCCGGTAATACTCCTTCAGCGCCTGGGATGCGCCCTGCGCGGCGCACTGCTCGTCTGCGATGCCGACGATCTTGTGCGCCATGCGCAGAGCGGCGGGAGTATCGCCGCTGCGGCGGTACTGATTGTACAGCTCGATCAACTGCTTATACGAATCCAGGATCGTGGAGCTCATTTCCGCTTTGCCCCCTAGTTCTTACGGTTTTCCTCGTCGATCATCTCCGTGATTGCATCAATGCGGTCCGCGTCGGAGTCTGCCATAACGCCCGCGTTGCTTGCAACGGGGCTTTCGCCTTTCGAATACTTGGCGACCAGACGCGCCTCGCGCGCTTCCTTTTCCGCCGCGATCCGCTGCGCGATCTTGGGATCCTTTTCGTTCTTTCTGCCGAACAATTCGACAAACGCGGGGTTGGAGGACTTGCTGAGCGCTTCGCGCATGTGTTTGACGGACATTCTGGCGTCGCTCAACGCCTCCTGCAGCCCCTCCATCTTCTTCCCGAGCGTATCCCAGCGGGGCGCTTTGTTCATCAGGCTTCTGCATGCGTCCATTGCTTCGGGCAGCGACTGCAGATCGCCGAATGCCTGCGCTGTCTTCGCGTTCGTCTTGATCTGCAGTTCCAGAAACTTCAGATCTTCGGCAAACATTTCAAGATCCACCTTGTCCTCGATCAGCTGATCGGAATACGCTTCCTGCTGATCGTGTGCCGCCTCGTCAATTGCCTTTACGTAATCCAGCGCCAGCCGTTCCATCGATTCGCGTGCCCCCTGGATCACGGTCATTGCCTCAGCGATCTTTTCGTACTGCTTCATCTGCTTATCAACCTTTGCCATGTTCTGTTTCCTCCTGATTTTATTTTTTAATTGTTGATAAAATTACGCTTCCCGGAAGGTGCATACTCAGATTCGGTCTGTTTTGCCGCCGAAGCATCCTGCGCTTTTTTCGCTTCGATCTGCGCAAGGATATATTCGTCTTCCGATTCCGCCCTAGCCACTTCACGCGTTTTGGTCGCAAGCGTTCTTACATCCTTGATCTTCTTGGAAAAATCCTCCGACATGATGCCGTACCGCGTCATTGCCTTTTCAAATTTATCCAGCGTCTTTACGATCAGATCCAGAACTTTCTGATACTTGTTGTTGTCCTGCACGATGCGGTCAAGCTTTTGCTCCGGAATGATCCGCACGATCTTCGCATAGCATTTTCTGTCGTAAAACGCTTCGATGACGCTCAGAAGCGTATCCAGGGAATCGATGATGTCGTTGAAATTCTGATTGGACAGCTTTTTGTAATACAGTCTCTGGGAGTTGCGCTTGATTTCGCGGACCATTTTCAGCTTCTGATCGCGGTCGTTGGAAACAAGAATGCGTTCCTCCAGAACGGTATTTGCGGTTTCCAGCTCTGCGATCTCGCTGCTCAAACGTTCTGCCGTCTGTTCCAGTTCATCGATATTTCTGGTCACCACACTGATTTCGTCGTTTGCACGGCGATGCATTCGCGTCAATTTTTGTTCCATTAGATGCCCTCCGATGTCGTTTGATTTCCAGAACGGATACGGAACAAAAAGCCGGATCGGTTTACTCGGATTTTATACAAAAAATTTCGACTTTTTCTTCCGTTTTTGTCATTATAGCACAGGTATTGTAAAAAATCAAGACTCAAGCTGATTTTTCAGACCGTCCGGAGCAAAATGTCAAATTTTTTACGACACGAAAAAAGGCAGGCCGTGCCTGCCTTTTTCATAAAATCCCGAACGGGATCCCTCCGTATTTCAAATAAATTTCAGAACTTCGTCGAACATCTTATCGGGCGTCGTGGTCTGTTTGAAGAGAACGGGCTTGTAGCGGATGGACTTCAGAGCTTCGGGCACCTTCATCGCCGTGAGCAGATTGATGCGCTTGATGCCCTTGAAGCTGTCCTTCACGTCGTTGCCCGTCAGCGCGTACAGCACGTCCTGCGGGAACTTGTACGGGCTCGCCGTGGAGACCACCACCATGGGCGGGAGCTCCGCCTTCGGGTTTTCCTTCTTCATCTTCTCTTCGTAGCGCTGGGCGACGCTCATCGCCACGCCCGTATGCGTATCCATGGGATAGCCGTACTCTTCGAAGAATTCATAGATGCAGTCCACCGTGTCGCTCTCGCTGGCATACGCGGCAAAGAACTCCGAACGCATCTTTTTTAGCTCCTCGGCGCGCACGGAATACCTTCCCGTCGACGCAAGCGACGCCATGCGTTCCGCGGTGAGCGCCGCGTCCCTGCCCGAAAGTTCGAAGATGAGCCGCTCCAGATTGGACGAAACGAGAATGTCCATCGAAGGCGACATCGTCTTGTAGAAGGGGCGCTTCGCGTCGTAGGTGCCGCGCTCGAAAAAGTCGGTGAGCACATTGTTTTTGTTGGACGCGCACACGAGCGTCCCGACTGGGAGCCCCATCCGCTTGGCGTAGTAGCCCGCCAGAATGTTGCCGAAATTGCCCGTGGGAACGGTAAAATTCACCGGATCGCCGAGCTTGATCTGATCGGACGTGACAAGGTCGCAGTACGCCGAGAAGTAGTAACAGATCTGCGGCGCAAGCCTGCCGAAGTTGATGGAATTTGCCGAAGACAGCAGATAGCCCTTTTCCGCAAGCCGCTTCTGGCAATCCTGCGAACCGAAGATCTTTTTGACGCCCGTCTGGCAGTCGTCGAAATTGCCCTTGACCGCCACGACGTTGACGTTTCCGCCCTCCTGCGTACACATCTGCAGTTTCTGCATTTTGGAGACGCCGTCGTCGGGATAGAAGACCATGATCTTGATCCCTTCGGCGTCCTTGAACCCTTCGAGAGCCGCCTTGCCCGTATCGCCGCTGGTGGCGACGAGGATGAGGATCTTTTCCTTGATACCGACGAGATCGCACCCCTTCCGCAGAAGATAGGGCAGCACGGTGAGCGCCATATCCTTGAACGCGCATGTGGGACCGTGGAAGAGTTCGAGCATATACATGCCGTTTTCCACGCGCACCAGAGGCGCGGCGTCGCCGCCCTCGAACTGTGCGTACGCCTTTTTCAGCGCTTCGAGCAGCTCATCCTTGTCGTATTCGTCGAGGTATTTGTGCAGAATGAACGCGGCGCGCTCGGGATAATCCATGCCGAGCATCCCTTCCAGCTCTTCCCGCGTGACTGCGGGAAACGCCGAAGGCACGAACAGCCCGCCGTCGCGCGCGATCCCTTCGACGATCGCCTGCGCGCCCGTGACGGTTTCTTTTCCTCTCGTACTGATAAATTGCATAATGCCTCCTGCCGCGTCCGCGCGCAATCGTTTGCGTACGCAAACCGTCCCTTGAACAAGGGACGGCTGTCCGGGATCGCTCCCTCCTTCTTCCTGTCGTGCGGCTGCTTACAGATACTTCTTCGCGAAATCGGGAAGATCTTCTTCCGCGCAGCTGCAGGTGATGTAGAGCTTGAGATCGCGCATCTGGGCGATCTTTTCCATCATATAGAAGAACTGCGCCATATCCTTGATCGCTTTGCCGGCGATGCGCGCGATGCCGTCCACGTACACGTATTCGTTGTCGTAGCCGCCCGCGATGACGCCCTTGATGAAGCCGCAGAGCGCGTCTTCCCCCGCGATGGAGTAATCGCTCGTGTCGATGAAGCGGATCTCGCGCTTCAGATCGTACATATACCGTTTCGTATCGGTGATGAAGATCAGATTCCCCTTGGCGACGGCGACCGCCTCGTTTGCCGCGTCGATGATGCGCTTGGTTTTACCGCTGCCCTTGGGTCCGCAAATGACCTTTACCATGTCTGTCCTCCTGTTCGCCGCAAGGCGAATGTTTTGTTATCTCTATTCTACCAAGTTTTCGTGCACTTTTCAAGGGGATTTATGAAATTTCCCCGAAAAAAATTATTCAAGGCTGCTGAGGAATGCGTCGATGCGGTTGAGCCCCTCGAGCATGTCCTCCATGGAGAGCGAGTAAGAGATGCGCACGCAGTCGTCCGCGCCGAAGGGCGCGCCCGGAACGACCGCCACCTTCGCGGCGTCCAGAAGGGTGTCCGCAAAGTCCACGGAGTTGTTGATGACGCGGCTCCCGAACTTCTTGCCGTACACGCCGGACACCACGAGCATGGCGTAGAACGCGCCCTCGGGAATGATGCAATAGGCATCCTTCATCTCGGAAATGCGCTCCACCATGGCAATGCGGCGGCGGGCAAAGCGCGCCACCATCTCCTCTACCGCCGCCTCGGGCGAATTGAGCGCCTTCAGCGTCGCGTACTGCGAAACGGAGCAGGGATTGCTCGTCGCGTGGCTCTGGAAGGAATCGATCGCCTTGGCGATGTCCTTGGGGGCGGCGAGATAGCCGATGCGCCAGCCCGTCATCGCGTACGTCTTGGAGACGCCGTTGACGGTGATCGTGAGTTCTTTCATCTTCTCGGAGACCGCCGCCATCGAGAAAGGCTTGGTCTCGCCGTAGACGAGCTTTTCGTAGATCTCGTCGGAAAGCACGAAGATGCCGTGCTTTTCGCACACGGCGGCAAGCGCGCGCACTTCCGCCTCCGAATAGACGGCGCCCGTGGGATTGCAGGGCGAATTGAAGATGAGCAGCTTGGTCTTGGGCGTGATCGCCTCCTCGAGCTGTTCGGGCGTGATCTTGAAGCCGTTCTTCTTTTTTCCCCGCACGTAGACGGGCACGCCGCCGCAGGTCTTGACGACTTCGGGATAGGTCAGCCAATAGGGAGCGGGGATGATGACCTCGTCCCCCTCGTCCACCAGCGCGTAACAGACGTTGAAGATGGAATGCTTGGCGCCGTTGGAGACGATGATCTGCGAAGGCTCGTACTCCAGCCCGTTGTCGCGCTCGAACTTTTCGCAGATGGCGCGGCGCAGTTCGGGAAGCCCCGCCGCGGGCGTATATTTGGTCTTGCCCTTTTGCAGCGCTTCGATGCCCGCCTCGACAATGTAAGCAGGCGTCGGGAAATCGGGCTCGCCCACGCCGAAATTGATGACGCTTTCGCCGTTTGCCTTCATTGCCTTCGCCTTTGCGCTGATCGCCAGCGTCTGCGAAGGAGAGATGGTGCGGATGCGTTTTGCCAGTCGTTCCATAAATTCACCTCGGTAAAAAAGTTTTTGTCATTCGTCTGCGGACTGCGCCAGCCGTCTCTCGGTGTCGGCGCGCGCCAGCGCGTCGATCATCTCGTCGAGATCGCCCGCAAGGAAGGAATCCATGCTGTGCAGGCTGAGCCCGATCCTGTGGTCGGTGATGCGGCTCTGCGGGAAATTGTAGGTACGGATGCGTTCGCTCCTGTCCCCCGTGCCGACAAGGCTCCTGCGGTTTTCCGCTTCCGCGTTCGCCGCCCTCGAATTATAGTAATCGTACAGGCGGCTGCGAAGCACCCTGTACGCCTTTTCCTTGTTTTTGAGCTGACTGCGCTCGTCCTGACAGGTCACCACGATGCCCGTCGGGAAATGCGTCAGCCGGATGGCGGTCTCCGTCTTGTTGACCTTCTGCCCGCCCGCGCCCGAAGAACGGAACAGATCGACGCGGACGTCCTTTTCATCCAGCTTCACGTCCACCTCCGCCGCCTCGGGCAGGACCGCGACCGTCACCGTGGACGTGTGGATGCGCCCCTGCGATTCCGTTTCGGGAACGCGCTGGACGCGGTGAACGCCGCTCTCGTATTTCAGGCGGGCATAGGCGCCCCTGCCGTCGATGTTGACGATGGCCTCCTTCATGCCGCCCAGCTCCGTCTCGTTGAGGTCCACGACCTCCCAGCCGAAACGGTGCTTTTCGCAATAGCCCTGATACATGCGGTAGAGTTCATAGGCGAACAGCGCCGCCTCCTCGCCCCCCGCGCCCGCGCGGATCTCCAGCGTGCAGCCGCGCTCGTCGTTCTTATCCTTGGGAAGCAGCAGGACCTTGAGCTGCTTTTCCAGCTCCGCGAGCGTCTCGCGGCACAGCTGCGCCTCGTCGAGCAGCAGACGGCGCATTTCCCCCGTCTCCTTCTCCGCTTCGGCGAGCGCCGCGTCGCGCTCCTCCCGCTTTTTTTTGTAGACGCCGTAACATTGGGCGACGGGTTCGAGTTCCGCCCGCTCGCGCGAGAGCGCGCGCCAGCGCTCCATATCCGCAAGCGTCTCCGGAAGGGACAGCAATGCGCCCAGCTCGTCGTACCGCGCCGCGATCGCTTCAAGTTTGGAAAACATCGCTCAAAAACCGATCTTGACGACGCGTTCGACGCCCGCAAGATCCCTCACGACCATCGCAAAATCGCAGCGGGCAACGGTGCGGAAGATGCGGATGATCTCCTGCGCCTGCCCTTCCCCGCACTCGAGGATGCACATGCCGCCGCGCACGATATAGCGGTTGATCTTTTCGGCGATGCGCCGGTAGAAGTCAAGCCCGTCCACGCCGCCGTCCAGCGCAAGATGCGGTTCGAAATCGCGCACGTCCTTGGGGAGCGAAGCGATCTCCGCGCTCTGCACATAGGGCGGATTGGCGGTGATCAGGTTGAACCTGCCGCGCACCCCGTCAAACAGGTCCGCCTTGACGAAGGTCACGTTCGCCTTGTTCAAGCGCGCGTTCTCCCGCGCGACTTCCAACGCCCCTTCCGAAATATCCGTCGCCGTCACGGTGACGTTCCTGTCCTTCGCCGCCTCGCACGCGACCGCGACCGCGACCGCGCCGCTGCCCGTGCACAGATCGAGCATGCTGTCGCCGTCCTTCAGGGAAGCGACCGCCTGCCGCACGAGGATCTCCGTCTCGGGACGGGGGATCAGAACGCGTTCGTCCACTTTGAACGTATAACCGTAAAATTCCGCGTCGCCGTACACATACCAGAGCGGTCTGCCCGTCAGACGCTGTTCGAACTTGTCGAGAATGTTCCTGCACTCCCTGCGCGTGACGATGCGCTCTTCCCCGAGCGCGCTGCGCGGAATGTTCAGCTCCAGGCTGACGATCCATTCGGCGTCCGAACCGTCGATGTCCTTTTGCGCAAAGATCTTCTTCATCATGTCGAGAAGAGAGGAAAGTTTGGTCTCCGTCGCAAACGTCTTTTCGGGAGACGCGGGATCGTCGTCCATCTCCTTCGCCTTGCGGAATGCGAGAATGGCGCACTCGATCATCCCGTCGTCCGGCTCCTGCGTGGTGAGCATCTGCAGCAGATACCCGGGCGCTTTCAAAGGGAGCACGAGCACGGAATCCGTCTTGGACAGCAGGCGAAGGATCTCATACGAGATCGCCGCCACAACGGGCAGGAGCGCGATCTTGACGAGGAAGGAAATGAGGAAATCCAGCCAGCCGATGCCCGTCATGCCCGTAAGCCCGAGCAGCCAGTTGGCGAGCGCAAACACGAAAATGGAGATGACGAGCACCAGAAAGATGAACGTCGTGCCGCACCTGTCGTGCAGGCGGGACGCCTTTTTCACGTTCTCCACGGTCAGCTCGTCGCCGTATTCGTAGCAGTTGATGGTCTTATGTTCCGCCCCGTGATAGCGGTACGTCTCCCGCAGGGAGGCGAACAGGAGCGTAAACAGGATATACAGGAGAAAAATGACGAAGCGGAAGCCGCCCTCGATGAGGTTGTACCAGATGCTGTTCGCACCGCCGACGGCGGGCGCCGCGTCCGAAATGAGCGCGGCAAAGTAGTTGGGCAGGAAGAGAAAGAGCACGACGGCGAGCGCAACGCCCAGCACGGTGGCAATGGTGGTAACGATCTCGCCGACGGAGATCTTCCAGTGTTCCGCCATCCACTTGGTGAACTTGGAGGGTTCTTCATCGTCCGCCACGGCAACTTCCGAGCTGCGCAGAAGGGAGCGCATGCCCAGCACGAGGGAAGAGACAAAACTCACCACCCCCCGCACAAAGGGAAAGCGCAGCCACTTTTTGCGCTTTTCTGGCGGCGTGATGCGTTTTGCCTCTATCTGCGTTTCACCGTTGTCGTCGCGCACGACGGTCGCCATGCCGCTCTTGGAGCGCATCATGACGCCCTGGATCACGGCCTGTCCGCCGATATAGGTGCGCTGTGTCTTCTTTCTCATAGGTCTCCCGGTCTTCCGTTGCTTCCTGCGCACGCCGCGCGCCCGCGCGGACGTACGAAAAGCGCGCGCATCAGCCGCGCGCCCCGCATGATCTCAGATATAGACAAAACAGCTCCCCCTGTGCGGAGCTGTTCCATCGCTGCGTCAGATCCCGTATCTTTTCTTGAACTTATCGACGCGTCCGCCGGTATCGACGAGCTTCTGGCGTCCCGTAAAGAAGGGATGGCATTTGCTGCAAATATCCACCTTCATCACGTCCACGTCCTTCGTGGTGCCCGTCTTGAACGTCTCGCCGCAGGCGCAGACGACCGTCACCTCATGATATTTGGGATGAATGTCAGGCTTCATTCTTCGTTCACCTCGCTTATAATGGAAAATACGATTGCTATTATACCCGTTTTCCCCGCTTTCGTCAACTGATTTTAAAAGACATTGCGAAAAAAACGCGGCGCGCTTTCGCGCACCCTTTCCGCGGAAAAACCCTTTTCTGCGCGAAACACTTGCAAAATGCCGCCGCGTGCGGTATAATACAGGAAGACTTGCGGGAAGCTGTTCCCGTCAGGCGCCGCGCGGAACGCTCTGCGCGGCGGCAGAGAGGTATGTTTATGAACGTGTGGAAACTCACCGCCCCCGGAAAGCTCGAACGCACGGAAGCGGAAAATCCTGCCCGCGAAGAGGGCAAGGTGCGCGTGCGCGTCACCAAGGTCTTTCTCAACGGGACGGACGCCGCGATCTTCCGGGGCGCCGTCGAAACGCGCCGCCCGATCATCCCCGGACGGTACGCCGTGGGCATGGTGGCGGAAGAGGGCGGCGTGAGCTATCTTCCGAAGGGTACGCGCGTTCTGCTGCACGCCGTCGTCGAAGCGCCCGACACGGGCACGAAACCCAAAGATTTTGCGGAGGACGACTTTCTGCTGTGCGGCAGGACGGCGGACGGATACCTGCGGGATCTTGTCAACCTTCCGCCCGAAAACGTGACGGTGCTTCCCGATTCGGTGAGCGACGACAAGGCGCTGCTTCTGCACCACGTCGCGCTTGCCAAAGCGGCGGCGGACAAACTCGGCGCAAAGAAGGGACAGCACGTCGCCGTCGTCGGCGCAAACCTTCTGGGCATCCTCCTGTGCCAGCTGCTCATCTATCAGCAGGCGGCGCCCATCCTCATCGACGCCGAGCCGGAGCGCCTGGAATTTGCCAAGAGCTGCGGCGTGTATTACACGATGACGGCGGACGAGAACCTGCTGAACAACGTGGCGAACGTGACGGGCGGCAGGCTGGCAAGCGGCGCGATCTATCTTGCCTCCTCCCGCAGGAACGATCCCTCCATCCCCTTCTCGGTCTGTGCGCAGCACAGGGACGTCGTCTTCTGCGGATTCGGGGAAAAACTCTCCATCGACTTCGCCCTCCCCTTCCGCAAACAGCTCTCCGTCTACTGCGTCACCCACCGTTCGGACAACCTGGAAGCGGCGATCAACCTCGTCGTAAGCGGCGCGGTGGACGTCTCCGCATTCGAATTCCGCGTCCAAAAAGCGGAGAACGCCGCAAGCATGCTGGAAGAATATTCCGCCGCGGCGCGCGGACTCGGCACGATCAACGTCCTGACGCTGGTATGACCGCATCTGCGGCGCGCGGCATATGCGGCGCGCCGCAGGTCAACGCGTCCGCGCCCCGCCTGCAAACGGGCGCATATGCATTTTCACGCAGACCGCGGGGACCATGTCCGCGGCGATGCATCAAAACAGACACGGAAACGCTATGGTCAAATTCATCGCGACCGACCTGGACGGAACGCTTCTGGACGGCGAAAAAAGGCTGCCCGAAGAGATCTTCCCCCTCGTCAGAAAACTTACCTCGCTGGGCGTGCTGTTCGCCCCCGCAAGCGGACGGCAGTACGCGAACGTCAGAAAACTGTTCGCGCCCGTGGCGGACGACGCGCTCTTCATCTGTGAAAACGGCGCGCTCGTCAAATACCGCGGAAAGACGCTGCACCTGAACCCCATCCGCGACAGGGACGTGCTGGGCGCGCTGCGCGAGATCCGCGCCCTTCCGCATCTGTTCCCCATGCTGTGCGGCGCAGATTTTGCCTACATCGAAAACAGCGAGATGCCCTTTTTCAAATACGCCATGCTCTCCTACACCAACTGCAAGAAGGTGGAAAATCTGGAGGACGTGATCGGGAAAGAGGACATCTGCAAGATCGCCGTCTACGACGAGATCGCGGCGGCGGAGAACTGCATCAAGGTGCTTCCGCAGCGCCTTCCGGGGCTGCGCACCATCCTCTCCGGATTCGACTGGTGCGACGTCTCCGCGCCGGACGCAAACAAGGGCGAGGCGATCCGCTTCATCCGCAGGGCGTTCGGGCTGGAAAAAGAGGAATGCGTCGCCTTCGGCGATCATATGAACGACTTTGAAATGCTGGGCGAATGCGGGCGCGCCTATGTGCCCGAAAACGCCTACCTGCCCCTGAAAAAACTCATCGGGCGCGTCATCCCCGCCAACACGGAGGGCGGCGTGCTCGTCAAGCTCAAAGAGATCATCAAAGAACTTGAGGAGACCGCATGAAATACGTCATCGCATCGGACATTCACGGCTCGGCATACTACTGCCGCCTGTTAAAGCAGCGCTATGAAGAGGAACAAGCGCAAAAACTTTTGCTGCTCGGCGACCTGTTATACCACGGCGCGCGCAACGCCCTGCCCAGGGAATATTCCACCCTCGAAACGGCTTCCATTCTCAACTCCATGAAAGAGGACATCCTGTGCGTGCGCGGCAACTGCGATTCGGACGTGGATGCCATGGTGCTGGAATTTCCGATCACGGCGGCGTTTGCCGTGCTGCCCGCAGCAGGCAGAACGCTCATTCTGACGCACGGACACAACGAATACGCCCGTTTCAGGGAGGGCGACGTGCTCGTCAACGGGCATTTCCACGTTCCCGCCTTTGAACAGCGGGGCGCCGCCCTCTACGTCAACTGCGGTTCGGTCTCCATCCCCAAGGAAAATTCCCCCCATTCCTATCTGGTGCTCGAGGACGGTACGCTCACATGGAAGGACGTGGAGACGGGGATCCCTTTCAGAAAAGAACGGCTTTAAAAATCACAGCATGAAAAAAATCCTGCGGCATTCCGCAGGATTTTTTCACGTTTGCGTTGTGCTGTTACAGCGGGATAATGCGCAGGATGCGTCCGCTGAGGATCATCAGGACGATATCGAGAATCCAGATGATGTTCCAGCCGAGAATGATACGCAGGATCCCTGCAAGAATTTTCCCCTCCGAAAAACGCGTGATGAATCCGAGGATCCACGAGGTAACGGGGATGATCGCAAGGATAATGCTGACCAAACGCCCGAGCCCGAAATAGTCGCCTCTGCTCTTTGCCATTTTTCTCATCTCCTTAACATAAGAGTTCTGCTACTATTATATCCGTTCCAACCGGAAATGTCAATAACGTTGTAAAAATTTTTAAAAAATTTATGCGAGGTCGAACGCGACCGCCGTCAGGTCGTCGTCAAACGTGCCGCAGAATTCCTTGAGGACGGCTTTGAGCCGTTCGATAAAGCGTTCGGCATTTTCCGAACGGCGCAGCACTTCCTCCACGCGTTCGATGCCGAACTGCTCGCCCGCGGCGTTCTTGCTCTCCGTCACGCCGTCCGTAAGCAGGACGAGGATGTCCCCTTCCCGATACCCGATCGCCCTGTCCGAATAGGCAAAATCGGGGATCCAATTGGAAATGGGCGGCGAATGCATGACGATCTCGTCGATGCCGAGCGCGCTCTTCAAAAGCATGGGCGCGTTGTGCCCCGCCACGCTGTAGACGATCTCCCGCCGGCTGCGTTCGATGCGTACCGCCGCCGCCGTGACGTAGGAGCGCTCATCAAGATTGAGTTCCTGAAATTTGGCGTTGAGCCCGCGCAGCGCCCTGGCGGGAGAAGGTTCGCTCCTGTCCCAGCCCGCCTTGACGAACGCCGAGAGCATCCCCGCCGAGATGCCTTTTCCGGAGACGTCGGCAAGAAAGCCCATCGTCTCGCCCTGCACCTCGTACACGTCGGGCAGGTCTCCGCCGATCTCGCGGCAGGGAATGTACATGAACGAATAGTGCGTGCCCGCGCCGCTCTGCGCGGGAGGGAGCAGGCGCTGCTGGATGTCCTGCGCGGAATACATTTCGCGCGCGATCTCCGTCTCGTACGCGTCGTCCACAATGCCGAGGTAGTACTTTCCGAGCGGCGTCACGCGGATGCGGAAGGAAAGATTTCCCTCGTTTCCGCGCAGGATGAGCTTGCGGAAAGCGCGCCCGCCGTTCTTTTTGGCATCCGAAAACAGGGAGCGCATGGGACAGTAGGCGCACCGCACCCCTTCGCCGCAGACGTCGTCCGAAGCGCAGCCCGTCGTCTCCTTGAGCGTCCCCTTCGGCTTTTCCGAGCGGAAGCACTCGCGGAAGGCGCGGTTGGTGTAGCGCACCTTCATATTTTTATCCACGACGATCGCCGCCGTAGGGATATTGTCGAGCACTTCCCTGTAAAGGTTCATGTCACCCTCGGTACATTCTGAGTTTTCCGCTCACAAGATGGGCGTTGAGCGCGTCCGCCTCCTCGATCTCGCCGTCGTACTGAACGAAGATCTTCCCGTCCGGCGAGGAGATGACCGCCTCCGAACAGGGAATATGATGCGTGATCGGGCGCTGCAGGATCTTTCCGCACATGAGCCGGATGAGTTCGGGCAGGATCTTACTGCGCGCGGGGCTCTCCACGACGACAAGCTCGAGCTGCCCGTCCGCCGCGTCCGCAACGGGGCAGATGGGAATGCCGCCGCCGAACTGTTTTCCGTTGCACACGACGGCGATGAGCGCGAAATATTCCCTGGTCTCCCCGCCCGTGGTCACGCTCAGGCGGGTGCCTTCATACCGTTTCAGCGTAGCGACGAGGCTGCGGAAATACTTCCCCTTGTTGGTGCCGTGGCGCATGCGCGCGCAGCGGCGCAAAATCTCCACGTCGATCCCCGTTCCCGCAATGTTGATGCTGCGGCGGGTGCCGCATTCGATATAATCCACGGGCTGCGGCGTGCCGCTCAAAATGAGGTCGAGCGCGCGGATGCCGTGCGGGATATGCGCGGAGGCGGCAAAGTCGTTTCCCGTTCCCGCGGGCACCAGCCCGAGCGTGCAGGAAGACGGATCGGCAAGCCCGCTCACGACCTCGTTGAGCGTGCCGTCGCCGCCCACGACGATGAACTTTCTGCCCCCTGCCTCCGAAAGACTGCGCGCATATTTATAGGCGTCCCCCGTGCGCTCCGTATAGAAAAAGCGGTATTCCGCCCCGTGCGCCTGCAGCCGCTTTTCCATGGCGGCGATCAGCTTTTTGATGCGCCGCGCATGGCAATTGACGATGATATTCCACATTTCCGCCCCTCTCCCGTAAAACCCTTCCGCGACATTATACAATATTTCTCCCGTGATTGCAATTTTTTTGCAAATCTGTTATACTCATTTCGGACTCATTTCGGAAAAATTTTCACGGAGGCGCGCATTGAAGGAACGCATTCCCCCTTCCCTCAGACAACTCGCCGCGGCGCTGCCCTACCCCCTGTACGTGGTGGGCGGAAGCGTGCGCGACTATCTGGCAGGACACTTTGAACTGACTGCGGACTGGGACCTTGCCTCGCCCGCACCCGAGGACGCCGTGGAACAGGCGGCGCGCGCGTGCGGATGGGAAGTGCGCGCCGTATACCGCAACACGGGCACGGTAAAGCTGACGGACGCCGACGGCACGGGGTATGAATTCACCCGTTTCCGCTCCGACCGGTACGTGCGCGGGCTGCACGCGCCCGCCGCGATCGAGTTTACCGACGACATTGTCCGTGACGCGCGGCGGCGCGATTTCTGCGCAAACGCCGTCTATTACGAGGTCGGGACCGGGACGTTCTGCGATCCCTTAGGCGGCATCCCCGACATCCGCGACAGGAAACTGCGCACGGTCGCGCCCGCGGAAAAGGTCTTCGGCGAGGACGGACTGCGCCTTGCCCGCCTTGCCCGCCTTGCCGCGCAGACGGGATTTGCCCCCGACGAAGAGTGCCTTGCCGGCGCGGCAAAGCACCGCGCGCTCATCCGCGACATCGCTGCGGAGCGCGTCTTTTCCGAACTCGATCAGCTGCTGCACGCCGACCGGAAAGCGGGCGGCGCATGGGGACCGTACCGCGGGCTGGGCATCCTGCGCGATACGGGCGTCCTGAACGAGATCATGCCCGAGCTTGCCGCAGGCGAAGGCATGGCGCAGCGCGCCGACTTTCACCGCTACGACGTGCTGGAACACTCCTTCCGCTGCGTCCGTTACGCCACGCCGGAGATCCGATGGGCGGCGCTCCTGCACGACGTCGGCAAACCGTACTGCTTTATGCGGGACGGCAATTTTCACGCCCATCCGGAAGAGGGCGCGCGCCTTGCGGAGCACATCCTCGACCGCCTGAAGGCGCCCAAAAAACTGACCGAACGGACAAAGCGGCTGGTCGCCCTGCATATGCGCGACTTCGACATGAAGATGAAGGAGAGCAAGGTGCGGCGGGACATTCTGGAGCAATACGACCTGCTGCCCGAGCTGTTTGCCCTGCGCCAGGCGGACTTTTCCGCCTGCAAAGACGACCTTTCCCCTGCGCCGGGCGTAGTCAGATGGCAGGGCGTTTTGGCAAAAATGCGCGCGGAAGGCGTTCCCTTTTCGCTCAGGGAACTCGCCGTGAACGGCGCGGACCTCACCGCCCTCGGCATCCGCGGCGGACGCGTGGGCGAGACGCTCAAAGACCTGCTGCTCTACTGTGCGCAGGACGGCGCGCGCAATACCCGCGCCGCGCTGCTCAGACACCTGAAAAACATGACAAAGGAGACGCCATGACCGAAATCCTCATCGTCGTTTGCACGATTTTGTGCGCGCTCTGCCTTGTGCTGCTCGTTCTGCTGCTTCTGAAAAAGCGGCGCGAAGGCGACGGCGCCACGCAGGAAAAACTGCGCCGTCTGGAAGAGAAGACGGACGCCGTGGGAAAACTTGCCGACTACAACGCCCGCACGCTCGAGCGCATCGACCACGCGACGGAAGCGCGCCTCGTCAACATTCAGAACCGCCTGACGGACGACATCAAGTACGTCGTGGACGTCAACGCGCAGAATCTGGAGCGCATCCGCCGCACGGTGGACGAAAAACTCACCTCCTCCATCGACGGCAAGCTCTCCGATTCCTTTGCGCGCATCACCGAACGGCTGGAAAAAATGTACGAGAGCGTGGGCGAGATGAAGGGGCTTTCCTCCTCCGTCGCCGACATCCGCCGCGTCTTTTCCAACGTCAAGCTGCGCGGCACCTGGGGCGAAGCGCAGCTCGACGCCCTGCTTGAACAGATGCTTGCGCCCGAACAGTACCGCCGCAGCGTCAAACTCAATCCCCTCGACAATTCCCTTGTGGATTTTGCGGTCGTCCTGCCCGCAAGGGACGGCGAAATGTACCTGCCCGTGGACAGCAAATTCCCCGTAGAAGAATTCGAACGGCTGGTGACCGCCTCGCAGCGGGGCGACAAGGAGGGCGAGGAGCGGGCGCGCAAAAATCTGGAGCGCGCCGTCAAGACGCAGGCGGAATCCATTGCGAAAAAATACATCCTGCCCCCCGTCACCACCGATTTTGCCGTGATGTACCTGCCCTCCGAAAGTCTGTACGCCGAGGTCGCGCGCACGGACGGGCTTGCCGACTGGCTGCGCGCACGGCGCGTGCTTGCCGCGGGACCGACCAACCTCGGCGCGCTGCTCTCCACCCTGCAGACGGGCTTCCGCACGGCGGCGATCGAAAAGCGCTCGGGGGAGCTGCGCCTCATGCTCGATTCCTTCCGCGCCGACTTTGCAAAATTCGCGGAACTTCTGGAAAAGACGCGCAGAAAACTGCAGGAAGCGCAGGACACCGTGGAAAGCGCGGAAAAGCGCACGGGCACCATCGGAAGAAAGCTGGATTCCTTCCGCTCCGTGGGCGGCGCGCTCCCGCCCGACGAGGAATAGCGCGCAATGCCGCGGCGCGGCAGGCAGTTTCTTCCGCAAAAAATCGCTTGCATTTTACACGCGCGCACACTATAATGGTGTCATGGAGTTTTTGAAAATCGCGGCGATGCCGGAGGGCGTCGTCATCCCGCCGGAAGAAGCATTCGGCGAAGAGCGCAGGGTGCAGAGCGGAAGCGTGCGCGCCTGCGGAAACGCCCTGCTCATCCGCAGCGGCGGCAGATACAAACGCTTTGCTTCCGGAGCGGAGTATATCCGCATCGCGGAAGGCACAGGCTATTTCAAATGGAAGCGGGGCGAAGTTCCCTTTGCCGCGGGCGACACATTCGCCGCAGTCGGCGTGGACGAATATGACTTTTACGGCGAGGGCGTCTTCCTCGTCCTAAAAAAGGAGACGGCATGAGTAAGGACAGATCGGCGGAAAAGCAGGCGCGCAAGGCGAC
Source organism: uncultured Eubacteriales bacterium (assembly GCA_900547645.1). Classification (GTDB taxonomy): domain Bacteria; phylum Bacillota; class Clostridia; order Christensenellales; family Borkfalkiaceae; genus Gallimonas; species Gallimonas faecium. The sequence goes on from URHP01000002.1 coordinate 46,775, forward strand.
GGAAGCCCAGAAGATCGCGCTTGAAAAACAGCTCGTCAAAGAAGGAAAGATCCTTCCGCGCACACGCTATGCTCCCAAAAGTTTTGTCGGACGCGTCCTTGCGGTGGCGCTTGCGTTCCTGCTCGGCATTTTCGCCGCCCTCGGCGGGCTTCTCGGCGCGGGATACTATGCCGGAACGCGCCCTTTGAAGGACGTGTTCGGCATGTTCAACTTTGACTACAGCGCATGGCTGACGGACAGCGCGGCGGACATGAGCATCCTGCAGCTCACGCAGGAACTTTCAAACGGCGGAATGGACAGCCTGGGCGACCTTGCGGAATACACCCCCTATGTGGATACGCTCGTCGAACAGCTCAACGGTCAGCTTTCCGCGCTCGGCGTGACGCTGGACGCGGAGACGCTCAAAGCCACGCCCTTTTCCGGGCTCGGCGAATTCTTTGCAGACACCGTGCGGACGGCGGAACTCGGCAAGGCGCTCGGCGTGACGGCGCAGTCCGATCCGCTCATGCTCGCGCTCTGCTACGGCGTCGAAGGCACCAACGAGGAGGGCGGAGACTATACCGTAAACGAAAACGGCGAGATCGTGATGAACGACGGCAAGTCCCCCACCACCATCGAGACGCTCAACGCCGACGCAAACGGCATTCTCGGGAAGGTCTCCGTGGAGGCCGCGCTCGACGTGACGGCGGACTCCAACAGTTCGATGCGCTATCTTGCCTACGGCACGGAGGGAGAGTCCTACCGCATCGTGACGGATGAATCGGGCGCGAAGTCGGTCGAAATGCTCACCGATCCCGTCACGGGCGAGCGCTACCGCAAAAAAATGCTCAGCGATCTGACGGGAGCTTCCAACGTCATGGGCGACGCGGCAATTTCCGACGTCATCGTCATCGATGAGAATACGACGGGACTGCTTGCCGCCGTACGCGACTGGAAGGTGGACGATCTGGGAAATTCCGCCCGTCTCGAACGGCTCAGGCTTTCGCAGGTCATCACGATCGGCGACGATTCCAGCAACATCATGAAGGCAATGCGCGACTGGCGCATCGGCGATCTGACCGATCAGGGAAAGATCGATTCGCTGACGCTGGGCGACGTCATCGCGGTGACCGACGATTCCCCCGAAATTCTCAAATCGCTGCGGAACACGCGTCTGGGCGAGCTGTCTCAGGCGACGGAAGAGCTGCGTCTGACCGACCTTTTGGGCAGCGACGCCGTAAGCGGCAACCGCCTGCTGCGCAACCTTGCGCAGAGCAGCGTCTCGACGCTCGCCCACGACGTGGAAAATCTCACCGTCAGGCAGGTGTACGGCGATCAGATCTACTCCTATCTCGACCTGGAAGCGAGCGGCGGAAAGACGTATGCACAGTATATCAAAGACTATGATCCGAGTACTCCGCCTTCCGCAGACCAGCCGAATACCGTCCGCCCTGCGGCGATCGTATATGACGAGAATTCCTTCGTCCTGAACGAGAAGCGCGTGCTGACCGACGGCAGCGGCACGGAAGTTTTTGAGGGCTGGTTCTACACGTTAAACGGCGTCGAAACGCTCGTTCCCGACGCACAGGTACACCGGAGCATGGAACAAGACGACGCGGGGCTTGAACGGGTGCGCGCCTATGCGCGGACGGAGGTCCCCCTTACCGCAACGGCGTTCGCCTGGACATATGTGGACTATCAGAACGACGGCGCTTTGACGGCGCTGCCGGCGGGCGACCGGATCTCCGCCGATACCACGGGCTATTCCGTGGAAGAAAACGGCACGGGCGGCACGCCCGTCACCGATGCGGACGGCGCGCCCCTCTACTATCTGACCGAGCGCATCCTGCCCGCGGCAGAGGGAGAAGAACCTGCATCGCAGCTCGTCGCCTATCCCCTGCTGGAGGACGCAAACGGCATCTTTGTACGCAAGCGTATGCTGAATGAAGGCGACGCGTACTCTGTTGTCCAACGCGTCGACCTCGAACGCGCGCCCTCCGCCTATGCGTACGGCGACGGTTCCCCCGTCACGCTCGACGAACAGGGCAACGCCGTCTATGAAGGACAGTCCCTGCCCATCCAAACGAGAGACGGGGAAAACGGGACGCAGTATTTCCTCGTTGCCGTCCATGACGTGACGCAGAAATACTACTACGAGACCCCCGGCGGCATCGCCGAACCGCAGGAGAGCGAGACGCAGATCGTGCGGACGGCGAGCTGGACATATACGCCGCAGGGCGAACCGACGCAGACGCACACCGACGTCCCGGTGGAGCGCTTTCTTTCGGGAACGTGGTATCTGATGTTCGGCGGCGAAGACGAGAGCGGCGCGCCCGTCGACAGGACGGATACCCCCATCCTTGCCATTGCGCCCGAGATCGGGGAAACGACGCAGGTGATCAACCAGAAGAAGCTTTGGGAACTGTACCTGCACGGCGTGATCAACGACAATCCCTATGTAGACCTCACATCCTTCGGGCTGGAAGGCTACACCAACCTCAACCTGCTCAACGTGAGCGAGGTCATTTCCTTCCTCAAAGAGCTCTCCGCAAAGATCAACGGCAATTAAATTTTCAAAATTCCGCCCGCAGACAGCGCAAAAGCCGTTGACTTGCGGGCGGAAATATTGTAAAATAGTTGCTACGGGTGAAAACCTGTATTTTGCCTTGCATGCCGGAATGGTATGCCGAATAAGACCGGGAGGTGAAAAGTATGCAGAAGTACGAAATGCTCATTCTTCTTCGCAGCGACATTGAAGAAGAGGCGAGAGAGGCGGAACTCAAAAAGTACGCCGACATCGTGACCGACATGGGCGGCGCCGTCGATGCGACGGACAAGTGGGGCGTCAAGAAATTGCAGTACCCCATCGCGTTCAAGTCGGAAGCATTTTACGCACTTATGACGTTCCACGCAAATGGCGCGGCGGTCAAAGAACTTGACCGTATCGCGGGCATTTCCGACGGCGTCTTAAGGCGCATGATCACGAAAGTCGAGGAAAAGTAACATGACAAAGGTGTTTTTGATCGGAAATCTGACGCGCGATCCCGAACTCAGCGAAACGCCGAGCGGCGTAACGGTATGCCGCTTTGCCGTTGCCGTGAACAGAGGCTACGGCGATAACCGTGCAACAGATTTCTACAATGTGACCGCATGGCGCAGGCTGGGCGAACAAGTTGCTCAGTACACCAAAAAGGGCAACAAGATCGCCGTGTACGGCGACCTGCAGATCCGCCAGTACGAGGCGAACGACGGCACCCGCCGCACTTCGGTGGACGTCATCGCGCAGGACGTGGAATTCCTGACACCCAGACAGCAGGACGGGGACAGCTTCTACGACGCGCCCGCGGCGAACACCGGCAGCGCGGCTCCCAAAAAGAAGCCCGCGCTCGAAGCCTTCGACGACGACGGGGACATCCCCTTCTGACCGGGGCGTTTCAAAACTTATAAGGAGTGATTGACATGGAAGAGAATACGGTCGTGACGGAACAGCCCGCACCCGAAGCCGCAGCCCCTGCAGCTCCCGCTCCCGCAGCGGAAGCGCGCGAACAGCGCGGCGAAGTACGCGAGCGTCCCGCAAAGAAAAACTATAAGCGCCAGAATTATAAGAAGGTCTGCCTTTTCTGCCAGGAAAAGAGCACGATCGACTATAAGGAGACGAACAAGCTCAGAAAGTTCATCAGCGAGGGCGGAAAGATCCTGCCCCGCCGCATGACGGGTACCTGCGCGAAGCATCAGCGCGAGCTTGCCGTTGCCATCAAGCGCGCCCGCGTTGCCGCTCTTCTGCCCTTCAAGGCAGACTGAGCCAAACAAAAAACACGAAAGACCTCCGTTCCCGGAGGTCTTTTTTTGTGCGAAATCATCCGCGCGCCGCGGAAAACCGTCATTCCGAGCGGTACGCAGTGCAGCGCAAGCTCCCATAACGCCTTATACGGACGTATTTCACTACAAGCAGATGTTCGTAACAGCATATGCGCGGCGGGACATTTGTCCCGCTGCGCAGCCGACCCGCCTTTGTCCGTCAGACGCGTTGCCGCACATATGCCTCATCCCCCGCGGTAGCCGTTCTGCGCAGCGCGCTCCAGCCACAGACGCGCCTGTTCTTCATCGCGCGCCACGCCGCAGCCTTCCAGATAACAGCGCCCGAGATTGTGCTGTGCGCCCGCATAGCCGCGCCGTGCCGCCGTGCGAAAACACCCGAACGCCTTTTTCTCGTTGCGCATGACGCCCTGTCCGAAGCGGAAACAGTAGCCGACGTTGTTCATTGCCTCGATGCTGCCCTTGAGCGCCGCTTCGCGGAAGCAGCGGAACGCCCGCTTTCTGTTCTTCTCCACGCCTGCGCCGAAATAATAGCAGCTTCCGAGGTCGCACCGCGCCGAAATATCCCCCTGCTGCGCCGCCTTTTCCAGCCAGCCGACCGCCGCGGACGCGTTGCGTTCCACACCGATCCCGTACAGCAGCGCAAGCGCCGCACGGCGCTGCGCCGGGGCATAGCCGTTTTCCGCGGAAAGGCGGAACCACTCGAACGCAGCTTTGTCATCGCGCGCCACGCCGCGCCCTTCGGCATAGCAGTTGCCCAGATTATACTGTGCGTAAGCATTGCCGCGCCACGCCGCACGGCGGTAATGATCGGCTGCGCGAACGAAATCCCGCACGACGCCCTGCCCCGCTTCATAACAACAGCCCAGACAGTTTTCCGCATCGGGATGCCCCTTCTGCGCCGCCTGCAGGAAGCATGCCGCCGCCCGCGCAAAGTCCTGCGCCTGATAATACGCGCGTCCCTTTGCGTAAATTTCTTCCGCCGCGGGATCCGCCGCGCGTTCCTTCTGTCTTGCCATCATTTCCCTCCCGCGCCCGCCGGCGGGCGCTTCCTTATGCAACTCTATTGTACGCGACAAACGGACATTTGTCAAGATGCGCCGCAAAATTAAGCGCGCCGCACCGCCGCAAACGCCGTGTTTCAAAACTGCGCCCATCCGCACATGCGGATGGGCGCAGATGTGTTGTTTTAATCGAAAAATTCCTCGTAGACCGCCTTCAGCGTGCGTTCGTAACTGTCATTATCCACGCCGACGATGATGTTCAGCTCGGAAGAGCCCTGATCGATCATGCGCACGTTGACGCCCGCACGGGCGATCGCCTCGAACAGTCTTGCACTCGTACCGACGCTGCGCGCCATGCCGTGACCGACGACGGCGATGAGCGCAATATCCTGAATGACACGGAGAGAATCGGGGCGGACCGCCTCGCGGATCTCCTCGCAGAGCGTATCCAGCACGCCGTTTTTCAGTTCCGCACCGTCGATGACAAAGGACATCGTGTCGATCCCCGTAGGGATGTGCTCGAAGGAGATCCCGTGCTTTAAAAGCACTTCCAGCACTTTATACGTAAAGCCGATCTCGGCGTTCATCAGCGATTTTTCCAAAAAGATGACGGTGAAGTTCTTCTTGCCCGCGATGCCCGTGACGCGTTTTCCGCTGTACGTATAGCGGGAAGTAGGCACGATCTCCGTCCCTTCGTCCTCGGGGCGGAAGGTGTTCTTGATGCGGATGGGAATGTCTGCTTCGCGCACGGGGAAGATCGCCTCGCTGTGCAGTACGTTCGCGCCCATGTAGGAAAGCTCCCGCAGCTCCTTGTACGAGAGCGCGCGGATGGGCACGGGATTGTCCACGATGCGCGGATCGCAGGCGAGGAATCCGCTCACGTCCGTCCAGTTTTCATACAGATCCGCCCCTGCCGCCCGCGCCACGATGGCGCCCGAGACGTCGCTTCCGCCGCGGGAAAACGTCTTGACTTTTCCGTTCACGTCCTCGCCGTAGAAGCCGGAAACGACGGCGCGCTTTTTGCCCTTGAGCGCCGCGGCAAGCAGCGCATAGGTCTTTTCGCCGTCCAGCCTGCCGTCCGCGCCGAACTTGACCACGTCGCGCGCGTCGATAAAGGGTACGTCCAGAAGCTGCGCCATGATGCGCGCGGAGAGATACTCCCCGCGGGACGCGCAGAAATCGGGCGTCGCTTCACGCAGGATCTCCGCGCCCGTCTGTGCGAGCAGCGCGTCCACGTCCATGTTCAGCCCGAGTTCCGAGACGATGCCGCGGAAGCGTTCGCAGATCTTTTCGAATGCCTCCCCCGTTTCGCCGCGCAGGGACACGTTGTCATACGTTTCATACAGAAGATCGGTCACCTTGACGTCGCCGCTGAACCGCTTGCCGGGCGCGGAAACCACGACGTAGCGACGCGCGGGATCGCTTTCCAGGATCTTGCGCACGCGGAGCATGGTGATGCCGTCCGCCATGGAGGTGCCGCCGAATTTACAAACTTTAATCATAGCTGATCTCTCTGCCTTCCAGATAGTAACGTTTTTCCTTTGCCTCGCCGAGCGAGAAGGTCTTTTTGGGGAGGTTGACGCCCCCTTTGAGCGCGGGAAAGAAGTCCTCTTTGTCCATCGCCGCAAGCTGAACGCCGGCGCAGTCCTCCTCCGCCGCACGGCGCGCAAGCTCCTTGGCGCCGTGCACATAGTCGATCGTTCCGCCGTTCTCCCGCACGAAGCGTTCGCACAGTTCGTCCGTCTTTTTTACGCCCTCCGCACCCGCGGGAAGCGAGGGGATCAGCACGGTCCCCTCCCTGCGGCACCTGACGTTCTTCATGAAGAAATCGCAGAACGCCTCCGCGTCCACCTCCTTCAAAAGGCGGTGAATGGGATAGAACACGACGGAGGCGTCGTATAGATTGACGAGCTCCGCAAGCATGAACCGCGCGGGGTGATTGGCAAGCTCCTCTTTTTTCAGCGTCGCCCTGACGCTCTCCCAATGCGCCTTTGCCGCCGCCACGGAATGGTTGCCGTCCGCCACCGCGAAGACGGGCTCCCCCTTGGCATGCAGCAGCTGTGCCGTTTCCGCCGCAAGGTCTTCGGGCACGAACCAGCCCGTCACATGTCCGCCGCCCTCCATCAGGTCAAAGTCATACAGCTTTTCCAGCTCCTCGCGCAGCAGCATCTTTACCGCTCTGTCCTTTTTGTCGCGGTAAAAGAGAATGGCGTGCGGAAACTCCAAAGGCGCGTTTTTGCGCTCCGCGATGCGGGGCGCAAGGCGCTCGGGGACGACCTCTTCCGACGAGCGGATGGGCGCGGAGACGCCCGCTTCCGAAGAATACGCCTCGAGATCGATCGCGGCGACGATGCCGCGGCGCGTTCCCGTGCGCGTCGTGCGCTCGGTGAACACGAACCCGCGCGTCAGCTTGGAGAGCGCGTCGTTTTCGAGCGCCGCGTACATGTTCTCGCGGATGGCGGCGATGCGTTCCTCGTCCTCTTCGCCGAGAAACGCCTCCGGCAGAATAAAGTTGAGCGTGGAGGGCGCGTCCGCGACGCTGCGCTCCACGCGCTTCCAGTATTCCCTGTCCGACGTAAACTGATCGCAGGCGATGACCGCCCACGTTTCAAACCCCTCCCGCGGGAGGAGGATGCGCGGGATGCGCAGACAGTTCTTCATACGGCGTTGATGACGATGACCGCGGCGACCGCAAGCACGGCGGCAAGCAGTTTCAGCGGAACGTTATGCGTAAACAACTTTCCGAGGTAGGATAAAAATTTCATGCCTTCTTCCCTCCGCTGTTGAATTCCTTCCAATAGTAATCCTTCAGATACCGTTTCAGACTCTCCGAATCGACGTAGCGCGTGATCTCGCCGCGGCGCACATAGGAGACGATGCCCGTCTCCTCGGAGACGATGATGGTGGACACGTCCGCGACCTCCGTCACGCCGATGCCCGCGCGGTGACGGGTGCCGTAATCCTTGGGGAAATCCTTCTGCGTGAGGGGCAAAAAGCATCCCGCCGCCTGGATCTTATCCCCGTAGATGATCATGGCGCCGTCATGAAGGGGCGCTTTGGGAATAAAGATGCCCTCGATGAGCTGATTGGAAATGTTGGCGTTGAGCGTGACGCCGCTGTCGATGATCTCCTTGGGCAGATTGCCGTTGGAAAGCACGATGAGCGCGCCCGTGTTGTTCTTGGAGAGGTTCTGCACCGCCTTGACGATGCCCGAAATATATTCGTCCGCACGCGCGCTGACGGCGTTGTTCTTTGCCGCCTGCGCTCCCGCGACCGAGCCGACTCGCTTCGCCGCGACGTTCCAGATGCTCCGCTTGATCTCCACGCTGAACAGAAGCAGGAAAAAGAGCGACATGAGCATGATGAACACGTAGTACACCACGACCGTAAGATGCTCGGAAAAAAGCGTGACCGCGCCCGTACAGACGAGCAGGAACACATAGACGGGGATGAGCTTTTTGGCGTTGTTCTCATACAAGATCTTCAGAACGAAATAGATGAGCAGGAAGAGAAAGACCGCCTCGATGACGATGATCCAGTTTTGCGAAAAATTCGTAAAAACCGCCTTGATCCCCTCCCCCACTTCCTGAGGCGAACGCAATGCTGATTCCTCCTTTCCCCGCGGCGCGGCGGGCTTTTTCACTATTATACAGAATTTGCGTAAAAATGCAAAGTATTTCTCGGAAAATTTTGGATTATGCAAAAAATATTTCGGCGATCGCGGAAAACAATGCGCCCGTTTTGGCGTAAACGCCGCTCTTTGCGCCGGACGAGAGCGCATACAGCCGTTCGTAGAGCGCGCGCACGCGCGCACTCCCCAGTCTGGACGCCGTTTCGCGGTTCTTTTGCACGGCAAACGGTTTGCTCCCGAGGATTTTTGCGAGTTCCGCGTCCGACCGATCGGATGCGCTCACTTCGCACAGCGTGCGGAAGTGCGAGGTGAGCGCGGCGAGCACGGCGTATTCGTCCGATCCCTTGGCAAGCATGTCGGAAAGGATCTGAGCAAACTGCGCGAAGCTGCGCCGCGACGCCGCCTGCGTCAGCTCATAGATCTTGTATTCGACGTCCTTGGCGACATACTCTTCCACCGCGGCGCGCGTGACGGTCCCGTTTTCCCCGAGCACATAGGCGAGCTTCTCCGTCTCCAGCTTCATGCGCGCGGCATCCTGCGCGCAGTAGCGCACCAGAAGCTGCGCCGCGTCCGCATCCATCTGCAGCCCGCGGCGGCGCGCCACGCCGAACACCCAGCGGGCGAGCGTCTCCTCGTCCTCGCGGGAACAGTCCACATAGATGACGCCCCCCTTGCGGGAGAGGTTCGCCGTGTTCGCCTTTTTCCCGCTGTTGACGATGACAAACACCGTGGTAGGGCAGGGATCGGCGCAATACGCCTTCAGATAGGTCTCCCACTCCCGTTCGGTGGGATAGAACTCGCAGGCGCGCACCAGCCGCCGCCCGTCGAGAAAGGGCAGCGTACCGAGGGCGCGTACAAGCGCCGCGATCCCCTCGCCTTTGAGCGTCTCTCCCTCATAACGGGCGTCGTTGAGCATGGGGTTGGAGATGGCGCACGCGGCGCGGATGCTCTCCACCGCGTGATCGCGGAAATAGGTCTCCTCCCCTTCGACGACGTAGACGGGCGCGAGCCCCTCTTTGAGACTTTTTGCCAACTGTACAAATTTCATAACGCCTTGATTATACCATCTTTGAGCAAGTATTTCAAGCGCCCGCCGCCCGTTCCCACGAACAAATCGGCGGAAAGCGCCTCCTCTCCCCCGAAGGAAAATTCCGCAACGCAGCCCTGCGCCGTCAGCGTCAGCCTGTCGGCGTCCTCATAGAAGAACGCCATGTCCCCGACGGTAAAGGCTTCCCCGAAGACGACCTCCCTGTGCAGCCCCGTTTGGGCGGGATATGCCGCGCAGATCGTCCGCGCCGGCAGGAACGCCGCCGTATTGACGGCGCGCACCGTCTCCTCCGTGACGACGGCGACGGCGTCCAGCTCCCCGCCGTAAGTGCGGCGCAGGAAATCTTCGCAGACGGAGAGAGAAACGTCGCCGTCGATGAGCAAAACGGCGTGAGCGCGCGTCCGCACCAGGACGCACGTGCCCCGGTCCGTGCCCGATACGTCGATGCGGCAGCCCGCATACGACGCATTCTCCAAAAAGACGCACAGCGCGAACAGCAGTGCAGCCGCGCCGCAGAGCAACGCGCGCATTGCGGGACGCAGGCGCACCCTGCCGCCGAGCGGCACATTGAGCGCGAGCCAGACGCCGGCTCCCGCGCCCAGAGAGAACCCCGCGAGCACGGCGGAGAAGTCCGCTGCGGAAAAGAGCAGCAAGAGTGCGGACAGCATGCCTTCCGGAAGCGCCAGCAGCACGCCCGCCGCAAACGGCAGGGCAAGCGACGCAAGCGCGCACGCGACCAGCGGCAGAAACAGCACGGGCAGCGCGGGAATGACGAGCAGGTTGAGCAGCGTCCCCCATACCGAAAAATATCCGAACGTCTCCATCATCATGGGGAAGGTAAACAGCTGCGCGGAGACGCCCGACACCAGGCATGCCGCCAGTGCGGACGGCACGCGAAGACGGCGCAGTCCGCGCGTGAGCGGTTCGGAAAAGAGGGCGATCCCCGCCACCGCGCCGTAGGAGAGGCGGAACCCGACGGAAAAGAACTGCGCGGGCGAGACCAGCAGCGTCACGGCAGCCGCCAGCGAGAGCGAGGAGAGCTGATCGTACTTTTTGCCGAAAAAGCGGGCTCCGCCCGCAAACGCGCACATGAGCAGGGCGCGCACCGAAGAGACGGTAAAGGCGCACATGGCGCAATATCCCGCCGCAAGCAGAAGGGCGGGCAGCGCCGCCCAGCGTCCGAGCGGTCTGCGCAACAGCAGCACGGCGGCGCCGTATAACATGCCGATATGCAGTCCCGAAACAGCAAACACGTGCGCGATGCCGCCTGTGCGCGTCTCTTCCAGAAAGCCTGCGTCCATGCTGCGCGCGTTGCCCGTCAGCAGCGCATAGGCGACGTCCGCCGCGTCCTGTTCCATGTTCCCGTGCAGACGGTCATAGAGCGCGCCGTTCATGCGCAGAAAGATATTGGAGGACGAGCCCGTCCGCTCGTATGCCGCGGGAGACGCGCGATAGCGCAGATCTGCCGCAAAGTCGGAAGCGGCATAGGAATCGCCGTTGTGCGGAAGCGGATTGCGTGCAACGGTCGCCGTAAAGGAGAGGATGTCGCCCGCGCGCACGTCCTCGCCGCGAAGCGTGACTTCCATTTTGCCGCCCACCCGTTCGCCGCCGACGGTCAGCCCGGAGAGCGTTGCGCGCACATAGCCGTTTCCCGCGGCAGCGCTCTCCACCGTCCCCGTCACCGCATACTCCCCTTCCGCAGGACCGGAGCAAAACCCGGAAGCGGCAAGCTGCATCCCGCCCGCGCCTGCCAGCGCAAAGACGGCAAACACCCCCAGCACGCAGAGCGTACGGCGCAGCCGGAAGGGCGGAAGCATCAGCAAAAGAACGAGCACGAACACCGCCGCGCCGGCAAGTTCTCCCATGCCGAACGCGAAGCGGGCATAGAGAAAGCATCCGCACAGCAGCCCGAGCGCCGCAACGAGAAAGGGGCGAAAATTCAGCCGCGGCAGCCCTTTGCCGCGGCCATGTTCGCGTTCTTTTTCTCCGTTTGCGGACATGCTCCCCTCCTTTTTCGGTTGCTACGCAAAAACACACCCGCGGACACGCCCGCGGCGTTTCCGATCAGAGCCGTTCATAGACGGGGATGACCTCGAGCGGGGCAGACGCCGTCACCGTCCGTCCTCCCTCCAGCACCTCGCCCGAATTCAGATCGCGCCAGCTGCCCGCGGGCAGATACACCTGCCGCTCCCGCATCCCTTCATAGAGGACGGGCGCGACGAGATAGCGCGGACCGAACATGTATTGCTCGTCCGCCGTCCAGCAGGCCTCGTCCCCGGGAAATTCATAGAACATGGCGCGCATGACGGGCGAACCGTTTTCACTCGCCTCGCGCATGACCTCTTTCAGATACGGCTTCATTGTTTCACGCAGGACGACGTAGCTCTTCAAAATCCCGCAGACGTCCTCGCCGAAGCTCCAGAGCTCATTGGGAAGCCCCGTATGACAGAAGCCGCCGCCCCATTCCCTTCCGTCGAGGGGCGCGGCTTCGCAGGGACCTTTATCCCCGTGCATCCTGAGGACGGGGCAGAAGGTCGCCCACTCGAACCAGCGCAAAAGCAGCTCCCGGTACCCTTCCTCCTTCACGTTGACGAAAAATCCGCCGATGTCCGTCGTCCACCAGGGAATGCCGGCAAGCCCCACGTTGAGTCCCGCGGCAAACTGATCGCGCAAGCTCTGGAAGTTGCCCTGAATGTCGCCCGACCAGAGCACCGCGCCGTACTTCTGACTGCCCGCCCACGCGCAGCGGATGAGGTTGCAGATGTCCGTCTGTCCCGCGGCGCGCTGCCCTTCGTAAAAGGCGCGCGCATGCATGACGGGATATACGTTCCCCACCTGCAGATCGGTCCCGAGATGATAGCGGTAATTGTCAAATTCATACGCCGAATATTCCGGCTCCGCCTCATCCAGCCAGAACATATCGATGCCGTCGCGGTAATAGCCGCTGCGGCACTTCTCCCACAGGTAGCGGCGCGCTTCGGGGTTGGTCGCATCGTAGATGTACGAATCCCCCAGAAAATCAAAGCACTGACTGCCGCGCTCGGGGCGGATGAGCAGCCCCCTGTCGCGCATCTCCGCAAAATTTTCGCTCTTTTTATCCACCGTCGGCCAGACGGAGATCATGCACCGCGTCCCGTACGACCGCAATTCCTTCACCATTGCCGCGGGATCGGGCCAATACTGTTTGTCGAACTTCCACTCTCCCTGCCGCGTCCAATGGAAAAAGTCGATGACGATGACGTCCAGCGGAATGCCGCGCCGATGATATTCGCGCGCCACTTCCAGCACCTCTTCCTGCGTGCGGTACCTGAGCTTGCACTGCCACAGTCCCAGAGCGTTTTCGGGAAATTCGGGCGCGCGTCCCGCGAGCGCGGTGTAGTGTTCGAGCGCCTCCTTCGGATCCCCTGCCGTCACCCAATAGTCGAGCTGCCGGCAGCTTTCGGCACGCCATTCCGTCATATTCTTTGCAAACGTCACCCGTCCGACTGCGGGATTGTTCCATAAAAAACCATACCCGAGCGAGGATATGAGAAAGGGCACGCTCGCCTGCGAATTGCGCTGCGCAAGTTCCAGCGTGCATCCCTTCAGATCGAGCGTATCCTGCTGATACTGCCCCATGCCGAAGAGCTTTTCCTCCTGCGCTTCGAAGCGGAGCGTCAGCGCGTAGTCGCCCCCGCGCGCAGGCGTAAATTCGCGCGCAACGATGCGCAGCGACGGCGTATGCGGCATATCGTATTCATAACAGCGGTAATATTCTTCGAGGACGAGCTTTCCGTCCGCAAACAGGCGGATCTTTCCCAACCGGTCGACGGTCGCAGCCATCCTTCCGTTTTCGATGCGGGCTTCCCCTTCGCCGATCTCGCAGAATGCGGGCCGGACGGAAGCACCCTCAAGCGCCCAGTCGCATGTTCCGAAGGCAGGCAGCATGGTCGCCTGCACGCGCAGACCGTCCGTTCCCTGCGCAAATATGCGCACCGTTTCGCCGCGGCGCGTAAAATACAGCATGCCGTCCCGTTCAAAAAACATATCCGACCCCCTCCGTGTTCTTCAGGATTATATCATATCGAACGGACCGATTCAAGAATTTCGGGTAAAATTTTTCCGGCGGAATCATTTCTTTTTGCCCGAATGCGCTGCTTTTCCCGTATATTCCGCCCCTTGCCGTCATGGATCGGGAACACATTGCCCACCGGCAATGAACCCCTGATGCGCAGAATCACGACATTCTATATCCAAAAAAACGCGCCGTCCGGCGCGTTTTCAATGCTTCTTATCTTCTTCCGTACTTGCTCTTGACGTTCAGGCGGGCAAGCGCGCGGGCAAGCCGTGCCTGCGCGGCGTGATGTTCTTCGATGCTCTTTTTCTGCAAAAGCGCCTCTTTCGCCTCGTCTGCGGCGCGGCGTTGGCGCACTTCGTCCACCTCTTCGGGGCGGAGCGCGGAGTCCACCAGCACAAGCGCTTCGCCGTTTTCCACCTTCATGATGCCCGCGGCGACTGCCGCCGCGTGCGTTTCGCCGTCCGGCGTGCGATAGGTGAGCGTCCCCGGCACAATGGCGAGGATGGTGTCGCAATGCCCTGCCAGCACGCCGTACTGCCCGTCCAGCGTGGGAACGACGAGCGATTCGCAGCCCCCCTCGTAGAAGGGATGATCCGCCGCAAGAACGTGCAGGTCAAACATGTCACGCCTCCCCCGCTTTGATCTTTTCCGCCTTGGCGTATACGTCGTCCAGCGTACCGACGTTGAAGAACGCGGCTTCGGGAAGCCCGTCCGTCTCGCCGTCCACGATCGCCTTGAATCCGCGCAGCGTCTCTTTCAGAGGGACATACACCCCCGGAATCCCCGTGAACTTTTCGGCGACGTGCATGGGCTGGGACAGGAACCGCTGCAGTTTTCTTGCACGGAAGACGACGAGTTTATCTTCATCGGAAAGTTCGTCCATGCCGAGAATGGCGATGATGTCCTGCAGTTCCCTGTACTTTTGCAGGATCTCCTGCACCCTGCGCGCGATATGGTAGTGTTCCGCCCCAACGACGTCCGCTTCGAGGATACGCGACGTGGATTCCAGCGGATCGACGGCGGGATAGATGCCCTGTTCCGCGATCTTACGGCTCAAAACGGTGGTCGCGTCGAGGTGGGAGAAGGTGGTCGCCGGCGCGGGATCGGTGAGGTCGTCCGCGGGCACGTACACCGCCTGTACGCTGGTGACGGATCCGTTGCGCGTGGAAGCGATGCGCTCCTGCAGCGCCCCCATCTCCTGCGCGAGCGTGGGCTGATAGCCGACCGCCGAAGGCATGCGCCCGAGCAGCGTGGAAACCTCGCTGCCCGCCTGCACGAAACGGAAAATATTGTCGATGAACAGCAGCACGTCCTTGTGCTCGCGGTCGCGGAAGTATTCCGCCATCGTCAGCCCCGAGAGCGCGACGCGCATTCTGACGCCGGGCGCTTCGTTCATCTGTCCGAAGACGAGCGCCGTCTTTTCGTGCACGCCGCTCTCGCGCATCTCCGTCCACAGATCGTTCCCCTCGCGGCTGCGCTCGCCCACGCCCGTAAAGATGGAATATCCCCCGTGCTCGGTGGCGATATTGTGGATGAGTTCCTGAATGAGCACCGTCTTGCCGACGCCCGCGCCGCCGAACAGACCGATCTTGCCGCCCTTGGAATAGGGTTCCAGAAGATCGACCACTTTGATCCCCGTCTCCAGGATCTCCACGGCGGGCGACTGATCGACGAAATCGGGCGCCTTTCTGTGGATCTCCCACCGCTCCTGCGCTTCGACGGGAGCGCCGCCGTCAATGGGCTCGCCCAATACGTTGAACATGCGTCCGAGCGTGCAGGTGCCGACGGGCACGCGGATCCCGCAGCCGTCCGCAGTCACCTTCATGCCGCGGGAAAGCCCCTCACTGCCTGCAAGCATGATGCAGCGCACCGCGTCGCCCTCGATGTGGCGCGCGACCTCCATGACGCGCGTTTCGCCGTTCACTTCGACGCGCAGCGCCTCGCGCAGTCTGGGAAGCTGTCCCTTTTCAAATGCGACGTCCACGACCGAACCCGCAACGCGCACGACGGTTCCCGTACTCACTTTGTCTCCTCCCTGCCTTTCTGCGCCTGCGCGCCTGCGGAGACCTCGGTGATCTCCTGCGTGATCGCGCCCTGCCGCACGTGATTGAAGCGCACCTGAAGCTCGTCGAGGATCTTCTGCGCGTTTCTGTTCGCCGCGTCCATCGCGGTCATGCGGGCGTGCTGTTCGCAGCAGAAGCTGTCCACCAGCGCGCTGTAAATAAAGCCCGCAAGATAACTCGGAATCATGTTGTCGAGCACCTCGCCCACCGAGGGCAGGAACTCAAAGGGCGCGTGCTTTTTCTCGTCTGCGGGCGTGGAAAAATCCGCCCTGTGGAAGGGCAGCAGCCGCGTGACGCGCACCTGTGCCTCCAGCCCGTTCGCAAGGTCGGTGTACACGATGAAGATCTTCTTCAGCCTGCCCGTGTCATACGCCTCCAGCAGAACGGTCGCGATCTCCCGCGCGCGCTGCATGGTGGGATTCTGCGCCGTATAGAGAAAGCTCTTCTGCACCGTAATATCGTGGCGCAGACAGTACTGCCGCCCGTATTCGCCGACCACAAAAAATTCCACGTCGCCCGCGAACTTGTCTTCCAGCTCTTTGGTCGTCTTGATGATATTCTGATTATATGCGCCGGCGAGCCCCTTGTCCGCCGTCACGACGAGACAGCCGACCGTCCCTTCGAGCTTGGGTTCGCCTGCCGGCGGATAGAAATAGCGGTTTTCCACGCGCGAATCCGTGCGGAAGATGCGCTTGATCTCCTCCTGCAGCGCCTTGAAATAGGGGCGCGTGCGGCTGAGCTCCTCGCGCGCCCTGCGCAATTTGGCAGACGCGATCAGGTACATGGCGTTGGTGATCTTCTGCGTGTCGCGGACGCTCGCCATGCGCCCGCGGATGTCCTTGACGCCCGAGATCATGCCTGTTCCCCGCGGGCGACGTACGCGCGCGCAAACTCATCCGCGCAGGTCTCAATGCGCTTCTTCTCCTCGTCGGAGAGCGTTCCCGCCGTGCGGATGGATTCGCACAGCTCCGCGCAGTTCTGTTCGAACCACGCCAGCATTTCCGCCTGAAATCCGGCGATCTTTTCGGGCGGGATCTCCTGCATGACGTGATGCAGCGCCGCAACGAGCGTGATGACCTGACGGTGCCGCGCCATGGGATGGAACTGATGCTGCCGCAGCAGACGCATCAGCCCCTGCCCGTAGGCAAGCTGGCGGCGGGTGGATTCGTCCAGATCGCTCGCAAACTGGGTGAACACCTCGATCTCACGGTACTGCGCAAGGTCGAGGCGGATGGCGCCCGCGGCCTTCTTCATCGCCTTGGTCTGCGCCGCGCCGCCCACACGCGAGACGGAGAGTCCCACGTTGACGGCGGGACGCTGCCCCGCGAAGAAGAGCGAGCTCTCCAGAAAGATCTGTCCGTCCGTGATGGAAATGATATTCGTCGGGATATAGGCGGATACGTCGCCGCCCTGCGTCTCGACGACGGGGAGCGCGGTCATGGAACCGCCGCCCCGTTCTTCCGACAGATGCGCCGCGCGCTCCAGAAGGCGGGAATGCAGGTAGAACACGTCCCCGGGATATGCCTCGCGCCCCGGAGAACGCCCCAGAAGCAGGCTGAGCGCACGGTAAGCGACGGCATGTTTGGACAGGTCGTCATAGACGATAAGCACGTCCTTGCCGCGCTCCATAAAATACTCGCCCATTGCGCAGCCCGCATACGGGGCGATGTACTGCATGGAGGCGGATTCGCCCGCCGAAGCGTTGACGACGATGCAGTAGCCGAGCGCACCGTGCGCGCGCAGCGTTTCGACGAGCCGCGCGACCGAGCTTGCCTTCTGCCCGATCGCAACGTAGATGCAGATCACGTCCTTGCCCTTCTGGTTGAGGATGGTATCGATCGCGATCGCCGTCTTTCCCGTCTGTCTGTCGCCGATGATGAGTTCGCGCTGTCCGCGCCCGATCGGGAACATGCTGTCGATCGCGATCAGCCCCGTTTCAAGCGGACGGTCAACGGGCTGGCGGTCGATGATGGCGGGTGCAGGCGCCTCGACGGGACGGTAACCGTCCGCCTCGATCGCGCCCTTTCCGTCGATGGGATCGCCGAGCGCGTTGACGACGCGCCCCAGAAATTTCTCGCCCACGGGCATGCCCGCACGCTTCTTGGTGCGGCGCACGGTGCTCCCCTCTTCCACGGCGCCGTCGTCCCCGAACAGGATACAGCCCACCGAATTCTGATCGAGCGTCTGCACCATGCCGCGGATCCCGTCCGAAAAGAGCAGGATCTCGCCGTATTCCGCGCCCGAAAGCCCGTCCGTCACGGCGATCCCGTCGCCGACGGCGCGCACCGTTCCCACTTCTTCGGCGACCGCCGCGGGCGTCCAGCGCTTCAGCTTTTCGCGCATGAGCGGAATGACGCTTCCTTCCTCCCCCGCGACCTGCGTGAGCGTGTCGCGGAGCTGACGGAACCTGCCGTTCACGCTCCAGTCATAGACCTCCGCCCCGACTTCGAGACGGAATCCGCCCGGGAAGAGCGCGCTCTCGCGGAACTCAAGCACCATCCCTTCCCCGTATTTTTTTGTCAGAAACGCCAAAAAACGCGCCCGCTGTTCTTCGTCGGGGGGCGCGGAGGCGTACAGAACGGCACGGCGCGTCATGCGTCACCTCCGTCCTTCTTCTCCGCCCGCTCCGCGGCGTCGAGAAATTGGTCGTATGCCTCGGACGCGCTCTCGCGGAGCACGATCTTTTCCGTTGCCTCGGTCACGAGGCCGGCGATCTCGCTGCGGGCGTCCGTCAGGGCGCGTTCCCTTTCACGGGCGGCGTTCTCGCGCGCCTCGGTCAGGATCGAAGCGGCTTCTTCCTCCGCGGCGCGCTTGCGCAGCGCTTCGTAGCTGTCCATCTCCTTGCGCGCCGCGACGCGTTTTTCTTCGATCTCTGCGTCAGCGCCGTCAAGTTTTTGTTCATATTCGGCGCGCTTTTCCTCCGCTTCGGCAAGCTTTTTTTCCGCCTCGGCGTCCGTCTTCTCATAGTGCTCGCGCCGGTTCTGCATGAATTTGCGCACAGGCTTATAGAGCAGCAGCCAAAGCCCCGCAAACAGAATGACGAAGTTGAGAAGATGCAGCAGGATCTGCTGCCAATCGATGTTCAAAGGCATGGGCGCCTCCCGTCAAAGTACAAAGATAATGAGGATCGCTACGACGAGCGCGTAAATAATGGCGGTCTCGATAAAGATGAGCCCGAGCATGAACGTGGAGCGCAGCTTTCCCTCCGCCTCCGGCTGACGCGCAATGGATTCGTTGGTCTTGGCAATGGCGATGCCCATGCCGATCGCGCCCGCCGCTGCGGCAAGCCCGATGGCAATGCCCGCGGCGATCGCCTTCCAGCCGGTGGGATCGCTCTCCCCTTCCGCGGCTGCGGGCTCCGCCGCCGTATCCGCTTCCTGCGCCGTTTCGTCTGCGACGGCAACGGCTTCCGTCTCCGCCGCATAGGCGGTCTCCTGCGCGCGATCGCACAGGCCCACGACGAGCAGCGCCGTCAGCACCAGCGCCGCGATCAGTCCGAAAATCAGAAAAAGTTTGCTGCGATTGTTCGTTTTCATACGGTTACCTCTTTTTCAGATGGATTTTGTTTTTCTTTGGAATGTTTTTTGGGCTTTTTGACGTAAGGTTCGCACACTTCGCCGTAAATGAGCGCCGTGAGCGTCGCAAGGACGTACGCCTGCACGAGCGCGTGAAGCACGGTGAAGAGCACCCCGACGATCACGGGCAGGACAAAGGACAGCGCGAGATAGGAATAGACGAGTTCGCTGACGAGCAGGCCGCTCAGCAGCGCGCCGAACAGACGGAAACTCATCGATATGGGCAGGGAGAATTCCTTGAGCGTCCGTCCCAGCCCCCGCGCACGGTTGCTCAGGATGCCGCCCGCCAGAATGACGAGGTAGGAAAGGCACCCGAGCGCGATCGCGCCGTTGATGTCGGAGAGCGGCGCGGGCAGCGTGACGCTGTTTCCCGCAGCCGTCTGCCATGGAATGCCGACGAGTTCGAACAGCGTTCCGAAGAAGATATATGCCGCCGCTGCAAAGATATACGCCCCGAGAAAGTTGTTCCTGTGCGGGCTGTTGGTCTTTGCCATGTTGTCGAACATGCCGACCGCCTCTTCCAGCACGAGCTGGAATTTCCCCGGGATACGCTTAAAACGCGGAATGACGAAGATACGCACGATCGCTGCAAACAATAAGATCGCGCCCGTCACAAGATACGCCGAAATCAGCCCGGGATTGACAAGCAACCCGAACAGATTGATCTTGTCCCCTTCGTGGAGCACGGCGTCCTGCATCGATTCCTGAATGGTCGCGTCGCTTTCGTACAGCCCGTTCGTCAGGCAGATGCCGACGATCAGGACGGCGCAGACCGCGAGGACAACGGATAGAAAGATGATGGTCTGCTTTTTGGTCATGATGCCTCCCTGCGGTCCCTTGCCGCGAGCGCCTAATATTATAGTACGCAGTTTTCCGATTGTCAAACTTCTGAAGCCGCCCCAAAAAAGAAAAAATCCGACGGGATCCGTCGGAAAAATTTGGAACAAACGGTGCAAACGGTGTTTGAAACAAACGTTTTAAACGGCGTTTTGCCCTTTTTATGATCCCGCTTTGCGCCGGGGAACGGTCATCTTGCTCTGATTTTCCATTCCGCCTTCCTTCCCGAAAGGCGTTTGCGCCTTCGCGCACTTTCCTTCATAACAGCTCGGATTCTGCTTCCCGCTCCGCGTATCTCCGGATGAGCGCTCTTTCGATCAGCACCGAACACAGCGCCCAGACCATACAGGCGACGCAACAAAGCGCCAGCATGAGCGCCAGCCGCAGGCCGACCGATACGATCGGCGCGATCAAAAAATAGATCAGCACATAAAGAACCGTGCCCGAAACGATCAGGCAGGGCAACAGGAGCAGCCAATGCAAAACAATATATCGTTTTTTCTTCAGAACCCTGTACAAACGCAACCACGCCATCGCCAGGACGATCGGAAATCCCGCCAAAGGGATGCAGGAAAGCCAGAATTGCAGCCGATAGGAATGCGTCCTGCCCATCGTCATTCACCTCCCGTCTCCTTTCTTTCATTCTATCATATCCTGCACGATGACGCAACCCGTTTGATCGATATGAAAAAAACGACGCGCACGCTCATACTGCCGCGCCCCGCCTGTTCCCCGCATGCGCAAACCGAAACCGATAGCGGCGGCGTGCGCTCTCGCATACCGCGCTGCAGAACGCTTCGATCGCTTCATCGGAATAGGCGGCGAAGTCAAACACAAACGTCTCTTTTCCGCCGTCCGGGAACTCAACTTCCAGCGCAACGGAGAACTTCGGCACAGGAAGTTCCGGCGGAAATTTGCGCCCGGTCAGCAGCGCGTTTACCTGCCGCTCGAACGCGCGATCGTCCTCTTCGTCAAACGTCACGCCGACAAAGCGCGGCACGCCCTCGATCTGTGCGTTCTCCGGCATGATGAGATGCGCGTCGGCACGCAGGTAAAATCCCGCGACGTTATCCGCAAGCCGACAGATGCGATGATAGAGATGTTGATGCGCGCGGCAGAATTCCGCATCCGCCGCCGCATCGCCCAGACGAAAGGTCGCCTGCATGGTTCCGTTCTCCGCTGATCTTCCCTATCGGGACTTTTTTTATCATTATAATCGTGCGGGCGGAAAATTGCAAGCCGAAATCGCCTTTTAATAAAGATTGGTCAGCGTATTGACGGTGAGCGCCAGCAGGCGGTTCTGCCGCCGCGCACGGGCAAGCACGTCCGCCGTAATGCGCTCTCCCGCCAATGCAACGGGTTCGCCGCAGTCGTCAAATACGCTCCGTTTGACGCGCCTTCCGAGCAGATTGGTCCGGTCGAGCCGGTATTCCCGTCCCTTCTCCTGCGTGGACGCCGGAGCGGGACCGGCAGCCGGCGTCTGTGCGCCGCCCGATCCGGAAACAGTTGGCTCCCCGGTCTTCTTTTCGCGTTTATGCACGGAACGCTGCGTTGATTTTGCGCCGCGGCGCGCCCCCGCCGTGCGCTTTTCCTCCGCCGTCGGATAGACGATGACCGTCTCCCCCATCGCGGCACAAGCTGCGGGAACAGAGCGTTCTCCGTCCTCCGTCCAGACGGCAAGCGCGGGCTCCTCCCCCGTGTCGACGTCTGCGATCACCCCGAAAAATTCGCCCGTATGCAAATATACGGAGCGTCCGACGGGACAGGGCTGCCCCGTCGGCATTTCAAAGCGCTGCCGCCCCGCGATCACGGCGTCCTCCGCCGAAAGAACGGCGCGCGCGGGAAGATAAAATTCCGCCTCCTCTTCGTCCGCACAGACGAGACAGGACAATTTCTTCATATCGCGCGTCAGCCTGAGCGCAACCACATAGCCGAGCCTTTCCCCCGAACGGGACAGAACATCTTTTCCGACCCATGACGAAAACCGCATAATTTCACCTCTCGTCATATCCTATGCCGCACAGGCTGCGGTTTCCCGAAAATTTTTTGCTTGAAAAGAAATTTTTTTGTCAAATCCGCCGAAAAACGCTTGATAAATTTACGCCGCGGTGGTAGAATGTAAATCCATTGGAAGTGTTTCCGAAGCTACGGAGACCTCTTTCAAAAAATTTCATCATTGGGGTGTCGCCAAGCGGTAAGGCAACGGACTCTGACTCCGTCATTCGTTGGTTCGAATCCAGCTACCCCAGCCACGGATACCATATATTGTATAAGGAATGTGCGTCCAAATACAATATATGGTTTTTGTTTTATCTGCGGCTTTTTTCTCCCTTCTGATTGTGGGGAAGTTCGTGGGGTAATTGCGGGGTAAAAAGGCGTTCTTTATAGGATATAATCGATCTTTTGCGCTTCCTGTACGAGATACTCTTGCGAGTAGTCCGTATAGCCTCTGTCTACGGCGGAAGACTTTACGTCTTTGTCAAACGAATGTCCCGCCCAAAGCATCACCGCTTCGAGGTTGCACCCTGCTTCCTTCGCCCTTGTGATAAAGTTATACCTCAGCTCGTGGGTATGATGGTTCGGAAACAGGCGTTTGAACGTCGTGTAGATGGTGTTGAGGTTGGTGTTCTTCGCCTTCTCGAAGTCTACAAAGGGCAGGACGCGGCGGAACACAGGCGTAAAGGGGATGGAGCGTTTGACTTCGCTCCTGCCCATCTTTGTCTTGCTCGTGGTGCAGGTGAGCATTTCCTTTTCGACAGAGATCGTTTTGAGTTCCGAACGACGCAGCCCGAAGTATAACAGCACCAAAAGCGCCGAGGAGGCTTCGTTGTCCTGATGCCCGATACAGAAGTCGACGAGCTTCTTCTCCTCTTCCCGCGTCAATGCAGAGCCTTTCTTTGGTTCATAGTAAGGAAGGACGATCTTCTTCAGCGGGGAAAGGATATGCAGGTCCTCGCAGGCGAGATCGAAGATGCAGCAGAGGACCTGATACAGCTTCTCGGCGGTGCGGTGCTTGCCCTCGTCGATAAAACGGAAAAGATAGCCTTGCAGCTCCTGCCGCGTGATGTCCGTGATCGGTCTCTCGCCGAAAACGGGCAGCAGGTTGGTCAAGGACAGCCGCTCGTATTCCTTGCAGGTGCTTTCCTTGCACGTCTTGCGTTTGATCTCCAGCCATTCGTTTAGATACTCGGCAAAGCGGGCTTTGGAGCGTGCGCCGCTATGTATGGGCCGAGGATCGGGAACAGGCGGCGCATGTTCGCCCGTCATTTGTGCAAGGAGCTTGGCGGCAAACTTGCGCTTCATCTCTTTGAAGTCTTTGGCGCAGGCGAATACCTTGAAGCCGTCTCTGCGGTAATGCGCTTCGTAGACGCCTTTATGGAAGCGATAGGGGATGAGCCTGTCTGCACAGGCAAAAATGTTACGATATTTTTCCGGCATGCTTTTGATCTCCTTTTTGGATAGAGTAAAGCCGGGTCTTGACTTTCTTCCCAAAGTCATTGCGACGGCGCCTTGCGGTACCGTCTCTTTTGTCGACGTGGGGGAGAGGAGCGCTTTGAGCGTTTCCAGCGTGACGGAATCTGCCGCCAGCTTCAGAACTTTTGCAGTGAGCGCGTCCTTCGCCTCGCCATATAGGTCGACGGTGTTGATCTGTTTTACGATTTGAATGAGTTCTTCTTGTGTCATTTTCCTCCTTCGGTTGGTCTATCATCGGCTGAACGGGCCGATGAATTGGTTTGTATCCTACCGCGTCGAGACAAAGCAAATTTTGCGGGCGGCTCGCTTACGCTCGCCGCCGCGCCCGGATGCTTGTCTCTCCTTATCCCGAAAAGTTCTTCGATACTTTTCGGGAGGGTGCAGTATGGATATACCGCTCTGCGGGTGTTGTATCCTACCATATTTCCGTTGATTTTGCAATACTTCCGATAAACTTTTTGTGCCTGAATTTTATTTTGTCCAAGAGGACGAATTGCTGCGGAAAGGCGGGCGCGTGCTTTCCCGGCGGCGCTTGGCTGTGTCTATTGCCTCTTGTAATTTATCGGGCGCGTGGGCTATGAGCGTGCGCAAAGTATCGGCGTCCCGTTTCAAAGCGGCATTCTCTTTTTCCGATGCCTTCAATTCTGTATAGAGCCCGTGCTGGTCTTTGCGGCTGTACTCCAACTCTTTTTCGAGCCGCGCGTTTTCTGCAAGGAGCGCGGGGATCTGCTTTTTGTCGGGCTTTTTTCCGCTCGCCTGTCTGAACGCTTCGGCGGCAGCAGAGAGCGGGGCAACTTCGCGCGTCAAACGCTCGCGTTCGCGTTCGAGCCGCTGCGCCTCCCGTTCCGCGTGGGCTTGCCTTCCCTCTGCAAGATCGGCACGGAATTGTGTTTGTGCCAATCGTTTCTCCGCTGCGGAAATGCTCGCTTCCGCTTTCTCGATCTGTGCGTTCGTTTGCATAAGTGCGGCGGCTTTTTCCGTCAGCTCTTTCTCTTGCTGCTGCTTCTGCCATTGATATTTGGTCGTGTGCTTTTTGCTGCTGCCGACCTCGCCGCGCTCCAAGCCGTAGTACCGCGCCACCTGCTCGTGGAATTCGTCCTGCAAATTCCCGAACGAACCTTGCGCGCCGCGCTGTTCCCAGAATTCCGAAGAGCAGACTTTCGGCTGTTCGAGCCGTGTCCTCTCGTAAAGGCTTTTGCCGTTTTTGTCTTTTGCCTGAACGGGGGAGCCTTTTTCGTTTCGCAGTACCTTGCCGTCCGCGCCTTTGGCATAGACCTTCTTTCGTCCTTCATCGACGACGGGGATGTAATAGAGCTGCAAGTGCGGCGTGGTCTCATCTAGATGCACGGCGGCAGACAAGATATTCCGATCGCCGCCGTGATAGCCGATCTGCCGTTTCAAAAAGGCGTAACTGTCCGCAAAGAACTTTTGCAGTTCCAACGGGAGGGGTTCGCCGGGAACATAGCCGCGCTCCTCAAAGAAAGCCTTGTCGCTCGTGACGATGACGCCTTCGAAGGCAACGGCCTTCTTCGTCTCCTTGAAGGTCGCGTTGAGGGTTTCCATCGTCTGCTTCCACTGCGCGTGGAGACCGCCCTCCGATTTTTTGAAATAGTAGTTGAGCGGCGTGCGCTCGCAGTCGATGTCCTCATTGCGGTGGCGCTTCGCGGTGCGTTCCGTCTCCGCGCCGATCTTCCCGAGATCGCCCTTTGAAAATTTTTCGATCCGTAATACCTGATAGCTGATAGTTTGTCCTCCTTTGATTTTATTTGCCCCTGCAAAGACAGATACAGTCGTATCTTTATCTCACTAAGATACAACGCTTCGCTTATGTATCCCGTTCGCCCTTGCAGGGGGCTTTTGCGACGGATTGGCTTGCCTTGTTTGCTCTTGTCATCACCTCCGAAGTTTATTATTTGCAGAGAACCTGTTCGGTCGTCCGCATCGCTTGCCCTGTTCGGACAATGCAAAAGCCCGGCCGCTGTGTGCGGTCGGGCTGCTTCCTATTACGTTGATTAGAGGCGTGTAACAGTTGGGATAACTTGGTACAACCATTATGGCTTTTGAGGCTGCATTTTAGCCGTTTTTCGCCTGTTTTAGCTGTTTCTTTCGGGAATTGTGTGGCGCTTTCATACCACTTGCGCGTCACTTCATTCTCATTTTTCGGTGCTTTTTTGTAAATTTTCTGCCATATAAGGTATACTCTCCGCTCTCGTCTTCCACGACTTGCAGAGCCGTGCCGTTGTACAATTCCCATAAGAGTTCCGAGAAGATGGGATGGTTGATGAGCGCCGCATAGATGCGCCAGTCCGCCGCGCTGTTTTTCTCGTAGCGGCGAAGGACGAGGATGAGCACGTTTTCGTTCGTCAGCCATTTGGAAACTTGTTTATCGCGCTCCGCCTTGATATCCGCGATCTGCGCATACAGCACTTCGCGCTCCTGCTCGTCCGCCGTCCTTATCATCTGATAGAGGCGGTTGACCGCGGCTTTGCTCTCGCCGATGATCTGCACGATCTTATCCTTATGCCTGTATTCCGTGGCATTCCCCGAACTTATGTTATACGATAAGTTTGACGAGATCGGGCGATACACCTCATATTGCTCCCGACCTTTTCGGAAATGGAGCTTCTTCACCTGCGCATAGAGGTAGTCCATCGCCGTGTGGTAAAAGGCGTATTGCTTTGTCTTGCGCTCGTCGATCTCTGTAAAGAACTGCGGCGAAGGACGGGCGTACTTCTTGCGGAGCGCCGTCAGTTCCTTGCTCACACGGATGTTTTCAAAGGTGTGCTTCGCCTTGTCGATCTCCAACCCCGAAAGCACCGCGAGCTTGCAGATGTCTGAATAAATCGCAAGTATGTTTTCCTCATCTGCGCCCTTATAAATCTCATCCCACAGAATGCTGTTGAGCTTTTGCGAGAGGTTGACGATCTCGCCGATCTTATTGACGCTTGTATCGTGGTCGAGCTCGGCAAGCGTCTGCTCCGTCTTTACCTCCGCTTGGATATTGCACACGGGAACTTTGAAGGTGCCGTTATATCGTTCGGCGGCGCTTACCAAGAGCGCGTCGTCCGTTATAAGCATGGTATCCGAATCGTAGTCGCAACCGTTCAATCGCTGCTGGAGATTTTCGCCGATGGCATTGACGCAGACGATGTTTTCGCCCAAATCAAAGTAGCTCCATACCCCGCCGCCGAGAGTATTTTCCACGCAGTACAAGTTGCCCATCGTGATATGCGGCGAGCGCGCGCAGAGCAGTTTTGCGCCGTCAGCAAAGCGTTCGCTGCGAACCTGTCCGGGCTTTAACTCGGGGATCATCTCCTCGCCTGCGAGATATTTCAATAGCTCGGGGCCGTTGCCGAAGAGGGTAGCGTTGGTGCCGTTCAGAAGGATATGTCCGCACTTCAACCGCTCTTTCAAACTGCGCACGACGTCAGAGCGGAAGTTGGCATAGAGCGCTGTTTCATCAAAATACGGGTAATTATGCAGAAGCGTGAAGATGACGTCTGCGCGCTCCGCAAGCCCGTCCTGTTGCTCTTCTTCGCCGTCTTTCTCGCGGGCGAATGCGTCCGTAAAGTGATAGCGCATGAAGTCGGTATCCTTCCGCAAAAGGGCGATATAGTCGATGCTCGGCTGCAAAAGAGTACGCACTTCCTCTTCCGTGAGCGGGAGCGTGTTCAGAAGCTGATAGCTCGACTGCACCATCTTTCCGTGGAAGAAGCGCGTAGGTTGATCCCACTTGACGACGCCGAACGTGCCGTCCGTATGCGCCGCCCATTGTTTTATGTTCTTCTCCGAAAGCCCGCCCGCAAATTTGAGATATTTCAGGCTGTCGGGCGTCGTCACCATGACGATCTGGGCTATATCGTCCGCAAGCGTGACAAAACCGCGCACTTTCAGATCGCTTAGAGTGATATGTTTATCCGCAAACCATTTCTGTAATTTTGTGCGGAAAGCGCACGATTTGAAGAACTTGTTGCGGAGGAGCAGCATGTGCTTGTCCGCATAGTTTCCCGCAAACAAGCTCTCGTCCAACAGGCTTTCACCGTCCCAGATGTCGTTGGCGATCTGCGCGTTCTTCTGCTCGGCGCAGAGGCTGCCGTCTTTGATCTCCACGGAGACGACCTCTTCCGTAAACGTGCTTTTTAAGTCCGGCACAAAGAGGATGCCTTCAAGCGGGATATCTATTGTGCCTTTGACGGAGGAAAGGGAAAGCGCTTTATACGATTCCCACGAGGCAAGGTCTTTTGATGCTTTCAAGCCGCAGTCGCTCCACTTGTTCATGGCGCGGAAGAGGCGTTCGTCGATAAACAGGCACTTGCCCTCCCGCGAGCTGCCCGCGCTGCGCTTGTATCTTACATACCGAACACCGTTCACGCAGAAACCGTTTGCGTAAAAATGCTCGCGCAAAGCTTTGAGGTTGACGGGCTTGCCGCCTTCGGGCTTAAATACATAATTGAATTTGACATTGACGACGGCGAGCGTGTAGGCGTTGCCGTACTCATCCGCAAAGGAAAACTTCTTGCGGCAGACGCGCGTATAGGTTTTTTCCAGCGCCGCGCTGTCCAAAGAGTTGTCCAGGAACACCTTGAACAGACGAAAACAGGCGTCGCTGCTTTTTTCGGGCAGTTGAACCCCGACCGCGGTGCCGTTTTCCCGTTCGGCCTTATAAATCTCCGCCCCCTCGACGGACAAAATGCGATATCCTTTGTGCATGGGTATAGTATAGCATAAATGAACGGGCTAAATCAATCTGCCTTATAAATTTTCGTACATTGATTGGATGCAAGATATGCTTCCTCTACTTTTCGCGTGATAGCAGGAAACAAAAAGTTAAAAGTTTTTTCAGAAATGGTATTGACAAAGGACAAAATGTATGATATACTGCAATTACTTAATAAGTTAAGTTAAAGAAAGGGGGAGACGAAGCAGGAAAAATCGAGGCTTGTAAACCGGCAAAATTAGCGCACAGCGCGATAAAAATGAAAAGATAAGGAGGCATTATGAAAAGGAAACTGCTGCTTGGTTTGACTGCGCTTCTCGCGGTATCGGCGTTAAGCGTCGGTCTGGTCGCCTGCCGTCCGACAGAGGATGTGGATGACGGAAAACTCACCGTGACATTCTATGACGGCGAGATGGTCTTAAAGGAAGTCGAAGTGGACGAGGGCTCGACGGTGACGGAATATACGCCCGAAAAAGAGGGCGGATATACGTTCGTCGATTGGTTTGCAACGCCCAGCTTCAATCATCGTTTTGACTTCGAGGAACCGATCACCGAGGATACGAGCGTCTTTGCGGGCTTCTCGCTCTACGAAGAGGATACGCGCGAGTTTTACATCGTCGGTACGGGAACGAGCAAGTATCTTCTCGGGCAGGATTGGGGCAAGAATCTCACGGACGAACACAAACTCACCCGCGTCGAGGGCAAAAACGAATACACCATCACCACCGATCTGATGGAGGGGGATGAGTTCCAGTTCGCCATCAACGGGCTTTGGCACAACAAGCGCGGATACGGGTATCTTGCCGACAACAAGCTTGAGGACGGCACGCAGGTGTTCAACGGAACGGGCGGCGGTCTCGGCGAAGTGACGTCCAAAGGGCAGAACATCCAGGTGCTGCACTCGGGCAACTATACGCTGACGCTCAAGACATATCCGCATGAGGACTTCTATAATACCGACGATCCTTCCTATTCGGACGATCAGAAAGAAGTTTATAATTTCGGTCTGTTCGATCGGATCGAATGGGTGCGGAACGGTGATCCCGTCGATCCGCCTACGGTCGTTGTCGATTACTACATCAAGGGTGCGAACATCACCGGATGGCAGGATATGTGGAACAACGCCACCAAAATGACGAATACGGACGGCGTCTATACCCTGACCGTCTACCTGGAGCAGGGCGAGGAGTTCATGTTTGCCTCCACGAATACGATCGGCAGCGTGACTTCGAGCGGTACTGCTTCCGTTCTGGCGTCTGCGCTGGATGATGCAAGCAAAGACCTGTTTACGGGTGAGCGCAATATGGTCGCCGCCAAGACGGGGACGTATACCTTCACCTATACGGAAGCGACGGGCGTTCTTTCGGCGACCATCGACGAGGAAGCCTTGCCCGAGGCGCGCGATTATTATCTGGACGGCACGTTTGCGGGCGCTTGGGGCGACACGCTGTACGGGCCCGAGGCAGACCGTCAGCCCGGACCGAACGGAAGTTCCCTGTTCATCGACGACTATAAACTGACCGAAACTGCACAGGGCTCCGGGATCTACCAAATCCTCGGCGTGGAACTTCCCGCAGGGGCAGAACTCATCATCCAGTCTTATAAGGCGGGAGCGGCAGAGCCCGGACAGTGGGATACGGAAAACTATGCGCTGCTCGGGACGTACAACAGCACCTATCTGCTGCCGAAGCTTACGGATACGAGCGATTTCGGCGCAGTGAGCGCGACCAATAAAAACATTTTGGTCAAGACGGCGGGAACATACAACATCACCTTCGACAGCTATTCGCAGATGATCACCATCAACGACGGCTTCGATATCTACATCAAAGGCGGCATGAACAACTGGACGCATAACTATGCGGACGAATGGCGCATGACGCAGAATGCGGAAAACGAGATGCTGTATGAGATCACGGTAGAGTTTACGGCAGGGCAGGAATTCGGCTTTGCGCAGTATAACAAGGGCGAGGACGCTCCCGAACTTGCAGCATCCGGCGGGACGTTCCTCAACAAAACGAAAGCCGGCACCGCCGAGGATACTGCGGACTTTGTCCCGGACGAGGGTACGAACTTTAAGGCGAGCGTTTCGGGAACATACCGCGTCGTCTATGACGCAGAGAAAGATACCATCGACTTCTACAAAGTGACCGAGTGACAGAAAGATCCCCGCCGCCCGGATCCGGCGGCGGGGAGAACTTTTTTGGGTCAGATGCGGATAAAGTGATCGCTGTCGGCGACGACGGTGTGGCCGATCGCCTGCAGAACCGCATCCATGATCTTAGGAAGATATTCTTCCATCTGCTTTGAATAGTCGAAGATGTTCAGCCGATCCTCCAAGACATTCAGGATGCGCAGCAGAGAGGGCTGGGAGACGGCGACATTGTTCAGCTTCGGCAGCACTGCGGGCACTTCATCGGGCTCGGAAAGAAAGATCGTGCCGGGGAGCGCGGAAAGAAGCTCTTCTTTCAGCCGTTCGTTTTCGGGAGAGATGGCAAGATAGGTAAAATCATCCTGAAAGTGCGCGGCTGCGGCTGCTTTGAGCTTTTGATAGTCGGTCGAGATCTGATAAAAGAACGGGTCGTCGATGAGGCAGTCGAGGGCGAGCACGGGGATATAGTTTTCCTGCGCAAGCGCATGGAAGTCTTCATCCGACATATTCAGGCACAGACAGGCGGAGGCGGGCAGGCGCACGTTGCGCTTATCTTCCGAATAGGAGAGCAGGAAGTTGTTTGCTTCGCAAAGAGGCTGAAAGGCGCGCATGAAACACAGCGTCTCCATGCCTTGCAGCCAGGAAACGTGTTTGGATGTGCGCAGCAGAATGGTGTTCGTGCGCAGCATATTCAGCCCGGAAGCATAGGGATTGGGCGAATAATTGAGATAGTTGATCGCCTGCAGCACCTTTTTCTTCGTCGCTTCGCTGATGTGTTGGTCGGGACGCTGGTTGATGACATAGGAGACCGTTGCCGTAGAGACGCCGGCGAGCTTGGCGACATCCCGCATATTTGCACGGCGGTGCGTTATTTTTCCATCCTGATCCTTAGCAGCCATGAGAATACCGTTTTTTCCTTTAGTGTAACAGAAAAGAAAGGATATGTCAAGACCAATCATCGGAGGGGCAATTTGAACCGGCAAGCAATTTTACACATTCCCGACAGTCAATACTGCTATGCTTTGGCGTGCGATCGGGTAGAGCTGCGCCTGAGGACGTCGAGCGAGGACGCGTTTTCCGAAGTCGATGTCGTTTACGGAAATAAATACGATTATCACCTGAAAAGAGAGCGTGCGGTGATGCAAAAGCGGTTTTCGGACGGGACATTCGATTACTATTTCGTCCGCCTTTCGCTCAAAGACGTAAGATTCGTCTACGTCTTTGAATTGCACGAACGGGAGAAGATATATTATGTTTCGGAGGACGGAGTGAGCGAAAGCTATGACTTCAAGCTTGCCTACTATAACTCCTTTCAGCTGCCGTATATCAACCGGTCGGATGTCATGCCCGAAGTGGAATGGATGAAGAGCGCGGTGTTCTATGAGATCTTCATCGATCGGTTTTTCCGCGGCGACACCCAAAAAGAGGATGCCTATATCAACCTGAAATGGGGCGATCTTCCTCATCCGAAGAGTTTCGCGGGGGGAGACCTCGCGGGAATCCGTCAGAAACTTGGCTATCTCAAAGGGCTGGGCGTCACGGCGCTCTATCTGACGCCTGTATTTTGCTCCGTCTCCAACCACAAGTACGATATTTACGACTATTATGAGATAGATCCGCAGTTCGGCACAAAGGAAGAACTGCGCGGGCTCGTCAAAGAGGCGCACGCGCTGGGGATCCGCATCGTGATGGATGCCGTGTTCAACCATTGCAGCGAACGCTTTCCGTATTTTCAGGACGTACTCCGCAACGGGAAGGCTTCTCCTTATTTCGATTGGTTCATCATCCGTGGGGATAAAGTGGACGCGGAAAAGTGCAACTACGAATGTTTTGCCGCCTGCACTTATATGCCCAAGCTCAATCTTTCCAACGAACAGGCCAAGGCATATTTCATCGATGTGGCGCTGTATTGGATCAGAGAATACGGCATTGACGGCTGGCGGCTGGATGTGTCCGACGAGGTCTCCCACGATTTCTGGCATGATTTCCGCAAGGCGGTCAAGGCATACGATCGGGATATCGTCATCATCGGGGAAAATTGGCATGATGCGCGCCCCTATCTTTGCGGAGACGAGTACGACGGGATCATGAATTATGCCGTGACAAAGGCGCTGCTCGACTTTTTTGCAAAAAAGACGCTCGATGCGAAGCAGTTCGCCGAGCGGATGAGCGCGCTGTATGTGCGGAATACCCGTCAGGTCAACAACATGATGCTCAACCTGCTCGACAGCCATGATACGCATCGGTTTTATACCGAGACGGGAAGAGATACGGATGCGCTCCTCTGCGCGCTTGCCGTGATCTTTCTGCATACGGGCGCGGCGTGCCTCTATTACGGTACGGAGATCGCGCTGGAAGGAGGCTACGATCCCGATTGCAGGCGCACGATGGATTGGGAGGCGGCAGAGAAGGGGACAAAGATACAAGATCTCGTCCGCAGATTGGCGTCCCTTCGCAGGAAGGAAGCCGTTCGCAGCGGAGAGATCGCCTTTTCCTGGGAAGACGGCATCTTTATTCTGGAACGGAGAGGGGAGAGCGTTCTACGCCTGTATGTCGACCGATCGGGGGGACACAGATGCGTGCCGCAGGGCGAAGTGCTCCTGGCATACGGCTGGGAGGGCGGCGTGTTCACGGGAACGGGATTTATGATCGAGGAGGTCGCGTATGAATAAATTTATTACAGCATTTTCCGTCCATATGGCGGTGATCCTCGCGCTCATCGTGTCCATCGGCACGGTCGCGACCCTGTCGAAAACGCAGGGGGAAGGGGCAGAAAAGTTTACGGGAGAGCTGGAACGCAACGTCACCATCCGCATCCTGGAGAACGATACCGCCATCAAGCAGGGATACTTGAAAGAGCTGCTCGACGCGTTTAATGAGGCGTACGCCGAGTACGGGATCGTCGCGGAAGATGCGAACATGGATCAATACAGCGATCTCGAAAACGACGGGCCTTACGGCAAGGGACCGGACGTTCTGTATCAGCCCAACGATCAGCTCATGCGCTATGTGCCGGACAGGCACATCCTCCCGCTGCCCGTGGAAGAGCTCGACTGCTACGAGGCGGTGGGACAGGCGGCTTGGGACGCATATTACACGAAAGTCGGCGCCAACGAGTATTATTTCGGGGTGCCTGTCAATGTGCAGGGTCCGCTTCTCTATTACCGCAAAGACCTTCTGCCCGAAAACTGGCAGGAAGAGTGGGATGAAAACGACAACGAAATCCCCGATATGGTAGAGAGCTGGAATAAACTGTACGAGTTTTCTTTGGAGCGGCGGCAGGGTAACGAGAAATTCGGATATATGCGCTCCTTCTTGGAGCCGTACTTTTCCGTGGGCTATCTATACAGCTACGGCGGATATTCCTTCGGGAACAACAACACCGACCCCACGGACATCGGTTACAGCGCGGGTGAGGCGGAAAAGGGCGGCTGGGTGATCCGCCAGCTCGCCTCCGCCATGAACGAGTGGTGCATCGACGACACGATCACCGTCAACGCCTATTCCAAGCTGGGGGACGGCAGTTACTTTGCGACGATGACGACGCCCGACGTCTATACCATGTTCATCGACGAAATGATGAAGAACGGCATGACGCGCGCCGAAGCGGAAGAAAACCTTGTTACGGCACCCATCCCCATGCTGCCGAAGAGCGGGGATCTCACGGAAGAAGACCCCGAACTCATCCCCAGCAAGATGATGGGCGGCGTCAACGGGTATGCGATCAGCTCTTATACCAAAGCGCCCAACGCCTGCCTTGCCTTTGTCGATTTTGCCACGAATTACGAGATGATCAAGCGGCGCAACGAGCTGTTGGGCATCGCTCCCGCGAGAGCGGACGTCGCGCAAGAGATCGGCGGGCTTTCCGAAGTCATCCAGAACAATCTCGAAGAAGGCAATATCGTCATCATGCCGTCCATCCGCGAAAATGCGCAGATGTGGACTCCTTTGCAGACGCTCTTTACCGATCTTGCCAAGGACCCCTTCCGCGATGCGGACGAGATGAAGTATGACAGCCTGGATAAGATCAAAGCGGCGCTGGAACGGGTAGACCAACAGGTGTATGATGCGATCCATACGCTGAAATGACGGAGGGAGAAGACATGACGCATCCAAAAGTCAGAAAGCAGCATTTCAAAACGGTCAAAGAGATCGTGAAGCGTGCAAACGGAAAGGTGGTTTGCTCTGCCTGCATCATGGGGCTCGGGCAGTTCCTGTATCGGCAATGGGCAAAGGGGATCTTGTATCTTCTCATTCAGATTGCTGCCATTTGTTTCTTTGTGTTCGTCGGGGCGGAAGCGATCGCGGGATTCTTTACGCTGGGGACCATAGAGTCCAATGCGTGGTACGGTATCGAAGGAGACAATTCCGTCATCATGATGCTGATGGGGATCCTCGCCTTTATCGTGCTTGCGATCTATCTCTATTTTTACTATGCCAACATCAAAGACGCATACGCCATGCAGTGTGCCGTGGAGCAGGGCAAAAAGCCGAGGACGCTCAAGGACGAGATGCGCAGTATGCTCGACGATAAGTTTTACAAGACGGCGCTCTTTGTCCCGATCATCGGCGTGTGCATCTTCAACGTGCTGCCCATCGTGTTCATGATCCTCATTGCCTTCACCAACTACGGTCCGGACGTCAAACCGCCCGTGCTCATCGACTGGAAAGGGTTTGAAAGTTTTATCAAGGTCCTGACGCTGGGGCAATTTGCTCCCACGTTTTTCAAGATCCTGCTCTGGAACATCGTATGGGCGGTCTTGTCTACGGCGCTCAACTATTTCTGCGGGCTCGGGATCGCACTGCTTTACAACAAGAAATGCGTCCGCGGGAAGGCGTTCTGGAGGATGTTCCCCATCCTTGCCTACGCGGTGCCGGGGTTTATCACGCTGCTCGGCTTTAAGTTCATGTTCTCCTACGGCGGGCCCATCAACCAGATGATCGTCGAGGCTGGCGGAAAGGCGATCGGCTTTTTGGATCTCGACGCCAAGTGGTCGGCGCGCGCGATCGGTCTCGTCGTCAACTGCTGGCTGAATATCCCGAGCAGTATGCTGCTGGCAACGGGCATCCTGAGCAATATGAACCGCGATCTCTACGAAGCGGCAAAGATCGACGGAGCAAGCGCGTTCAAGCAGTTTACGGCGATCACCCTTCCGTTCGTGGTATTTGCGACGACCCCGATCCTTATCTCGCAGTTCATTGCGAATTTCAACAATTTCGGCATCTTCTATTTCCTGCGCGGCGGCGGTCTCATTGCAGACGGGTATTTCCTCGCAAGCGATACCGACCTGCTCATCAACTGGCTGTATAATTTGTCGATCTCCAACGACTATTATTCCATCGGCGCGGCGATCAGCATCATCATCTTTTTGTTCACGTCGGCGGTCTCTCTGGCAGTCTATGTGCTGTCTCCCAGTTACAGACAGGAGGATACTTATCAATGAAGCACATCAAGATAAGACATACGGTCGATACCGTCATCACTTATATCATCATATTGGCGATCAGTCTGGTGTTCCTCTTTCCCATCCTGTGGCTGCTTCTGGCATCGTTTTCGAGGTCGGGCTCGCTGTATTCCTTCGACGGCTTTTTTCCGACGGAGTACAGCTTCGACAGCTTTAAGAAGTTGTTTACGGATACGGCGCTGTATAATTATCCGAGATGGTTCGGAAACACGCTGTTCGTTGCTTCGATGAGCTGCCTGTTCGGAACGGCATTGACCATCCTCACGGCATACTGTATGTCCCGTTATCGGTTCA
The DNA here is from genome assembly GCA_900547645.1 of uncultured Eubacteriales bacterium. Taxonomy (GTDB): domain Bacteria; phylum Bacillota; class Clostridia; order Christensenellales; family Borkfalkiaceae; genus Gallimonas; species Gallimonas faecium. The sequence continues at coordinate 82,887 of URHP01000002.1, forward strand.
AGAGCCGCAAAGCGCTCATGAAAACGACGCTCGTTCTGGGGATGTTCCCCTCCTTCATGGCAATGACGGCGGTGTATCTTCTCATGACGCAGTTCAACCTCATCAACAGCCATTGGGGACTCATCCTGATCTACTCCGCCGGTGCGCCGATGGGGTATATGACGCAAAAAGGCTTTTTCGATACCATCCCCAAATCCATCGATGAGGCAGCGCGGATAGACGGGGCGACCAATGCACAGGTGTTTTTGCGCATCACCCTGCCACTCGCTTCTCCCATGATCGTCTATACGCTGCTCTCCTCCTTTGTGTGGCCGTGGAGCGACTTCATCCTCCCTCAGCTGCTTCTCAAAGAGAAAGACCTCTATACCGTTGCAGTGGGCTTGATGTCTTTGGGCGACGACGAGTTTGCTCGTTTCGCGGCAGGATCGATGTTTATCGGGGTGCCGATCATTGTGATGTATTTCGCACTTTCTAAGTTCTTGATCAGCGGCCTTTCGGCGGGCGCGGTCAAAGATTGAGTTGGTTTTGCCGAAACGATCGGTGCTTTGTGCCCGCCGACAAGGAGAAGCGGACAGCATTCAAAACGTATTAAGACTTCACTCTATTCCCCCTATTGCAAAGTGCCGCAGCGAAAGCTGTGGCACTTTGCAATAGGGGGGACAATCGGAATTTATGTCACTTGTTACAAAAATTCCGATTGTATTCTTGACTTTTATGGGGGATCCTGCTATACTGTTGGTCGGAAGTTGCGTCACGAGATACAAAACTTCCGATCGAGGTGACTATGTATATTAATCGCGAAAGGTATCTGAACCGTCTGATCGCAAAAAAAGACAACGGGTTCATCAAGGTCATCACGGGCGTCCGCCGGTGCGGCAAGTCCTTTTTGCTGTTCACGCTCTATCGGGAGCACTTGCTGCGGTCGGGTATCGCATCCGACTGCATCGTCACGCTTGCGCTCGACAACGCGCTGAACGCCAAATACCGTGACCCGCTCATTCTCTCGCAATATCTGGAATCTCGTATGGCGGATGAAGGGAAGCGGTATTATATCTTTCTCGACGAGATCCAATTTGTCGGCAGAAAAAAGCTGCAGAGCTACCCCGACATTTATATCACCTTCTACGACGTATTGAACGGTCTGCTGGAAAAGGGGAACGCGGATATCTATGTCACGGGCAGCAATTCCAAGATGCTGTCTCATGATGTGGCGACGGAATTCCGCGGCAGAGGGGATGAGCTTCGCCTGCAGCCCCTTTGCTTCAAAGAATACTTTGATCACGTCGGCGGCAGCAGAGAGGAAGCGCTTGCCGATTATATGCTATACGGCGGAATGCCGCTCGTATTGTCCAAGCAGACCGATGCGGAAAAGCGGGAATACCTTTCGGGACTATTCGCCGAGACCTATTTCAAGGATATCGTGGAACGGAATAAGATCGCCTTCCCCGAGGTGCTGGGGATGCTTGCGGACGAGATGTGTTCTTCCGTAGGCTCCCTGACCAATTCGAGCAAGATCGCCGATACCCTTCAAAGCGTGCGCAAACGGAAGATCGACAGTGAGACGATCGGCGCTTATCTGCGATACCTGACCGATTGTTATCTGTTTTCCGCAGCGCGGCGCTACGACGTGAAGGGGAGGAAATACTTTTCCTATCCGAACAAGTATTACTGCGTTGACCCGGGACTCTGTAATGCGCGGCTGAATTTCCGTCAGATCGAAGAGACGCACCTGATGGAAAATATCATTTACAACGAACTCGTCCGCCGCGGTCTGAGCGTCGATGTCGGAGTCGTGAGCGCGGTGGAGAGGTCTTTGGGGAAACAGACGCACACTTCGTATGAGATCGATTTCGTCGTCAATGCCGAGCGGGCGGGGGAAAAGTATTATATCCAATCGGCGCTGCGAATGGATGATGAAGCGAAGCGGGAACAGGAAATACGCCCGTTTTTGAAACTTCGGAATGATTTTACCAAGCGGATCGTCATCACAAAGACCATGATGAAGCCGTGGACGGACGAGTACGGCATCCGCCATATCGGGCTTTACGATTTCTTGCTGGATGAGGCTGCGCTCAATCAATGAGCTTTCGGCGAAGCATGGGTCGAGACCTGCGGCTCGCCCGTGGAACGGGTCGCATCGACAAGGTGAACGTGTCCGACAATGCTTTTGTGGGGTAAATTGTGGGGAAGAAGGTCAAAACCCGGCGATTTTATAGGTTTTTTCGGCTGTTTTCAGCCGTTTTATGGGTTTTCAGAGTGCCTCTGACTCCGTCATTCGTTGGTTCGAATCCAGCTACCCCAGCCAGCAGACCTGAACTGATCAATTTCGGTTCAGGTCTTTTCTTTGCCCGGCAAGAGTTCCGGTTATGCGAAAATCTCGTGATTTTGGCATATTTTCGCTGTTTTTTAAGAAAAAACGGCGGTTTTTTTGCTATTTTTGCTTCCATGCCCATGTCTTGGTTGGGTTGTTTTCAGACTCTCTTTCCGTCCGCCATTACCCTTTATGGCGGTAAAAAGTACCCTTTTTTTCTTGCAATGTTGAGCATAAAGTTGAGCATAAATCAGTAGGAAATTTTCTCGCCTTCGGCAATGAGATAATCATCCGAAAGGTCGGTGTAGGCGTCCGCGAGTCCGCCCAGCGTGTGCCCCACAAACTTCTTGATGGCAACGTCCGATACGCCGCACTCCGTACACCTTGTGTAAAACGTCGTCCGCAGGTCGTACAGTTTATGCGCGGGCAATACCTCGGCGAGCTTCTTGCGCATCGTCCTGACCGAGGCCATCTTCAACTCAGTTACGTCTTGCAGATAGGGGCGCAGCATCGGATGGATGGGGATCTTCTTGTATTCCACCTTGCCGTCCTTGCGCTTGGCATTGCGCGCCTTAATGAACGATCCCTCGATGACTGCCGTTTGATATTCAACCGGCCGCATGCCCGTGTACAGCGCCACGGCAAACATGACCTCGTACTCCGTGCCCCTGACGTAAGCGAGGAGCTTTGCTTCCTCTTCACGGGAAAGGGCGGCACCATGTTCGCGTTCATGCTTTTCCCGGAATACCATGTCCATGGGATTGCTTGCCAATACGCCGTGCTTGACTGCCGCCTGAAAGATGAGATTGAGCAGCGTGAAGATGTCCTCCGCCGTCCTTGCGATGCCCTGTCCGTGCACCTTGTCGATGAGTTCCTGACACTTCTTGGGCGTGATCTTCTTCAAGGGCATATTCCCGAAGTGGGGGAGAATGTGGTTCTTGTACTCGTTTAATGTGATGCGGTAGGTGTTCGCCGACACCTTGCGCTTGCGGAAATTCTCGAAGTAGTACATAGAGAACTTGTCCATCGTTGTGGGGATGCCGCTCTCCGATCGCTTCGCCTGTCCCGATTCCGCTTCTTCCAACTGTCTTAAAAATTTTCTCTTTGCTTCTTCCAGACTGTTTGACGACACATTGATCTTCCGGTGGTCGATCTGGCAGCGGATCTCATAGTTCCAATGATATTTTCCGCTCCTGCGCCTGTGGACGTGTGCCGTCAGACCGTTGCATCTGAATTGTTTTCTGAATGCTTTCGGCATACTGTTGATCTCCTTTGCGGAGAATTCAAGTGCCTTCGAGCTGCCTGTGTTTTCTTGCCTGCGATCTTCCTGCGGGACGTCGGTGAGCGAGCGTATCTTCTCCAATGTGACGGAGTCAGACGCCGCTTTGAGCACGGCTCTCGCCATTTCGTTGTTGCCACTCGGAATTGCTCTGATCGTTTGAATGAGCTGGTTTAACTCTCGATCTGTCAAGAATTGTTATTCGGGTCACGCGGCCTGTTCAGCCGCTGCCCTTATCGCACTGAATACGATGTTCTCTTTCCATTGCTTGTTCCTCCTGTTGAATCATTTTTTTGCAGTCGTGCCTCACTGTTCGTTTGTTGACTGCCGATGTTCTTTTTCCGCGGCTTGCTGCATGAGGGTCTGATACCCTGCAACGATCAGCTCTACCTTGGTAAGGTTGTGTCTAAGGAGAAACGCATCGATCTCGTTTGCATATTGGCGGTCGATGCTCGTCCCCCACACTTTGTTCTTTTCCTTCCGCTCGTCCTTGTTCCGCTCCTCGTACTTCCTGCGGCTCTTGCGAACGGGCGTATCCGGTTTGCGTTCCATAATTTACCTCTCAATTTCCAGCAATTGCACAGATGATCGTGCCGATAAAATTCATAATGCAGGTTCCTACCAGCACAACCCCTATGAACAACACTTTTAGAAACCCCCTGCCGATTCCTAAAACAGCTCGCATATTGCACCTCCATCTTTAATCCACATATACAAGCTCGGAAAGGATTTCTTCCTCTATGAGCCGCTGCATCTCCGTCTGCCTGCGGTAATCCTCCATGAAGTCGCCCGTTCGCCGATACTGCTCGTCTTTGGACAACTTGGCATACATGGTTTCATACAGCACGTCCGCCTGACGGTCGATGCCGTGCAGATATTCGGGGAGATTTTCTATCGCCCACAACTTTCCGACATTCTCCTCTTCCAGAAACTTTTTGGCGAGCGTTCCGTACCTGCCGTAGGCGTGCCTGACGGGCTTGACAGCTTGCCGATAAACCTTGATTTCCTCTTCGGTCAGCCCCTCGCCCCTGTCCGCTTTTGCAATGATTTCCTGTGCGTTCATGAATGCGCCTCCTTTTTCTTTCTTCGTGTTAATACGAATATCACATTTCCCTTCGTTTGTCAAGGGTTTTGGAAAAGTTTTCAGAAAAAATTTTTAAGGCTGAATAGCAGAGTTAAGTTCCGCCTTTTTGACTTTCTCACACCGCAAACAGGGCAAAGCGGGTTTCCCGCTTCTGCCGCCTCGAAGTGCGGATTTATACCACCTTCCTTATCCTGCTTGCAATTTCTCTGCAAATCGTACCACCTCCTTCCGTCCTGTTATTCCGCATTTTCATGCCTCTTTCGGGGAAAAATCACGGCAACCAACTTCTTGAACGATTTATCCCCCTCATAATATAAAGGAGACTTTCCGCAGTTCAGTTGACGGGTTTTGCAAAAATTTCTGAAAAAATTCGTCTGACTTTATTTCTTAAAAACATCCTTACAATCTTACAATGCTTAATACAACCTGATTGAATCGTTTTTGTTATAATAGAAAAAACCCGGAAGCGTTAATGCTTTCCGGGAAATTAACATTTCTGCCACCTCATTCAGACTTGAAAATATCTCTACGCGATTTCAAGCCAAGCTTTTTCATCAACTTCAACGCAGACATCGGATACGTTTCGATCACGAACATCAACGCTTTGATCTGATTGCTGATATGACTTTGATAATTACGTGCGTCCCTGGCGAGTTCGGAGACCGTTTTGATAACGCCGAGCATGAACAGTATAAAGCGTTCTGAGTTGCCTTCCGATGTCGAAAGCCTGATTGCGCGGTAATATTCTTCCTGATTATCTTTGATGATACTCTCGATAGGTATCCATTCAAATATCGTCTTCCAACTTGCAAATAACGCCGTTTGCCAAAGTCTGCCAGTTCTGCCGTTTCCATCCATAAAGGGATGAATAAATTCAAATTCATAGTGGACTCGAACGAATGAGCATTTGCGTCTTACTCGTTTTCAGGCAATCGAAAAGCTGTTACAACAAACCTTTCACCATATCGTGCGGCGGTGCATCGTGAATGACTTTTCCATGTTCGTTGATAACGCCCACAGAACTTGTGCGCAGTTCGCCGGTCCCCTATACAAGTCCCTGCATTATAACACCTAGGGTATTGTTATCAATGGCAAGCGATGACTGAATAGACCTGATACGATTTACCCTGCGTAATAAACCTCGAAAGTCTTTTACTATAATCGTATTGATATTGCCCGTTTTCGCGTCGCTTTAACATCCAAACGTCTCTCCCTCACCCAATCACGAGGAATATTCCCGCAGTTTTTTGCGAATCTCCGGCAAAGATTTTTCCAAAACGGG
>URHP01000003.1 GCA_900547645.1 uncultured Eubacteriales bacterium
GCCGAAGCGACGAAAAAGGTGGTCGCCGAGCGTTCGCGCCTGCAGGACGCCCTGCGGGAGATGGGATTTTTTGTGCCCGAAAGCCGCGCCAATTTCCTGTTTGCGGGCAGGGGCGCCGTCGGCGGGAAGACGATCTACGAACGGCTCAAGGCGGAGGGGGTGCTCGTCCGCTTCTGGGATAAGCCCGTCCTCAGGGACTTCGTGCGCATCACCGTCGGCACGCGGGAGGAGAACACGGTCCTTCTCGAAAAACTGAAAAACATTCTCTCATAGGAGGAGAGCATATGCGGCTCGACCTTTCCGTACCGAAGATGAACGCCGGAGCGGGCGGGGGCGGAGAGGACGGGCCTGCATTCTGTTCTGCGGAAGAGGGCGCCGCGCGCTTTCTGCAAAAGACGGCGGGGAAGGCGCTTATTCTGGCGGACGGCGCGGCTTTTTCCGCGCTTGCGCCCGTATCCCGCCTGGCGCGCGCCGTTACGGTCCTCTGGGAAGGGGATGCGCTCGCGCTGTTTGCTTTGCCCGAGGTGGGGTGCGTGATCGCTTCGGGCGGGCGGGACGTATCGGCTGCGGCGCGCTTCTTTTCCGCGATGCGCCGCGTTCCCTGTCTGCTGCTGCCCCGCAACGCCGATCTGGACGGCGTCTATGAAAAGCGCGCGCGGGTACGGCTTTCCGTGGAAGAAACGGACGTCGCCCTTGCTCCTGCGGAAATTGTGTGCGACCATGCCCTGCTTGCCCCTTCGCTTGCGGAAGGCTACGCAAGGCTTGTGCTTGCCCGTCTTGCGCTGTTTGAAGCGCGCGCGGTCGGGCTTCTTTGCCGCCGTCCCTTCGGCGGGGATTCCTACGAGCGGGCATTCGCGTTGCTCGAACCGATCCGTGCGGAACTCTCCGCGCGTGAGATCGTCGAAAAGAACGCGCAGGTGCGGCTTTTGGAGTGCGACGGTGCGCCCGCGGGCGAGGGACGGGCATTGCTCTCTGCCTATGCGGACGCGCCCGTTCCCGCTCTGAATGCCCAGCGCGCGCTCTCCGCGCTCTATTTTGCCTTTCTGCGAAGGGGAGTTCCGCGCCGTTACGCCGTTCCGGACTATCGGGCGCGCGCCCGTGCGGCGGGCGTTGCGTATGGCGGTCTGCGCATTCCGACCGCCGCGGAATACGCCTCCCGCGCGCTTGCGCTGGAACGTTCGCGCGGGCAGCTTCTGACGGAACTTCTGCACCTGCGTTCGGCGCATGCGGCTCAGCTGCGCGCCATACGCGTCCATACGCCGGTCGGCGCGCCTGCGCCCGATCTTTCCGCGCTTGCATTGCTGCCCGAACGCGCGCCCGACGGATTGTGCACCGTCATACGCGATTTCGGGCTGACGGAGACCTTATGACGAAGGAAGAATTGCTTGACGGGACCGATCTGTTCCTCTTCGATCTGGACGGAACGGTCTATCTGGGTGACGTGCCCGTTCCCGGCGCGCCCGAGGCGCTCGCCCGTCTGCGCGCGGACGGGAAGCGCGTGGTGTTCCTCACCAACAACTCCTCAAAGACGCACGCCGAGTACGAAAAAAAGCTGCGCGGGATGGGGTTATTTGCGCAGGGCGACGCCGTGTATACATCGGCGGACGCGACGGCGGAGTATCTGAAGGCGCGCTATGCGGGCGCGAAGGTGCATCTGCTGGCGACGGATGCGGTGAAGGAGGAATTCCGCAGGGCGGGGATCACGCTGACGGACGGCGTTCCCGACGTCTGCGTGCTTGCCTACGATACGACGCTGACCTTTGAAAAACTCAGACGGTTCAACGAGTATCTGGCGGGAGGGGCGGCGTTCCTTGCCACCCATCCCGACGACGTGTGCCCGACCGCGGGGGTGCCGATGCCGGACGTCGGTTCCTTTCTGGCGCTGTTCGGGCGTTCGTGCGGAAGAGCGCCCGATGCGATCTGCGGAAAGCCGTTTGCCGTCATGGGGGAATGCGTCGCGCGCACGTTTGGCGTGCCTGCCGCGCGCACCTGCATGGTCGGGGACAGAATGCACACGGACATCCGCTTCGGGAACCGCAACGGCATGAAGACGCTGCTCGTGCTCTCGGGCGAGACGACGCGCGCCGGCATGGGCAATTTCCCCGATACGCCCGATCTGGTGCTCGGCAGTATTGCGGAATTGCGATCGCCTGTTTGAAACCGCAGGGTTTGCGGGTAAATATGTAATGTAGACGAAAAGACCGCACGCCAGCGTGCGGCGGAGGAAATTATGCAGGAAGTCAAAGTGCTCGAAACCGCCCCCGTCATCGTCGTTGCGCTCTCGGGAGAGATCGCGGCGGAAAACGCAGATGAATTTTACGCGGAGATCAGGTCTCTCTACGAGGCGCATCCCGCAGACATTACCTTCGAATGTTCCGCGCTCACGTTCATCGATTCCACGACGCTCGGGACCTTCGTCAAGATTCTGAAGCATGTCCGTTCGGACGGGCATGAACTGCGCATCCGGGGGCTTCAGCCCAGGCTCAAAAAGCTGTTCGTGATCTGCGCGCTGGATACCATCATGGAGATCGAGGGATGAAAGAATATCTTTGTCTGCGCATCCCGCTCAGGCGGGAGATGATGACGACCGTCCGCCTTGCCACGGGCGGCGTGTGTTCCGCCGCGGGCATGAGCTACGACGGCGGCGAGGACTGCAAAGTCTGTGTCACGGAGAGCCTGCTGCTTCTGATGCGGCGGGGCTTTTCCGCCGCAAGCGTGTGTTTTTCTGCCGCGCAGGACGGCGGGATGCAGGTACGCGTGACGGGCGAGGAGGGCGCCGCAGGCCTTCCGCCCTCCGATGAAGACGAGATCGCGCTCGCTCTTCTGAACGCGCTCGCTTCGGACGTCGCGATGGACAGGACGGACGGCGCGCCCGGCGCGATCGCCTTCGTATTCGGTCAACAGGCATGAACGAGGAAGAACTGTTCCGCAGATACCGCGAGACGCATGACGTTGCCCTGCGCAACGAGATCGTGGAGAAATATCTGTACATAGCCGCCGTGCTCGCGAAGAAGTTCGTCGGGCGGGGGGTGGATTACGACGACCTGTATCAGGTCGCTTCTTTGGCGCTCATCCGCGGGATCGACCGCTTCGACGAGCGCAAGGGACTGAAATTTTCCACCTTCATCACGCCGACGATCACGGGCGAGATCAAGAATTATTTCCGCGACCGCTCGCGCCTGGTGCATCTTCCGCGCAAGGTGAGCGAACTGCGCGTGAACATCAAGCGCGCGTCCGAAGAATTTTTTGCCGAACACGGCAGAAAAGCGACGGCAAAGGAGCTTGCGCAAAAACTCGGCGTCTCGGAAGAAGAGGTGCTGCGCTCTTCGGATGCGGGCGGCGTCGTTTCGCTCGACGGACCTGTGGACCGCGAGGGCGACGGCATGAGCCTGCACGACGTGCTGCCTGCGGGCGACGACGTCTTCGAAAAGGTGGAGGACCGCGACGCGCTCGAATCGGCGCTGCGCACGCTGGACGAATCGGAACGGGCGCTCGTGAAATACCGCTTCGGGCAGGAGCTTTCTCAGATGGAAACGGCAAAAAGGCTGGGCGTTTCGCAGATGAACGTATCGCGCATGGAACGCAGGGTATTGCAGAAACTGCGGGAGACGATGAGAAATTCGATGGTGGAAGGATGAACTGCGAAGTGGACGATTTTCGGGCGCTGAGAGCCGCGCTCGAGCGAATGTGCGCCGCGCTGGAAGAGGCGTCGGTGCCGGAAAATGCGGTGTTCGACTGCAAGCTGGTGGCAAGCGAACTGCTGTGCAACGCGCTCCGTTACGGGGGCGGGAGCGCGGCGTTTGCCGCCGAAGCGCGGGACGGCGAGGTCGTCATCCGCGTGCGCAGCGCAAACAATTTCCGCCCGCCCGAACACGTCAGCTGTTCTGCCGTGGATTCCGAACGCGGCAGGGGGCTGTTCCTTGTGGACGCGCTCACCGTTTCGCGCACGTACAGCGAAGAGGACGGCGTGTGCGTCGTGATCCGCATCGGTTAACAAAGAGATAACGTAACGCGCCCCGCGGCAGTCAGCCGCGGGGCGCGTTGTTTTGCTGCAGATCCTCCAGCACGGTTGCGATGTCTTCGGGGAAGGAGACGGTCTTTCCGGCGTTTTCGGGAAGGGCTTCCGGGAAGTCGGCGTTCACGCGGATGAGACAGGTCTCTTTGCGGCGGTTGGTCAGCCGTTCAAAGGGGAAGCGGATGATGGTCGGCGTGTTATAGCCGACGCCCAGCTCGAGCAGAACGGTCTTTTTCTGCGCGGCGTCTGCAAGGAAAGCGTCGTATCGGTCGGCGGCTTCATACCATGCGCGGTCCTGCACAAAGTCTGCGTCTTTGCGGATATGCACTTCCATATCGCCGCCGCAGACGGGGCATTTCGGCACAAGGCGGGAGGGGATGCGGCAGTCCGCCTGTTCGGCGGTCATCTGCTCCGTAAGCGCCCGGTCGTCGTACAAGGTATCATGACAGCCCTTTGCACACTGCAGCAGTCCGTAGTCGCCCTGCACCGCAAAGATGCGTGCGGGGGGAAAGCCCGCCTTTTCGAACTGTCCGTCCACATTGGTCGTGACGACAAAGTAGTCCTTATCTCCGACAAGGGCGAACAGCTTCCGGTAGAGCGGCAGGGCGGGCGGGGCAAATCGGTTGAGCCGGATGTGGCGCGACCAGTACGCCCATTTTTCTTCCTGCGTGCGGAACGGGTAAAATCCTGCGGAATACATGTCCTGCATGCCGTATTTGCGGATAAAGTCGGCAAAATTGTCCGTGAACCGTTTTCCGGAGTACAGCAGTCCCGCCGCCGACGAAAGTCCCGCGCCTCCGCCGATGACGATCTTATCCGCGCGGGAAAGCAGCGCTTCGGCGCGGTCGATACGGCTTGGATAGTTCTCTTTCATACAGGGATTCGTCCTCCTCGAGATAGACATTGAAGATCGCGCAAAGATCGCTGCCCGTCGTTTTAATGCGTTCGCATTGCCGGTCCCTTCCACGAAGCAGAGGGCGCAAACGGCGTACCGTTTGCGCCCTCCCGGGCCGGACGATCGTTTCGTCCGTCCCGGCGCTCTTTGTGCGTTCGGTCACGCCCCGATCACCGAAAAACGCTTCTGAATGTGGTCGGCGTTTTCGATCTCATCGATCATGGCGATCGCATAGTCCGCATAGCTGATGCGGCTCTCGCCCTTTTCGTTGACGAAGTACTCCTCGCCGCCCGGCAAATACTTGCCGGTGCGTGCGCCGTCCGCGGCAAAGTCGGCGGCGGGGGAAAGGTAGGTCCACTGCACGTCGTCGCGCTTGCGCAGTTCTGCCAGCGCCTCGCCCATGTTGTTCGCAAGCGGCTTGAACGCATCGGGGAAGCTCTCCAGATCTTTGACCTGCACCGTGTGTTCGGGGTTGACGTACAGGCTGCCCGCGCCGCCCACAACGAGCAGGCGCGTCTTCGTGCCGCTCAGCGCGTCGCACAGATGTCTGAGAGAGGTCTTGTGCAGGGGAAGCGTCTCGGGCGTCCAGGCGCCGAACGCGTCGATCACAACGTCAAATCCCGCAAGGTCCTCCCTGGTCAGTTCAAACAGATCTTTCTCCAGCTTCTTTGCCGCAGGATTTGCGACGTTTCCGCCGCGGCGCACGATCCCCGTGACGTCATATCCGCGGGCGACCGCTTCGTCCACAAGAAGCCTTCCTTCCTTGCCTGCCGCGCAGACGATTGCAACTTTTTTCATCATGGTTACCTCCAAAAAATGTGTTGTAATCTTTTTGATTACAGCCATAGTATAGCACACATTTATTGTAATGTCAACAGTTACAACGAAGATTTTTTGATTTTTTGCAAAAAATTTTTTTATGAAAAAACCCCTCGCGGGGGAGGGGTGCAGTCATTGTTCGGATAGTTCCTGTGCCAGATCGGCAAGCGTCGTGCGGCGCAATTCGTTTTCCATGGCCGCCTGCGCTGCATCCAGCCGTCTGTCGAGCAGGGCGTGGATGTTTTTTCCGACGGGACAGTTCGGATTGGGCGATTCGTGAAAGTGGAACAGCCCGCCGTCCACGCTGTCCACCGCGCGGTAGACGTCGTACAGCGTGATGTCGTTCAGATTTTTGACGATGCGCGCGCCGCCGCTGCCCGCCTTGACTTCGATCATTCCTGCCGCCTTCAGGCTCAGAAGGATGCGGCGGATCACAACGGGGTTGACGTTCACGCTCGCGGCAAGGAAGTCGGAGGTCGTCTTTTCTGTCTGTTCAAATGTATGGATGGCAAGCAGCGTATGCACCGCTACCGTGAATCTGGAGGTAATTTTCATGTGTCGCTCCGCGTATTTTCCATCTATTATACAGAAAATGAATTGTAATGTCAACGGTTACAATACTGTTTCATGCATTTTTTTGAATCGGGATCCCGAAGAGGGAGATAAGGGACCTTATACAGCCAATGTTGCGGCGCAAAGAAAAGACCGCCGATTTTCCGGCGGTCTTGTTCGATTCGGTTATTGTTTGCTCACGTAATCGTAGAGCTTTCCGAGCAGTTCGGGGGAGATATGATTGCGGAACTTGCCGAGATAAATGAATACCTTGCGGAAGAATTCGCGGTTGTCTCCGCCGATGACGTATGCGGGAAGGTAATTGAGGTCGCCGTAGCGGTTCGCGATGAACAGATCGCCGAACTCATTTTTCTCCTGCGGCGTGAGCATATTGATAAAGGAGTCGTAAGTATAGGGCGTGGGATCGTAGACCGCTTTGGGCGCAGCAATGGGCTGGCTGTAAGCGGGTGCCTGATAGGGCGCGCTCTGCGGTGCGTATGCAGGCGCAGGTGCGGAAGAGTACTGATAGGTCACGCCGGGCGCCTGCGCAGGGGCGGGCGCGGGCTCGGGTGCGATCCCGCGTGCGAGCGCAGCCATGCTCCGTTCAAATTCGCTCATGGGTGTATCTTCCGCGGGTGCTGCGGGCTTGGGTTCTTCCGCAGGAGCGGGCGCGGGTTCGGGCTGTGCCGCCGCGGGCTGCTGTGCAGGCGCCATGGGGGCGGCAAAGAAGGGCACCGCATAGATGGGCGTTGCGGGCTGCGTCGCCGCAGGCTGCTGGACGATGACCGTCGTCCCGGGGGCGGGACTGACCGTCTGCTGCGCCGCCGCAGGCTCCGCGGATTCCGCTGCGGGAGCGGGCGCGGGTTCGGGCTGCTGAACGGCCGCAGGCTGCGCTGCCGCCGCAGGCGCTGCCGCTGCCGGCGCCGGAAGGGGCGCGGGCTGTGCGAACGCATAGGGCGTATTTTCTGCCCCGATCTCGGCGCTGGCTTCCTCCGCTTCCTTTGCGCGCGCCTTGGAAGCCTGCACGATGGCGATGATGAGCGCAAGCAGGAACGCCGCCAGGGAGGCCGCCGCCGCAAGAATGACGGCAAGCAGGTTGGCGCTGCCGAACATGACTTCAAAGGTCTTGTCCACGATCTGTGCGACGATCGCAAGCACCACGGCGACGAGCAGGATGCCGAAGCGGACCGCATCGAAGACGTATGCCTTTTTCGCACTCATGCGCACGACGGAAATGATGAAATTCAGGATCACGACGACCGCCGCGATGAACGCCGTCAGATTGACAAAGAGGTTATTGCCGAAGTGGGTGTACCAGATGTCCGCTTCTGCCATCGCCGAGCCGGGATAGGTCAGTCCGAAGATGACCGCCGCGACCAGCAGGAAGGAGAGGACGTTCAAAAGTCCCAGCCCTTTGCGGCGCGCCAATGCCGTGATGATGAGACAGATCAGCATGACGCCCGCCACGATCCCCGTGGTCACGTCGACCATGCCGCCGCCGAATGCACCGTTATCGAACGAATAGCTGTAGTAGGAGAGAAGGAAAAATCCCGCATAGGAAAGGAAGACGAAGATCGCCGACGTCATGGCGCAGTTCTTTGCTCCCTTTGCGGTACAGAACGAGACGATCATCAGCACGAGCGACAGTACGACGGAAACGCACAACAGCACAACGAGCAGGAAAGTAAAGACATCAATCATGCTCCCGCCCGTGAAGAGCGTGTTGAAAAATCCGCCGAAGTCGGCAAACATTGTTTTGAAATAAGTATAACCAAATCCAAGCAGGGAATCGGCAAGGAAATCTTCGCCGCGGAAATTCCCCAAAAATACGCCCGAGAGCGCATATAAAAGACCGATAAACAGTCCGCCCACGGCGAGGACGAACGCAATGACGGCGAGCGTGCGGTAACCGCCCGCGGAGGGCTTCCTGTTCTCGGCTTCGGGAACGACCATGCCCGCATTTGCCTGTTCGTCTACCATCGATTGTTGAAATTGGCTCATGCTGTTATCACTCCATAGTTTGTTTCGGGGAAACAATTCCCCCATGTTCCCGTTCATTATATCACGGCGCGCCGCGCGTGTCAATGCTCTCGCGGAAAAAAACGCGAAATTGCGCGCAACGGTGCGCATTTTCGGACGTCCCCGTGCGGGAAACGTGCGTCCGCAGCGTGAAAATTTCCCGAAATTCGGACATGGGTGCCCCCGAAATCGGAAAAACTCTTGATATTTCGGCGCAACCATGGTATAATTTTCCCCGTTAAACCGTGAAAGGGGGAGAGAACATGGGGAACGCATTGGCGCAGCTCAAAAAAATTTTGCGGGAGATCCGCGAAAAGACCGGGGTGCATGTCCGCCTTGCGCCTTCCGGCGGGGAGGAGACACCCGTGTCGCTCGAGGTTTGCGGGGAGACCTTCTGCGGGTATCTCGACGGGACCGGGAAAGAGGTGCAGCATACCGCAAATCTCGTGGCGTACTTTGTGGCGAACGCCGATTCCCGCGCCCTGCTTCCCGATAAGGACGAACACCTCAAAGAGGTGCTGCTCGGCGAGGGCGGGGAATGGTATGCCTTCCGGTTCGTCACCAAGTACGCCCTGCGCGACGGCACGTGCTTTGCACTCGACATCGTGCCGGACAAGCTGCTGCCCGAAGCCTTCGAACTCGTCAAAGGTTGCCTTGCCGATTCGCGCGATCTTGCCGTCAGAATGGACCGTACCCGCATCGCCGTCGTGCGCTTTTCGGAAGATCAGAGCGCCTTTGAATTCGGGCAGTTTGTCTGGCAGTCGCTGTATGAAGAACTCGGGGTGCGCGCAAGCATCGGGATCGGCTGCGAAGTCGCGTCTTTTTCCGAGATCGCGCATTCCTACAACCAGGCGGTAACGGCGGTCCGCGTGAGCGCCCTGTTCCGCGATACGGGCGAGGTGCATTCCTACCGCGAGTATCTGCTTGTCAAGATGCTGGAGGACGTGCCGAAGAGCCGTCTCGAGGAGTATGTGGCGCAGTTCCGCATCGGCGGCATGGACGAAGTGTTCGGGGACGAAGAGATGTCGCAGACGGCGGAAGCCTTTCTGGAGAGCAGCCTCAATGTGTCCGAAACCAGCCGGAACCTGTTTATGCACCGCAACACGCTCATGTACCGCCTCGACAAGATCGAGCGCGTTACGGGGCTGAATATCCGTAAATTTTCGGATGCGGTCACCTTCCGCATCCTGTCCGTGCTTCACAGCCTTTTGCGGCAGTGAAAGAGGAGGTATCAATGGACGAATTCCGCAAAGAGAACGATCCTGCAAAAGAAGAGCAAGCCGCGTCCGAGGGCGCGGCTTGTTCTTCTCAGCCCAAAGGCGCAAAGGCGGCGCGCAAAAAGCGGATCCGCTGCTTGCTTGCCGTGCTGCTTGCGCTCGTCGTTGCCGCGGTCGGGTTTGCCGCCGGCTGGCTGGGCAATTTTTACTCCGCCGATCCGCGCCTGCGCGAACTTGAGTGGATGCTCGGGCTTCTGGAAAACGAGCACTACCGCGAAGTGGACATGGACGCTGTGTACGAGGACCTTTACGACACGGTCATGCCCGATATTTTCTCCGAGTACTATTCGCCCGAAGAGTACGCGCAGCGCGTCGCCGAGAGCGAAGGGCACAACGAGGGCGCGGGCGTTACGCTGACGACCGACGGGGATGGCAGCGTGCGCATTTACAGCGTTGTGGAAAATTCTCCTGCGCAGGCGGCGGGGCTTGCGGAGGGGATGTATGTGCACGGCGTCTCGGCGGACGGCGGCGAACTGCAGACGGGAAGCTCGTCCGAGATCGCATCCTTCATCCGCGCGCAGGACGGCGAATTTACGCTGTATGCAAGCTATTCTCCGGACGCGTCCTCCGCGCAGCCGTACGTCATGGAGCGCAGGTCATATTCCGCGGCGTACGTCGTCTACCGCGACAGCGAAACTTCGTTTGCCTTCCGCGGCGAGGACGCGTCGCTGAAGGAGACGAACGATCCGCTTGCGGGGCTGGATGCGGACACGGCGTATATCCGCCTCGATTCCTTCAACGGCAACTGTGCGGAGGAATTTGCCGCATGCCTTGCGAAGATGAAGGAGCGCGGCCGCAAAAACCTGATCCTCGATCTGCGCGGCAACGGCGGCGGATACCTTTCCGATCTGCAGTCCATTGCGTCCCATCTGCTCCGCAATGCGCAGGGAGATGCACCGCTCGTCGCCTATGCGCAGTACCGCGACGGAACCCGCCGCGATTATCATGCGACGGGCAACGATTATGCGGATTACTTCGGGGAAGATGCGCGTATCAGCGTCCTTGCCGATGAGAATTCCGCCTCCGCTTCGGAGTGCCTGATCGGCGCGCTGATCGACTACGGCACCATCGGCTATGACGATCTCTATCTGCGCAAGGATGCGGGCGCGGAACATTATGCCACCTACGGGAAGGGCGTCATGCAGTCCACGTTCGTGTCGCCGGGCGGGGGCGCGTTCCGGCTCACCGTCGCGCGCATCTACTGGCCGAACGGGAACTGCATCCACGAGCGCGGCGTGACGGACGAAGACGGCGCCGTCGGCATCGAGGCGCCCGCCCTGCGCGGGGAGACGGATGTCTTTTTGCAGCAGGCGCTCGCCGCGATCTGCGCTTAACGCGCCGCGCCGCGGTTGAGATACTCTTCCAGAATACTGACGATCGGACTGTCCTCCTGCGGACGGTCCGATTTTTGTTCGGGCGTCTGCTGCGCGGTCTGTCCCGCGCTCTGTTCCGTCCGTGCCGCCGCGGGCGCGCCGCCGCGGGCAAGCAGCAGGATGAGTTCGCGATTCTCACGGTAAAAGGAGAGGAATTTTCCGAGCGCGGCGTTCAGGTCGCCGCCCTGTTGCATGGAGGTGAGAAGCAGAAGCAGGAGAATGGGTTCCATATCTTCATCGTATGCCGCCGCAAAGGCGGACGTTCTGCCGCTGCGGCGAATATAATGAAGCGGAGGTGACTATGAAAGATTTCGCAGGCTATACGGGCGGCGGCGTGCCGGACGATCTGCTGAAGGAAGCGCAGGCGGCAGCGGCGCAGTTCGACGGTAAAAACGAGAGCGAACTCATCCGCTCCATTTACGCCCGCGCTGCCGAGGGAAAGCGCGCGGGGACGCTGACCAATGAACAGATCGACGCATTCTGCGCGCAGTTCGCGCCCATGCTGGACGCGGGCAAGCGCAAAAAACTCATGAAGCTCGCGGCAGAGCTCAAAAAGATGTGAGCGCCGGGATCTCGCGCAGGGCGCGGCAGAGCGCGCCGACTTCCTCCTTCCCCTGCGAGGGCGCGAATGAGGCGCGCACCAGCCCGTCCGGAAAGGTCCCCAGCGCCTTATGTACAAGCGGCGCGCAGTGCAGCCCGCCCCGCACGGCGATCGCATACCGTTCGGAGAGTTCCTGCGCGATGCGCTCGGAGGGGATGCGCTCGTGCGCGAACGCCGCAATGCCGCAGGCGTTCTGGGAAAAATACGCGCGGTATCCGTCCAGAGCGCGGAGCGCCTCCGCAAGGGCGGCGGTCACCGCAAGCAGGCGCTGCGCCGTCTCCGCGCGC
Organism: uncultured Eubacteriales bacterium; assembly: GCA_900547645.1. Lineage (GTDB taxonomy): Bacteria > Bacillota > Clostridia > Christensenellales > Borkfalkiaceae > Gallimonas > Gallimonas faecium. The sequence continues at coordinate 11,839 of URHP01000003.1, forward strand.
CGCGCTTTGACGTACAGCGCGCCTTCAAACAGCGAACAGACCGCGGGGTAGGAGACCGTTCCGCTCTCAAGACGGTCGGGGTAGAATGCGGGCATGCCGAGGTCGTAACTTTCGCTGCCCGTTCCGCCGAAGAGGACGGGCTCGGGCTGAAGCCGCTCGGAAAACAGCAGCGCGCCCGCACCTTGGATCGCGTACAGTCCCTTGTGTCCCGCCAGGGCGAGCGCGTCGATCCCCGTCTCACGCATGGATATGGGCAGATGTCCCGCGCCCTGTGCGCCGTCCACGACCAACAGGACGCGCTCGGGCAGAAGGGCACGCAGCGCGTGCAGATCGGGCGCTTCTCCCGTCACGTTGGAAGCGGACGTCACGCAGCACATCCGCGTTTCGGGCCGGACGAGGGCTGCGATCGCTTCGGGAAGCAGCCGCCCGCCGGTGAGCGGCGCAACGTCGTAAGAGACTTTGCGCGTCCTGCGCAGGTGTTCGAGCGGACGGAGCACGGAATTGTGTTCCAGACAGGTCGTCACCACGTGGTCGCCCTCTCTGAGCACGCCGAGCAGGGCGAGGTTCAGCGCTTCGGTACAGTTTTTGGTAAAGACGACGCGTTCAAATCCGTAACCGTCGAAGAGTTCGGAAAGCAGATCGCGGCAGGCAAGCACCCGCTGTGCGCAGGCGACGGAGAGGGCGTGCCCGCTCCGTCCGGGGTTGGCGCATACCTTGGTCGCGGCAAGCACGGCGCTGATGACTCCGGCGGGCTTTTCGCCGCCCGTCGCGGCGTTATCGAGATAGATCATATCCCTATATATACGAAAGTGAGGAAACAATCATGACAATGCTTGCGGTGTTCCGTTCGCGCGCGCAGGCGCTCGACGCCGTTTCGCGCCTCGGCGGCGCGGGGATCCCCGCGCAGGCGGTCGCCACGCCGAAGGAGGCGGGTTACGGCTGCGGGCTGTCCGTCCGCTTTGACGCCCGTTTTTATCCGCGCGTCGCGCCCGTCCTGAAGAAACGGGCGTATTCGGCGTTTGCGGGCTATCTTCGCGCATGCGGCGGTACGTTCGCGCGCGTTTGACTTGCCTTTTTGCCGTCCGCGTGCTATAATGAGCATATGTCCACTGCCGAAGAAATTCTTGATAAACTCGAACAACTCTATCCCGATGCCGCGCCCGCACTTCGTTTCCGTTCGCCCTATGAACTGCTTGTGGCGGTCATTCTGTCCGCGCAGTGTACGGACGAGCGCGTGAACAAGGTGACGGCGGAGCTGTTCCGGGAACACAACACGCCGCAGTCGATGCTCTCGCTTTCGCAGGAGCAGCTGGAGCGATACATTTTTTCATGCGGATTCTATCATAACAAGGCGGCGCATATCCTGTCCGCTTCGCGCGATATTCTGGAAAAATTCGGCGGGGAAGTGCCTTCCACGCTCGAAGAGCTGCGCACGCTCGCGGGCGTCGGGCGGAAGACGGCGAACGTCGTCTATGCGGTCGCGTTCGGCGGGGATGCCATCGCGGTGGATACGCACGTCTTCCGCGTTGCAAACCGCCTGGGGATCGCGCGCGGCAAGACGCCCGAAAAGGTGGAAGAGGGACTGTGCGCCGCCATCCCCCGGGAGCGCTGGTCGCGGGCGCACCATCTGCTTATCTTTCACGGGCGGCGGGTGTGCCATTCGCAGAAGCCCGACTGCGCGCATTGCGCCGTCGCGCCCCTGTGCGCTTATTTTAACGGCGCATCGCAGAACTGAACGCATAGAACCTGCCTCCTTCGTCAAAAATAGACGCAAGGAGGTTTTTTTATGACAAATCTGACAGCCAAAGATCTCGACGTGCTCACCCATCTGCTGACGGGCGAGGAGATGGCGTGCAAGAAGGCGAAGATCTACGCCAACACGCTCACCGATCAGGCGCTTGCGCAGGAAATGGAAAACGTCTCCCGTGCGCACGCGCAGCGCTTTGCCGCGCTCTATGCCTTGCTGGGAGGGAAATCATGAAGCAATCGAAAAAGGACATCATGCTCTGCGAAAAGGATGCGCTTCAGGATCTGCTCGATGCGGAAAAACTGCTCATGAACTATTACGCGACCGCGCTGACGGAGGGCAGCTGCCGTCCGCTGCGCAGACAGATCCTGAAGCTGTACGGCGAACATGCCGACACGCAGTTCTCCGTATTCGAACAGATGGTGCAGCGCGGATACTACCAGACGCAGCCTGCCGAAAAAATGATGATCGACGAAAAGACGGAGAGCTTTTCCAAAGTCAAAAAGCAGCTTGCATGAATCGGTCTTGACAGACCGCCCAAACCGTGCTATACTCATTCTGCCATCAAAAAGGGGGAAGGCAGCATGAAAAAGCAGGGGGAAACGACGGACCGCGTCGATCGGGACGCGTACAAACGGGAACAGGAGCGCCTTGCGCGCGAACGCGAGGCGATCGAGGAAATGTCCGGCGAACGCGCCGAAGAAAAAAAAGAGGACGGAAAAAAGGAATAGTGCGCGCTCCTTTGCGCATACTGTGCGCAGAGGAAGCAAGATGAAGAAAAAACAGACGCACTATGCGCACAATCCGTCCTACTGCATGATCAGGCCGGACGCGTCGGACGACGGCGAAGACGTCGTCTCCACGGGGAGCAGCTGAGCCTGCGCGCCGCCGCGCCTGCGGCGGCGCGCTTCCGCGCGTCCCGTACATATGCAGGAAGAGAGAGGGATCACGGCGGGCGAACTTGTCCGCCTCATGAAGCGGCGTATCCTGTGGATCGTCGCGATCGCCGCGCTCGCCGCGCTTGCGGCGGCGCTGTTTACGGCGCTCGTCTATAACCGCGCGCGGGAGGAGTACTTTCTCACATTCGTCGTCGAGTTTGCGCAGGACGAGACGCCCTTCCGCTATGAGACCGTCGTCTATGCGGACAACCTGGAGGCTGCAAGGGCTTCCGATGCGGCGTTTGCCGGAATCGACACCGAACATATGGCGGCGGACGAAGACATCGCGATCACGCGCGCGGGCGGGGAGAACGCGCATCCGTCGTATACCGTCACCGTTTCCGGAAAGTATTTTTCGGACAGGTCGCAGGCGACAAAGTTTTTGCGTGCGGTCGTAGAGTGCGCGGTCGCGCAGGCGGAGAATGCCGCACGCGGCGCTTTTGCGCCGCCGCGTCTTTTGCCCGCGTTTCCGGATCTTTTTCCTGCGTTCGGAGAAATGCGCATCTGTGCAGCCGGGACGGCGTACGGGGGAACGGCGCGCGTGCTGTACCGTCAGAATACCGCTTCCGTCATCGACAACGGCGTCAGTCCGCTGCTTGCCGCGATCGCGGGATTTATCGTCGCGTTTCTCATTGCGGGGCTCATCTTCTGCGCGGCGGACTATCCCGCCTGTCGGCGGGAAAAACTCGCGCGGCAGCAGACCGAAGAAGGGGAACCGCCCAAAAAATAACGGCGCGGGTATGGCTTTTATAAAACAAAAAAAGGTATCGCGGGATACCTTTTTTTGTTTGCGTTTATATGCGGATCATACGTTGAAGCGGAAGAGCACCACGTCGCCGTCCTTCATCACGTAGTCCTTGCCCTCCGAGCGCACCTTTCCTTTTTCGCGTGCGCCTGCCAGACCGCCGCACTCCAGAAGCGTCTGCCAATCGACGACTTCGGCGCGGATGAACCCTCTTTCGAAATCGGTGTGGATCTTTCCCGCCGCCTGCGGCGCTTTCGTTCCCTTGACGATCGTCCAGGCGCGCGTCTCTTTTTCGCCCGCGGTGAGATAGGAAATGAGTCCCAGCAGCGAATAGGACGCCTTGATGAGTTTGGAGAGCCCGCTCTCCTTGAGCCCGAACTCCTCCAGGAACATCGCCTGTTCTTCGGGTGACATCTGCGAGAGTTCCTCCTCCGTCTTGGCGCATACCACAATGGTCTCCGCGCCGTGCTGCGCGGCGTAGTCTTTGACTTTCCGGACGAGGGGAATGTCTTCTTCGCCCGCGCCCATATCCTTTTCCGAAATATTCGCGCAGTAGATGACGGGCTTTGCCGAGAGCAGGAACAGGTTGTCGAGCAGTTCCTTCTCTTCGTCGGTGACGGGCAGGGTGTTGGCGGGCTGTTCCTGCTCAAGGTGCGCCGTCAGTTTCTGCAAAAAGGCGTACTCTGCCGCCGCGTTCTTGTCCGCGCCGCCGCGCGCCGCGTTCCTGATGCGGTCTGCACGCTTTTGCACCGCTTCGAGATCGGCGAGGATGAGCTCCAGATTGATGGTCCCGATGTCGCGCACGGGATCGACGCTGTTCTCCACGTGCGTGACGTTCTCGTCTTCAAAGCACCGCACGACATGCACGATCGCGTCCACTTCGCGGATATGCGAAAGGAATTTGTTGCCCAGGCCTTCGCCGTGGCTGGCGCCCTTGACGAGCCCCGCGATGTCCACGAACTCAATGACGGCGGGGGTGACCTTTTTGCTGTTGTAGAGCGCGGCGAGTTTTTCCAGCCGCTCGTCCGGCACGGCGACCACGCCCACGTTCGGCTCGATGGTGCAGAAAGGGTAGTTGGCGGCATCCGCGCCGGCGTGCGTGATGGCATTGAAGAGGGTGGATTTCCCTACATTGGGAAGTCCGACGACACCAAGTTTCATGTTCGATCGACTCCGTAAATGTTTTTCCTCGACTATTATATCCCATTTCTTTTTTTCACGCAAACCTTTCGTTTGCCAATTGCAAAAATTTGTGGTAAAATAGCGCAAAAAAGATACAGGTCGGTTTATGGATTACAGACAGTACATTGCAGAAAAAATCAAAGCGGAGGGCGTGAGCGCGGAAGAGATCGCTTCGCTTCTGACCGTTCCGCCCGATCCCGCGATGGGGGACTATGCGCTTCCCTGCTTCCGGTTCGCCAAAGTTCTCAGAAAGAGCCCCGTCGCCATCGCGCAGGAGCTGGCGGCTTCCGTTGCGCCCGACGGCGTGATCGCGGAAGTTTCCGCCCTCAACGGCTATCTCAATTTCAAGGTGAACAAGGCGGGGCTCGCCAGGGACGTGCTCGCGCGCATCGCCCGCGAAGGGGAAAAATACGGTTCCTCCGACGTCGGCGCGGGCAGGGTGGTCTGCATCGACTATTCCTCCGTCAACATCGCCAAGCCCTTTCATATCGGACATCTGTCCACCACCGTCATCGGCGGCGCACTGTACCGGATCTTCAATTTCCTCGGTTTCAGGGCGGTGGGCATCAACCATCTCGGCGATTACGGCACGCAGTTCGGAAAGCTCATCGCCGCCTACAAGAAGTGGGGCAACCGCGAGGAGGTGGAACGCGGGGGCATTCACGCGATCAACGATCTGTATGTGCGCTTCAACAGCGAGGCGGACGAGCAGATGGAGGCGGAGGCGCGCGAATATTTCCGCCTGATCGAGAGCGGCGACAAGGAGGCAAACGAACTGTTCGACTGGTTCAAATCGCTGACGCTCGCCTATGTACAGACCATCTACGACCGTCTGCACATTACCTTCGACAGTTATGCGGGCGAGCGCTTTTATACCGATAAGATGGCGCCCGTTGTGGAAGAGCTCAGGCAAAAGGGGCTTTTAAAGGAGAGCGAGGGGGCGCAGATCGTCGATCTCGAAGCGTACGGCATGCCGCCCTGTCTCATTCTTCGCTCGGACGGCGCGTCCCTCTATGCCACGCGCGATCTTGCCGCGGCGATCTACCGTCACGATACCTATCATTTCTATAAGTGCCTGTACGTCGTCGCCTATCAGCAGAATCTGCACTTCAGGCAGGTGTTCAAGGTGCTCGAACTCATGGGCAAGGAGTGGGCGAAGGACCTCGTCCATGTTGCTTACGGCATGGTCTCGCTGGAAGACGGCGCCATGTCCACACGCAAGGGGAAGGTGGTCTGGCTGGAGGACGTCATCTCCCGCTGCGTGGAAAAGGCGCGCGCCGTGCTGGAAGAAAAGAACCCCGCGCTGGAAAACAAGGAGGAAGTCGCCGAGCTGGTCGGCGTGGGTGCGGTCGCCTTCGGCGCGCTCTGCAACAACAAGATCAAGGACATCACCTTTTCCTATGACCGCGCGCTCAATTTCGACGGCGAGACGAGCGTCTATCTGCAGTATACCTGCGCGCGCGCGGCATCCGTGCTCGCCAAGGCGCGGGCAGAGGGCGTGACCTTCGGCACGGCGCCCGATCTCGAGCCGTGCGCTGCAGAAGCGGAGCTGGTAAAGCAGCTCGCGCTCTTTCCCGAAACCGTCGTACAGGCGGCGGAAAAGTACGAACCTTCCCTCATCTCCAGATTTTTGCTTGATGCGGCAAAGCTGTTCAACAAGTTTTATCTGGAATGCAAGATCATGCAGGCGGAAGGGGACGTGCGCGCGTTCCGTCTCGCCCTTACCGAGGCGACGCTCACAACGCTGAAAAACGGTCTGGGGCTTCTCGGCATCGGCGTGCCGGAGAAGATGTGACGGGAAGGGACCGTGTTCCGCTGCCGCGGCATTTGCGGCGGCAGGGGGAGGTTATTTCATGCTGAAAGCTGTATTCTTTGATCTGGACGGCACGCTGCTCGACACCGTGCCCGATATTCAGGCGTGCGTCAACGCGTCGCTTCAGAAGTTCGGGTATCCTGCCCTTGACGAGGCGCATACAAAGGCATACGTCGGCGACGGGGCAAAAATGCTCATCGAACGGGCGCTGCCCGCGGGCTGTCCCGATCTCGACGCCTGTTATGAGGACTTCCGCAGTCGGTTTGCGACCGACAAGTCGGAGCGTACCCGTCTCTATCCCGACGAAATGCAGGTCCTGCGCGCGCTGAAGGCGCGCGGGCTGAAACTTGCGGTCATCACCAACAAACCGCAGGATGCGGCGCAGGCGGTGCTTGCAAAATTTTTTCCCGAGCATTTCTTTGATTTCATCGGCGGCGACACGGGGATGTTTCCCTGCAAACCCGATCCGTCGCTCGCGCGCTATGCGGCATTGAAACTTCGCCTTTCGCCCGCCGCGTGCGCCTTTGCGGGCGACGGCGAACCGGACGCCCGCGTCGCCCGGAATGCAGGCATGTACGGTGTCTCCGTGTTGTGGGGATACCGCACGCGCGCACAGCTCGAAGGGGCGGGGGCGACCGTCTTTGCCGGGGACTTCCTTCATCTCCAAAAAATTCTTGAAAAAATTTCTTGAAAACTATTGATATTCAGTCTCAATTGTGTTATAATACAATCACAAAAAATCTGAAAGGAGATAAGATTTATGAAGAGATGTGCAGTTTGCGGCGAGATCGTCGCGGATGACGTGATGGAATGCCCCGTTTGCCACGCGAAGAAGTTTGAAGCGATCGAAGAGAAAGCGTTTGCCTGCGAGCACCATGTCGGCGACGGCGTGGTCGAAGACAAGGAAGTCATGGAAGGGCTTCGCGCCAACTTTACGGGCGAATGCACCGAGGTCGGCATGTATCTTGCGATGGCGCGCGTCGCCGAGCGCGAGGGCTATCCCGAGATCGCCGAAGCGTACAAGCGCTATGCGTATGAGGAAGCGGATCACGCTTCCAAGTTCGCGGAACTGCTGGGCGAAGTCGTGACGTCCTCCACGCAGAAGAATCTGGAGATGCGTGCGGCTGCCGAAGCGGGCGCATGCGAGGGCAAGCTGATGCTTGCAAAGCGCGCGAAGGAGCTTGGCTACGACGCGATCCACGACACCGTGCACGAGATGGCAAAGGACGAAGCGCGCCACGGCGCAGGCTTCAAGGGGCTTCTGAAGAGATATTTCAACAAATAACTTGCGAACCAAAAAAGGACAGGCTTCATGCCTGTTCTTTTTTGTTGTGCGCGAAGCCGTGTGCGGCGACTGCCGGCGTATCGCTCTTTTGCGTTACGCGTTGACTGCAAGGACCGCTTTGCAGATCGTCTCCGAAAACAGCACGTATGCCGCGTTGTTCAGGTGCAGCCCGTCGCGGAAACCGATGCCTTCCGTTCCCTGATCGAGCGCCTCCTGCAAGACGGATGCAAAGTCAATGTAGTGCAGCAGATCGCTGCCGTCCATGTATTCTTTGACAATGTTGTTCGAAACCGCGTACTCGCCCCATTTGTTCCGGTAGCTTTCGTTGTTGCAGATCGAGACGTAGAAGATGTTGGCGGAGGGGAACATGGACTGCAGCTTTTTGATCAGTTCAACAATGGAATTTCCGCAGTTCGTTCCGGACGTCCCGCCGTCAATGTCGTTTACGCCGATATGGATGACGATATTCTTCGGCTGATAGATCGCCAGCGCGTCGGCATGGTTCATCCAGGTGCTGACTTTCGTTCCGCCGATCCCGATGGTCAGTCCGCCGATGCTCGCAGTCTGTTCATCGAAATTTTTCCATGCGGTCTTGCTTGTGTACGAATCGCCGATCACAAGCGTTTCAACGCCCGTCTTGTCTTTTATGTCCGCTTTTACGATGTTGAAATAGCGGACGGACAGTCCGTCGGATTCCAGCGTTACGGCGTATTCGCCTGCCTGTTCCACGTCAAAGGTGAACGCCTTCTGCCAGCCGCTGAATCCGGCGGCAAAGGTGCAGGAAAGCGCAGGGGCATCGCCGAGACGCAGTGTCGCCGTGGCGGCGTTGTTCGCCGTACCGGCAAGATAGGCGTAGTATGTCCCGGGTTGCGTAAAGTTGACCGTGACCGTTTCGTCTGCCGATCCTCCCCGGATCAATGCGCCGCTGCCGTCGGCGGAATAGGTTCCGTCCTGCAGGGAGACGCGCGCTCCGTCGGGCGGATTGCTGACGACGGGATCCTTTGTCAGATACATCTTGTGCAGTCTGGCGCCGTCTTCGCGGGCAAAAATGTTGATCGTATGCACGCCCGCGTAGGGGATGTTGATCTTCCATGCGCTGTCTGCCATCCACTTTCCGACACCCGTTGCAAGATAACTCAGGCAGGTCACGGGTTTTCCGTCGTCTACCGATACGAACACGGAGTCGGAGTTGCCGTCGGCGAAACTGCTGTACAGCATCACATAATAATCGCCCGGCGTGCTGAAATCGACTCTGTACGAAAGTTTCGGCGAAATGTTATTCGTGCTCCACTGGACGCCCATGTCGGGAAACACCTGCATCCCCTCATACGCCGCGCTTCTCTCCCAGCGGAATTCTTCGGTATAGCCGTTTGCGGAACCTGCGGTGCGGTAGGCGTAGCTGCTGTCTTCGAGGGCGGACGCCAGGTCGATGTTTACCGTGCCGTCGATTTCGACGAACATGCCCTGCTGCCGATATTGATTGCGCGCACTCTCCTGTTCGGGAACGCCGTCGGTAAATCGTTCGTTTGCGTTTGCGGACAGAACAAATTGGTTCAGAATGACGCCGTCTTCGCGGGCATAGATCGTCAGAGTATGCTCTCCCGCTTCAAGGTCGAAGTACCATTGCGCATTGCCGAGCCACAGACCTTTTTCATAGGACTGCGTGGAACAGTCGATCAGATTGTCACCGTCCACGCCCGCATAGACCGAATTGCTGCCGGTGTCCGGGTAACTTGTGAGCATATACAGGTAATATCTTCCCGGCGTACGGATCTGAAAGGTATAGTGGATCTGCGGATTGTCGGAAAAGGCATAGGCGAGATTGGTCCATTGCGCCCCGTCCGAAGGCGTCTGGATCACGCCCGTCAGGTTTCCGTCCGAACAGGCGGCCCAGGAATAATTTTTCTTGTTTGTCGTATAGTTGGCATAGCGTGATTCTTCCATTGCCGCCGCAGCGGGAATGACGACCTTCCCGTTTTCTTCCTGCCATGCGCCGTTGTCTTTTACGACTTCCTCATCGCTTTGATCAAAGAAGGCGCGGCATTCGGGTTTTTCATGGTTTTTAACAAAGTAAGCCATGTTTGCGCCAGCGTCTTCGCCGACGATGTTGTAGCCTTCCTGCGTGTAATGGAAAGCATCCTTCATGTACCCGTAAGTATACAAATCGAACAGCTGGCGGCTGATGACGGTCGCGTCGTCGCTGTCTTCGCAATACAGGATCTGCGCGTCGCGGATCGCCTGATACTGTGCCCTGACGGCGCCGTCGGAATCGTGATAGCCGCCGATCGGGATCACAAAGAACTGTTCCGCCCCGATGTCGTTTTTGAATCCGCTGACGATGCGGTCAAGCGTCTCCGTATACGCGGTCGCGGAAGTGCCGGCATCTCCGTCCGATTCTCCTTGCAGCCATACGACATACGTGTTTCCCGCTTCATATTCCGTCTCGCCGTCGGTGTATCCGTCTTTTAAAAATTCCTGCGCCGCCCGCACGCGGTCGCAGGCGTCCCGATAGGGCGCGCCGTCTACGTCAAAGAAATCGATCGTTTCGCCGCCTTTCGAGCAAGAGATTGCAACGATCGGCGTTCCGGTCGCGCTGTAGTAGCTCTCGCAGAAAGCGGATACCAGCGAGCCCGTCTTGCTGTTTTCGCTGACGCCGCTCTCGCTGTTGTTCTCCGCTGCGCCGAAGGGCTCCTCCAGCGGATACAGCCTGGTGGGATCGGATATGGCGCGGAACTCGAATGCATGCCCTTCGCCGGCCTGTACGGCCTGAGCACTGTCGCCCCGTCCCGCCATATTCGATTGCCCGATGAACAGGACAAGATCCAATTTCTGCGGATCGGGTTCGTCCCCGGGTTCCGAAGGGTTTTCGTTGTCCGTTCCGCCCGGTTCTTCAGCGGGCGGAGTCGTTCCTTCGTCACCGGTGCCGGGAGTCTGGCTGCATCCGGTCAGGACCAAGCCCGCCAGAAGGACGGCGAGAAACATTACCGAGATCGAAAAGATAAATTTTCTTTTCATATGCGGCTTCTCCGTTTGACTTTTTCTAACATGATGGGATATATTCCATTCTGCAAGAGTCATTTTAGCACACACAGATTAACAATTCAATTGCAAAATATAGCCTTATTGATTGTATATTTTATCATCGATGGCGGAAGCCGCTGCCGCCGCAAAAGTCTTTGTGCATCTTGACAGGATCTCTGCGGCATGATATACTGGTCGCGTTGTCGGAACAACGGAAAAAAAGGAGAAAATCATGGACAAGATCCTGGTAGGCGCGGCGTATTATCCCGAAATGTGGGATGAATCCGAAGTGGAAAAGGATATCGTGCGCATGAAGGAAGCGGGTGTGAACTGCGTCCGCGTAGGTGAATTTGCATGGGGAAAGATGGAGCCGGAGGAGGGCGTGTTCGATCTTGCCTGGCTGGAGCGTGCCGTGGACAAACTGACGGCGGCGGGGATCGGCGTCATCATGTGTACGCCCACCTGCACGCCGCCCCGCTGGATGCTGGACAAGTACCCCGAAACGCGCATCGTCTATGCGGATAAGACGCGTACCGAGGTATTTTCGCGCTGCCATCCCTGCAAATCTTCTCCCGTCATGCGGGAAAAGAACCGCATCATCACCGAAAAACTTGCCGAGATATTCGGGAAACGCAAGGGGATCATCGGCTGGCAGATCGATAACGAGATCTTCCCCTATAACGAGGGCTGCTACTGCGAAAACTGCCGCAAGGGCTTCCGCAGCTATCTGAAGGAGAAGTACGGCACTCCCGAAAATCTCAACGCCAAGTGGGGGATGCAGCGCTGGTCGCTGGAATACAAGTCCTTCGACGACGTGATCCCCCCCGTGCGCGGACGCTGGGAGCATCCTTCCCTGCAGACGGAATGGATCCGCTTCCACTGTAAAAACATCGTCTCCTACGTCAACGAGCAGGCGGACATCCTGCACCGCTATACGGACGCGCCCGTCGGCACGGACATGATGGCGACCAACCTTCTCGGCTACTATGAGACAAACGAAAAACTCGACGTCGTACAGTTTAATCACTATGAACCCGCCGCCGAGCTGCCCCGCACGGCATTTTGTTATGATTTCCTGCGTCCCGTGCTCGACAGACCTTTCTGGGTGACCGAAACGCAGGTCGGCTGGAACGGAAGTACGTTTGCGAACAACGGCTACCGCCCCGCGGGAAGCTGCTATATGAATACCTGGCTGCCCGTTGCCAAGGGGGCGGAAATGGTGGAATACTGGCTGTTCCGCGCCCATCCCAACGGGCATGAGCTGGCGCACGGCGCGCTCTTCAACACGGCGGGAAGGGCATACCGCGTCACGCAGGAAGTTGCCCGCGCCGCGCGGGAGTTTGAAACGTGCGCGGCGTTCCTGCGGCAAAGCGCGGTCAGGGCAAAGATCGCACTGCATTATTCCTCCACCGTCGTCAAAGAGAGCGAATACGCGCCCATGCTGCGCGATTTCAATTACCGCGAGACGCTGATCGAGCGCTTCCACAAACCGCTGCGCCGCCACAACGTGGACGTGATCGATACGGCGCACGCGCTGGACGGTTACGAGGTGCTTGTTTCGCCCTTCCTGTTTGCGGCGGACGAAAACGATCTGCCCGCGCGCGTTGCAGAGTGGGTGAGGAACGGCGGGACCTGGATCGTCGGTCCCATGACGGACATCATGACCGAATATGCAAGCAAGTATACGGACCGACCGCACAGCTTTCTCGAGGAGCTTGCGGGCATGTATGAAACGTACGATCTGCCCGTCTCCAACGACGTGTACCGCGTCAGATGGGAGGACGGGGAGGTCTCTCCGCTCGGCATCTGTTTTGCAGCGTACGAGCTGAAGGGCGCAAAGGCGCTTGCCGTATATGAGAACGGCGAATTTGAAGGTCTGCCCGCCGTCACGGAATGTGCGGTCGGCAGGGGGAAAGTCATCGTGCTTGGCGGCGTGCCTTCCGGTGACGCGCTGTTGCGGCTGGTAGGGCTTCCGCCCGTGGCGCAGGCGAGCGAAAACGTGGCGCTCGTCGGGCGCAGCGGAGCAAAAAACGGCCTGATCGCGCTGGAGACGGAGGGGCGCGCGGGATATGTGATGCTTGACGGGACATATACGGAGCTTTTGAGCGGTAAAAAATATTCCGGAAGGGCAGAGCTTGCACCGTATACCGTTCTGGTCTGTGAAAAGGATTGATTTTTTATTGAAACGCGCCGCCTGCATTTTTGCAGGCGGCGCGTTTGCTTTATGGGCAGGACTGCGTCATCCGAGGAACAAAGCAACGTGGGAATCCCCTTATACGTCGTCTGCATCAATGCTTCGGCGAAGGGGGACAACTGCCGTGAAAGCTGTTTTATATGGCTTTGCACCTCGTTCCGTCAGTTATTTTTCAGATCCTGACAGAGGATATAATTGGCATCAACGTCTAAAATTTTACACAGGTTTGCAAGCGTATCAAGGGCGGGCAGCTTCTTCCCGTGTATGTAACAGGAAATTTGTACATGACTGATATTTAATTTGCGGGCAATTTCATTTTGCGTCATGCCGCTGTTTTTGATCGCTTCAATAATTCTTTCCCGTATTTGTTCTACAGTAATCAAGAGATGGTCCTCACAAGGAACGGAATCATCTCTATTTTACCCAATAGGTAGATTTTTCGCTTGACAATTACCCATAAGGTAGATATAATGCAGTTTGTATCCGTTGGGTACAATTATGAAATTTTATATTCAAAAAGGAGAAGAGATGTTTGAATCGATCATCGCGGAAATTTACTATGACAATTGCGGACAGTGGGAAAAGCTGTATTTTGCGGGAGTGGCGCGCAATGACAGCGGGCTACGTGCAGACAATGTAACAGCGGACCAAGGATACTTGCAAAACGTTACACCCCCCGAGGCAACGCCTCGGGGGGTGTAAAAAAAATATTGGAGAGTAAAAAGCGTTCGCGGCTGGGACCGTTCCCGCTTTTCGGCGAATGGCAGGAAGGACGCTCCGGTCCTTCGCTCCCCCAATTTGCAGCGATCCGCTGCCATCGGACGGTTTCCCCCGTCCACAAGCTCATTATATGAAAAAAGCGGAGAAAATGCAACCTACTCTTTGAAATTCGCGCTCTATCCGCAAGATTCGCGCAAGTAGAGTTTGTTTTTCACACTCTACTCACAGTAGAACCGTATAAACCTATTGACAAAGCGGGCAAAAACAGGTATAATAAAAGCATGGAAGATGACGTCCTTGCCGTAACCATCGGAAAAAACATCATGCGCCTTCGCCGTATGGCGAACATGACGCAGCTCGAGCTTGCCGAAAAGATCAACTATTCGGATAAATCCGTGTCCAAATGGGAACAGGGCAACGGCATTCCCGACGTGCGCATTCTGGTTCAGCTCGCCGATCTGTTCAACGTATCGGTGGACGATCTGGTGCGCGAGCACACAGAAACGGCGGTCATGCCCAAAAAGACGCGGCTTTTGCGCCGGATCGTGACGATGATCCTGTCTGTGGGGCTTTGCTGGCTGGTTGCCGTCGTCTGTTTTGTCTTTATCGGCATCGGCGCGCCCGCCGTTGCGGACAAATGGCTTGCGTTCGTCTATGCGGTCCCCGCTTCGGCGATCGTCACGCTCGTCTTTTCCTGCGTCTGGCGCTATCGTTGGGTGCGCATCCTCTCCATCACGGTGCTGATCTGGACGGTGCTCGCCTGCATTCATCTGACCGCGCTCTCCTGCGGGGTGGATCCGGCCGCCGTACCCGTGGCGTATGTCTATCTGATCGGCGTGCCCCTTCAGATCCTTGCGGTCATCTTCTTTTCGCCCTGGAAGCGCGTGCAGATTTCCGTGCGCAGGGGAAAGGACGTTCCCAAAGAGTGATTGTGCGCGTGTCCGCAACGGCGGACACGCGTCCGTATATTTGCGATTTTCGGAGGAAGTATGAAAGAAATTCCCTTGCCCGCGGAGCGGGCGGCGCAGCAGAAGAAGGCGCGCTCATTAAAGGGGCTTGCCAAGGCGTATAACGCCTGCCTTCTGGGGCTTGCCATTGCGGCGATCGCCTGCCTTGTGGGCGTGCTGGTCGTCGTGATCATGATGGAAACGGGCAGCCCAGACGCCGACCGGGAACTGCTGCTCTATATTCTGACGGGCTGTTTTGCGGGCGGCGCCGTTGTGTTTGCGGCGGGCGCGGTGCTGTTCGGCAAACTTGCGCAGGAGGCGACGCGCACGCATCTCGATTTCGTCGAACGCTGCTGCGGCGACAAGTGCTTTTTTGTGGGCGAAGGGACGATCGCCGAATTTTGCGAAGACGTTCTTGTGATCCGCTCGCAGGAAGACGACAAAAAGGAGCGGATCCGCATCCCCTACAGTCAGATCAAATTTTATTCCGTCTGTACGCGCGTCAAGCCGCAGGAGCGCGGAAAGTGGAGCGTCGTCATCGAAATGCCCGCGCACTATGTCATGAAAAAGGGTACGGCGCCCAACGCATTGGTGGAAGCGGACGGCAAAGAGCGGCTGTACAGAACGCTGGAAGAGCGCGGTCTGGAACTGCGCGGCGAACGTCCGCCGCGCGGGGAAAAGCGTAAAAACGTGCGTTTCGAAGCCGTGATGAAGTTCCTTCTGCCCGATCCCGTCAAGCGCCGCCGTTCGCTGATGTTTGCGGGGCTGGGCGTTTTGTTGCTCGCCGCCGGCATTCTGATCGCAATTTTCTGGCGGGATATGATCCTGGTCGGCGCCATTTTGTCGGTGTTCGGCGTCTTTCTTGCGGTGCGCTCCGCCATGGGGTTTTCGCGCGCAAGGGGCGTGCTCGCATTCTATGAAGAGGGCATTTTCTGGCGGGAGAGCGGGCGCGCCGAAGCCGACCGCTTTTTCCTCAAGTGGGAGGAGCTGGAGCGCGTGAAGCGCGAGACGATCGAAGGAAAGCACTATCTTGCCGCCGTATGTCCTTACGGAAGCTATCATATTCCCGAAGTGGAGGGGGCGTACGACTATCTGAAGACGTTCCGTCCCGCCATGTGCGAGGAATAAGATGAGAGAGCTTGCCGTGCACGCCGTCTACCGTCACTTCAAGGGCGGACGCTACTATGTGGAGGGAACCGCCCGCCACAGCGAGACGGGGGAAGAGTGCGTCGTTTACCGTCAGCTCTACGGCGACCGCTCGCTTTGGGTGCGTCCGCTTGCGGCGTTTTTATCCGAAGTCGATCGGGAAAAATATCCCGACGCGGCGCAGAGGTACCGCTTCGAAGAAGAATAGCGGGAGGGGGAGAGATGCTCTGCGAAAACTGCGGGAAGCGTCCCGCGCAAAAATTCGTCAGGACCGTGGAGGGGAGGCAGCTCACGATCGAGCTGTGTCCCGAATGTTACCGTACGCTCTATCCCGAAAAGGAGAGCGGCGCGTTTGCCGCGCTCGTCGGCGCGTCCGGCAGGGAGGATGCCGCATGTCCCGTCTGCGGGACGACGTTCGGGGAATACCGCCGCACGGGGCTTTTGGGCTGCGCAGGCTGTTACAGCGCCTTCCGCGAGGAATTGTGCTCCGCCGTGCGCGGCATTCAGGGGAAGCTGCGCCACACGGGCAAGCGCCCCGAACAGCAGGCGGAGGAGGAGTACGACAGGATGCGCGCCTATGTTTCGCGGCGCGAACTCCTGCGCGAAAAATTGGAAGAGGCGATGCGCGGTCACGATTATATTGCCGCGCGCAGGCTTCAGCGCGAACTGCGCGAGCTTGCCGCCCGCGGGGAGGAAAACGGATGAGCGCGGTCAGAGAGAGCTTTGAAAGCGTCGCCGTCTCCACGCGGATGCGGCTTGCGCGCAATTTTGCGGATTATCCGTTCCCCGGGCGGCTTCTGAAGGATGCGCATGCCGAGGAACAGGCACAGGAGATCGTGCGGCTCATTGCCGCCGCGCTCTCCGAAGTCGATCAGTTCACGCTGTATGAGATGAAGCATGCCTCGGCGGAGCGGATCTCCTTTTTGCTGGAGCGCAACCTCATCTCGCGCGATCTCGTGCGCAACCGCCGCATTTCCGCGGCGCTCATTTCTTCGGATGAGATCATTTCCGTCATGCTCAATGAGGAGGATCACGTCCGCGAACAGTACTTCATGAACGGATTCGACCTGCCGCGCGCCTACGAGCGCATCACGGGGCTGGACGACGCCATCTCCGAATCCATTCCCTTCGCGTTCGACGAACAGTTCGGTTACCTCACCGCCTGTCCCACCAATCTCGGCACGGGGTTGCGGGCGTCCGTCATGCTCTTCCTGCCCGCTGTCTCGCGGCGCGGGGTGATGGCGCGGCGCATCGTGCCCGAACTTCTGCGGCTCGGGCTCACCGCGCGCGGCGCATACGGTGAAGGGAGCGGCGCCGAAGGCGATCTGTTTCAGGTCAGCAACGAGGTGACGCTCGGCGTTTCGGAGGAGGAGATCCTCTCCATCGTCGGGCAGGCGGTGGATTCCATCGTCGAAATGGAGCTGCTGGAGCGCGCGCGCATGAAGGCGGAGGGCGGGCTTGTTCTGCGCGACAAGATCTGCCGCGCCTACGGCGTGCTGACCAACTGCCGCCTTCTCGAAGAGCATGAATTTCTGCGCCGCCTTGCGGACGTCAAACTCGGGATCGCGCTCGGGTATCTTACGGACGGCGAAGAGGACGACGGCTGGATGGCGGAGCTGGACGAACTTGCCGTTGCCATGCGGCCCGCCAACATCAACAGGCTGAACGGCGCGCCGCTCGAAAAGCAGGAACAGGACGCCTATCGCGCCGAATATGCGCGCAAGGCGATCCTTGCCATGGGGCTGAACGCGGAATAGGGAGAGAATATGGACACTTCGCATTTTTCCGAACATCTGCAACAGGCCGTCGAGCTTTCGCAGGAAGCGGCGCGGCACTATAATACCAACTATATCGGCAGTGAACATGTGCTGCTCGCCATGCTCTGCGTCACGGACAGCACGGCGAGCCGCCTTCTGACGGAGGCGGGCGTCAAGCTGGAAAAATACCGCGCCGTGTTCCGCCGCAACCTGCAGCACGATACCCCCGCGCACGGGTTCACGCCGCGCATGAAGCACATTTTCGGGCTGGCGCGCGAACTTTCGCTGCAATCGGGCGCGCTCGATCCCATCACGGGCACCGAGCACGTCCTCATGGCGATGTTTACCGTGGACGAGTGCCTCGCCGTGCTCATTTTAAAGAGTCTCGGCATCGACGTCTCCGGACTTGCCGACAAGACGGGCGCGTTCATCGATTCTTCCCCCGACGAGGAAGAGGAGCGCGTGCAGCAGTCCTTCCCCGAAGCGCCGACCGTGCGCAGGAATGCCCGCCCGCAGTCCGCGTCTCCGCTGAGCGAGGAGTTGCTTGCCTACGGCACCGACCTCACGCAGAAGGCGCGCGAGGGGAAGGTGGATCCCGTGATCGGACGGCGCAAGGAGATCGAAAAGGTGGTGCAGATCCTCTCGCGGCGCACCAAGAACAATCCCGTGCTCATCGGCGAACCGGGCGTCGGAAAGAGCGCCGTCGTCGAAGGACTGGCGCAGGCGATCGTCTCGGGCGAGGTCCCCGAGCTGCTGCGCGGAAAGACGGTGTTTTCGCTCGACCTTGCGGGGCTTGTCGCGGGTGCGCGCTACCGCGGCGATTTTGAGGAGCGGCTGAAGGGCGTCGTGGACGAGATCCGCGAAAACCGAAACATCATTTTGTTTATCGACGAGATCCATATGATCGTGGGGGCGGGTTCCTCTTCGGACAGCAATATGGATGCGTCCAACATATTAAAACCCATGCTCTCGCGCGGGGAGCTGCAGACGGTGGGCGCGACCACGCTGGAGGAATACCGCAAGTACATTGAAAAGGACGCGGCGCTCGAACGCCGTTTCACGCCCGTCACCGTCGCGGAACCCGGCCTGGATGACACCATCGCCATTCTGCGCGGCGTCAAGGATAAGTACGAGGCGCATCACAACGTCATCATTACGGAGGAAGCGATCGAGGCTGCGGTGCGCCTGTCCGACCGGTATATCACGGACAGATTTCTTCCCGACAAGGCGATCGACCTCATCGACGAGGCGGCGAGCCGCGCGCGGCTGGATGCCTATACGGGGCCCGAGGAATTCCGCGAGACGGAAGAAAAGCTTGCGCGGCTCCGTTCGGATCGAGAAAAGGCCGCCAAATGGAACGATCCGGATCGCGCCGCCCGTCTCGACAAGGAGATCGCCGCGCTCACGGCGGCTGCCGGGAAGCGCAAAGAGGAGTGGAAGAAACAGCGGCTTGCCGCGCACCTTGCCATCGGCAGCGAGGAGGTCGCCGAGATCGTCAGCAGCTGGACGGGGGTGCCCGTGGCAAAGCTCACCGAGGCGGAGAGCGAAAAGCTCATGCACCTGGAAGAAGAACTGCACCGCCGCATCGTGGGACAGGACGAGGCGGTGACCGCCGTCGCCAAAGCCATCCGCCGCGCCCGCGCGGGGCTGAAGGATGCGGGCAAACCCATCGGTTCCTTTATCTTTGTGGGACCGACGGGCGTGGGCAAGACCGACCTTTCCAAAGCGCTTGCCGAGAGCATGTTCGGCGACGAAAAGCTGCTTGTCCGTCTCGATATGTCCGAATACATGGAAAAGAGCAGCGTCTCCAAGCTCATCGGCGCGCCTCCGGGGTACGTCGGCTATGATGAAGCGGGCGGACAGCTCACCGAGCGCATTCGACGCAATCCCTATTCCGTCGTGCTCTTTGACGAGGTGGAAAAGGCGCATCCCGACGTCTTTAACCTGCTGCTGCAGATCCTTGACGACGGGCGGCTCACGGACAGCCGCGGGCGGGTGGTCTCGTTCAAAAACACCGTCATCATTCTCACGAGCAACGTGGGCGCGCATGAAGTCAGGGAATCCGCGCCGCTCGGATTTTATTCGGCGAGTGCGGAACGCGAATACGAGGACATGAAGGGGCGCATCGAAGAAGCGCTCAAAAAACAGTTCCGGCCCGAATTTCTCAACCGTCTGGACGACATCATCATCTTCCACAAGCTCTCGCGCGAGGATGCCGTGCGCATCGGGGAAAAGATCGTCTCGTCGCTTGCCGCGCGGCTGAAGGCACGGGGGATCGGGCTGAAGGTCAGCCGCCGCGCGCTTACCGCATTGGTGGAAGAGGGCTACAGCGAGGAGTTCGGCGCGCGTCCCTTAAAGCGCGTCGTGCGCCGCCGCATCGAGGACCGTCTGTCCGAGGAGATCCTGCAGGGGCGCATTTCGGACGGGGCTACCGTCATCGTGGACGAACAGAACGGGGAACTGACGTTTGAAGAAGAGTAAAGTTCTCCATGGCAAAAACGTGCCGCCGCTGCCATTTGGCAGCGGCGGCACGTTTTTTATGACCGTTATTTCTTCTTTTTCTTCACGAGCACCTGATAGGGTTTGATGAGTCCCTTTTTGATGAGCGCTTCGTCCGTCTGGTACTTCATGTGATAGTCCATCGGGATGCAGCCGGAGACGGTGACGGAGTACTTCGCGGCAAGATCCTGCAGCAGCTCCTTGGCATATTTGACCATGCGTTTGCTGGTGATGCGGATCTTCATGGGCGTTTCGGTGTACGTCTTCCGGTCCGATACGTCCTCATAGCGGTACTTGGTATCCTCATATGCGGAAGGATCGAGCGCAAGATAGAGGGTGAGCGTCTTGCCGCCCACGTTGAGTTTTGCAATGCGGTCTGCGTGATAGCGGAAGTTTTCGCAGTGACGGCTCAGGCGCGTCTTGACTCCCGTGAGCTCCGAAAAGGCGTTTTTCAGATCGGTGTAGAAGTCCTGCATCTTTTCGTCCTGAATGAGGCGGGACTTGAAGGAGCGGCGGTAGCGCGTGACATATTCGTATCCCGCGGGGGCTTCCGCCGGTTCCGCGGCGTCTGCCGCGGCGATCTCTGCTTCGTCTGCCTCTTCCTCCTCCGGTTCGTCTTCCGTCTGCCCGGCTTCTTCGGGAACGGGCTGCAGGTCGGGGTTTTCTTCCATTTCCGCCTGCGCCGCTTCAAATTCCGCGATCTCGCGGTCCTGCTCCTCCAGCCAGCGCGCTTCCGCACGGGCGCACGGATAGGATTCCCACCGTTCGCAGCGGGCGCAGAAGGTGAACGAACCGCACAGGTCGTATCCTGCCGCCTCGCTTGCAAGCCATTTGTCCACGTCGAGTTCGCGTTGACGTTGTGCCAATTTTTCCTCGGTAAACGCTTCCATAGTTCTCACCCCTTTGAGTTCTTGCCACTATTATAGTATAAAATTTTACAAAATGCAAGCCCCGCGGGCATTTTTTTGCAAAAAACATGACAAAAAATGCCCGCCCGTCCGATTTTCATGCGGGCAAACCATGAAACATAATAAAAAACCCGCACAGGTGCGGGTTTTTTGATTTCATCGGACCTGCGTTATCGCAGAAAAGCGCGCATCATCTCGCAGGCGCGGGGAACAAACAGGTTTGCGGCACGCGCCGACTCCTCGTCGTACCGTTCGGCGCCCTTGTGCGTCTCGTCGCTGCGGTACAGCAGGAAGGGCACGGGATCGGAGGTGTGCGTCTTCAGGGCGACGGGCGTGGGGTGATCGGGCATGATCAGCATGGAAAAAGCCTCGCCCGCGGCGTTCAGACGGCGCGCGATGCGCTCCGCCACGCCGTCCACCTGTTCGATGGAGTAGATCTTTTTGTCGGCGTCGCCGTGGTGACCGCATTCGTCGGGCGCTTCCATGTGGACGTACACGAAATCGGTCCCGTCGAGGAGCGCATCCGCGGCGGCGTCCGCCTTGCCTGCAAAGTTGGTGTCCCAATTGCCCGTTGCGCCGGCGACTTCCAGCACGTCCATTCCCGCAAGGATGCCGATGCCTTTGACGAGATCGACTGCCGAAATGACCGCGCCGCGCTTGCCGTACAGGTCGGAAAACGGGCGCAGGAGCGGTTTTGTGCCCTCTCCCCAGAACCAGGCGGAGTTGGCGGGGTTCTTGCCTGCCGCGCGCCTTGCCCTGTTGACCGGGTGATCGTTTAAAATTTCATAGGAACGCTTCATCATGGCAAGCAGCGTTTCGCCCATGGCGCCCTTGGGCAGAGATCCGGCAACGGGGCGGTCGGTGATGTCGTGCGGCGGCGTGAGGACGGAACCCGTCTTTTCGCCGCGGGCGACCAGGCAGTGGCGGTAGGAGATGCCCGCGTACAGCGTAAAGGGCGGTTTGTCGAATTCCTGTTTGAGCGCGCCGATCAGTTCGCGCGCTTCCCGTGTCGTGATCTCGCCCGAGGAATAGTCGATCATCCGCTTTGCTTCGTAGGGCGCCTCCTCCGAGAGGGTGACAAGGTTACAGCGGTAAGTCACGTCGTCGTCCGCAAGCGGAATGCCGATGGACGCGGCTTCCAGGGGGGAACGCCCTGTATAAAATTCCTTGGGATCGTAGCCCATCACCGAAAGATTGGCGACGTCGCTGCCGGGCGCATAGCCGTCCGGGACTGTCTTTGCAAGTCCGATCGTGCTCTTTTTTGCGAGCTCGTCAAAAAACGGGGTGTCTGCAAGCTGCAGACAGGTTTTGTTTCCGCGGTCGGGCATGGGGTATCCCGCCATGCCGTCTCCCAAAATGACAACGTACTTCATGAATCTCCTTATTTGCTCAGATCCCAGTCGATGGGCGCGATGCCGTGCGCCGTGAGGTAGGCGTTCGTCTTGGAAAAGTGGCGGCAACCGAAAAAGCCGTTGTATGCCGACAGCGGCGAGGGGTGTGCGCACTCCAGAACGAGATGCTTGCTCTGATCGATCAGCGCCTTCTTCCTGCGCGCGTTTCCGCCCCACAGCAGAAATACGAGGTGCTCTTTTTGTTCGCTCAGAATGGAAATGACGGCGTCCGTAAACCAGCTCCAGCCGCAGCCCGCGTGCGAGTTTGCCTGATGGGCGCGCACGGTGAGCGCGGTATTCATGAGCAGCACGCCCTCTTTCGCCCATTTGGTGAGGTTCCCCGATTGCACGACGGGGCATCCGAGATCGTCGTGCAGTTCCTTCATCATATTTTCAAGGGAGGGCGGTTTGGGAACGCCGTCCTTGACGGAAAAGCACAGTCCGTGCGCCTGTCCCTCGTTATGATAGGGGTCCTGTCCGAGCAGCACGGCCTTCACGTTTGCGTAGGGCGTGTAGCGGAAGCAGTTGTAGATGTCGTACATATCCGGATAGACGATATGGCGACGGTATTCGTCGATGAGGAACGCGCGGATCTTTTTGTAGCGTTCGTCCTCAAACAGGGGCGCGAGCGGCTCCTTCCAGTCTCCGAGATCGATCATAGTGCCTCCAACACCGCAAGGTATGCGGCAAGTTCTTCTTTTGCGCCTGCAAGATCGTGTTCAAGGTAGTTTCCGCACTCTCTGCGCGTTCCGCCGGGAACGGCGCCAAAGGCGAGCGCATGGGGAATGGTCTCCTTCAGCAGCGCAAGCACGTCGGCATAGGAAAGGCGCACGGTCAGCAGATAGAAGCCGGTGCGGCATCCCATCGGACCGAAGTAGACGATCTGTTCCTTTTCCCGTCCGTTGCGGAGCGCCGTCGCCATCAGGTGTTCGACGGTGTGCAGCGCTTTCGGGGAAATATAGTCTCCAGCATTGGGCGTCTTGAAGCGCAGATCGAACGTCGTAATGCCGTTTGCATCCGTCTGCGCATACAGTCCCTTTTGCAGGACGTCATGGTCTTTCTGAAAGGAGGGAATGGTCTCCATATCGGCGCAAATCTCCATATTTAGAAAATTATCGAAATAATTCTTTGCCTGAAATTGCCGCAAAATCGGATAAAAACGGACAAAACTGATACAAAATCAGGACATAACGGTATTATTTCGAATTTTATCGAATTACTCCAATGCGGCAAAGATCTCACGCATGAAGGCCTTCAGGTTGAGCGCCGCGCGCGCGAGATTTTTTTCGAACTGCTCCGTGGTGCTGCCCGCGCCGTAGACGTCGGAGATCGCCTTGACCGAAACGCAGGGGACGCCCGCATATTTGCAGACCTGTGCGATCGCCGCGCCCTCCATGTCGCGGATGTGCGCGCCCAGCCGGATGAGCAGGTCGTGGTCGGCGGGCGAGTCGTTGAAGCGGTCTCCCGTGCCGAGCGCGCGGCGCGGGTAGTCGAGCGCGGCGGGAACGTACAGGGGCAGAAAGTTTTCCGCCTCTCCGTCCAAAGTTCCGATCTCTCCGCCCTCGAGCTGCGTGATGTCGAAGTCGTACTGCACGGCTCTGTCGATCAGGTAGACTTCGGTGAGTTCCGTTTTGTCGCAAAGCCCTCCCGCAACGCCGAAGTTGAGCACGATGTCCGCGCCCTTTTCCAAAACGGCGCACGTTCCCGCCGCGGCGTTGACTTTGCCCACGCCGCACACGCACAGCAGCACCTCTTTCCCGAACGCCTTCCCGCGGTAGACGGGTTTTCCGTGCATGGTCAGAATGTTTTCGATTTCCATTTGGTCGAGAAGCGCTTCCGCTTCCGAGTCGAGCGCAATGACAGCTCCGATCATCTTTTTTTCTCCTTTTTTCATATTATAACAACTTTTCGGCTTTTTTGCAATCGTATCGTATCGAAAAGCGGCGCGCCGTCCATAAATTGCAAAAAGGAGGCAGGTCTATGAACCCGTTTGATCTGAAGCCGCAGAAGGCGGACAAGATTTTTACCGAATGGAAGAAGGTGCTCGTCAAGCCCTACGATAAGCGTACGGTCGATCCGTATACCCGTCTTCGGGTGATCCTGATGTCGGGCACGGAGTTTGAATCGGTGCGCTGTTCGCATGCCGTCACCAGGCAGTGCCCGAACAACGACGTGCGCCGCCGTCTTGCCTACATGCGCCGCGGCGAACAGCTGCAGCAAAAGCGCGTTGCCGCGCTGAAGCCCTCCGACGAGAGCATTCTGGAACACACCATCGGCTATGAGCAGCTCGCCGTCGATCTCACGGCAAATCTTGCGCTTTCGGAAAAGAACGGCTACGTCAAAAAGCAGCTCGATTTTGCATTGCTCGAGGACTTTGACCATCTCTACCGCTATGCCGACCTCATGGAGCTGGAAAAGGGCGGCGATCCCGCGCGGCTGGTGGGGGACTATACCGAGATCATGCCCGGGCGCCCCACCGTTGCCGAATACCGCCACCCGTACGACGACGTGAACTTCTATATCAACGGCTATCTCAACGATCTGAAGACAAAGCTGAATATCAATATCATCACGGCGGCGGAGCAGCAGACGATGAACTTTTATATGAACGTCGGCAATCTGTATGCGTCGCCGCTCGGGCGGCAACTGTATAACGAGATCGCCATGATCGAAGAACAGCACGTCACGGGCTACGGATGCCTGAAAGATCCCTGCATGACCGATTGGGAGCGGCTGCTGATGAACGAATATACGGAGTGCTACCTCTATTATTCCTGTTATGAGGACGAGACGGACGCGCGCATCAAAAAGATCTGGGAGATGCACTTTGAGGAGGAGGTCGCGCATCTGCACGAGGCGGCGGAACTTCTGCGCATTTACGGCGGCAAGGTGTGGCAGCAGGTGCTGCCCGAAGGGGGCGAATTCCCCGAACTTTTAAAATTCCGCTCTCAGAAGGCGTATATCCGTGAAGTGCTGAAAAGCGTGCGCCTGACAGGCGTGGAGGAGGGCTTCGAGGAGCTGGATAACGTTCCCGACTCCTTCCGCTATTTCAGCTATAATGCGCGCATTCACGGAAAGCCCTCCGCCGCGGGAACGCACACGGTCATTGAAAAGGCGATCGCCCGCCTTGGCGAGGATTACCGCCTGCAGGACAGGGATCACCCCGTCCGCGCCCTGTCCGACAGAACGCGTGACAATCTGGACGTGGGAAGAGTAAAGGGGGCATAAGTCGGCGGATTATTCCCAAAGACGGCGCAAAAACCGCAATACGTTCGATCCAAATGCCGCCCCGCATGCGCAACTGCGCATGCGGGGCGGCATTTGGCTATCATAATTTTGAATTGCGGTATTTCAAATCTGTTATAGCGCTTTTACGGCTTTTTTCGCCCTGCACCTTGACAATGTGATAGATTTGTGATAGATTGATTATAAATAAAGGAATAAGGGGGATTTTCACATGTTCGGAAAAACAAAGAAGTGTCCGGTTGTATTCGCGTTGGCGGCAGTCTTGCTGTTGGCGGGGCTGTTGGCGCCGTCTGGCAGCGCAATGCAGGCGAACGCTGCGGCAAACAATGCAAACGTGTACTATTACACGGATTACGAGCGGAGCGTAGATATTGTCAATTCCCTGGTGGCTGATGGAGTCATAGATGAGGAAAAATTTCATCATGTAACGCCTCCACTTAGTATGACTATTTGGCAGTCTTTGGAAATGTGGTACGAGGATGATGTAGACGGCATTTTACAGGTGGAATCAAATTCGTATATTATTTTTGAAGCGAGGGCAAAATTTCCGACGCAGATCGACGACGGCGACACGCTGCTCATGGCGGATATTCTTCTGGAATTATTTTCCGGCTGGAAGAGCATGGGCTGTAAGATCATGTTCATCAGCGGCACGGAAGAAGCGCTTCTTACGTCGTATGACTATGGTTCAAAAGAAGAACTGAAAGATTATACGGAGTTTTTGGATTACGTGGATATTCACGTCAATACCGATTGGCTTACGACGATCATGGGATACATTTTCTACCAAGCGGAATTGGCATGCGGCGGAAACCCGATCGGCGACTACACATTTTTCCTCGATCCACGTATGTTCGGCGACAGCTCTGGCCTATCTTTCTTGTCCAATTGGTTTACGGAGGATTACCTGCTGCCCTATCTGCTGAGCGCATATTACGATGAGACGCAGGCGTTCTACAATTGGGAGTATCGCGTTCTGGAATCATATGATGACTTTGTTCAATTTTACGATGATTTGAATATTCATTTGATTTGCTATGATAATGATTTGTTAGTGCCCTTTACAAGATTGGATCCCTATGGTACATATGTCGTAACGGATTTGAGTGATTATTTTGGCGCTGCAAGGTGCGCATTCAGTTATATGACATGTCCGCCTTTGGAAGCCAATGCATGGATCACGGGATTGCAAGATTATTTTGAAGAATGGGGCTTTTATGGGAACGATGCAAAGGTCTATGTTTTGAATATGACCGGTCAATCAATTTCTGCATTTTCCGATCCCGGCGTATATGGTCTGACACCGGGCGATCACGATGACCTGTATCAAGTGATCAAAGACTTTTTGTTGGACGATCCGTATTTGTGGCAGTACGACAATTGGAACGGAAGATGTCAGATCACGCATAAGCTGATTCCGCCCGGACCAAACAGCGGTTGGCTTGATGATGTATTTCCGTATTTCCATGTTCCCGGATGGTCGATCTATCAGCCGGAAGTAGTGTAAACGCAAGGGGGGCTTATGAAGAAGTCTTTCATAGCGGGGATTTTGGGGATGCTTGCGTGCGGATGCATGTTGGCGGGCTGTACGCAGGCGGCGGAAGAGGGCGGACTGCCCGCGCCCTCCAACCTTACGATCGACGAAGCGGAGTATCTGACGTGGGACGAAGTGGACGGCGCAGAGGGCTATATCGTTGAGCTGGACGGCGAACAGTATGAAACGGAAGAAAACCGTTTCGATCTGTTCCCCCTGACTACGCAGACAAAGGTCTATTCCGTCCGCGTAATGGCGAGCGGAGAACGGGGAGGCGCGTGGTCGCAGGTGAAGGAACATGCCGTAAACGTCATTACCGAAGTCCGTTTGAGTTTTCCCAGCGTGGACGGCGAGCGCAGCGTCAAAGGGCTGGAAAAGGGCGCCGATCCGAAGGGAAAGGTCGTGATCCCCGCAGCGAGCGAGGACGGAGAGCCTGTTACAGAAATCGGATTGCGGGCGTTTTATAAGTACGAAGGCGTTGCCGCAATCCCCGATTACACACAGATCACGGGGGTGCTCTTGCCCGATACTGTGACGGTGATTGCGGAGCAGGCCTTTGAAGGTTGTACGCAGCTGCGGCGGATCGGCTTTTCTTCCGCGTTGGAGAGAATCGGAAGCAGGGCGTTCTTTGGCTGTACGTCGCTGAAAGAGGTCGCGGTGCCGCATACTGTGAACACGGTCGCTGCCGGGGCGTTTTCCGGCTGTACGTCGCTGACCTCTTTGACCGTAGAGGAGGGGAACAAAAATTATTACAGCAGCGGAAACTGTGTCATCCGCAATTCCGATCTGACGGTAATGACGGGCAGTTCAAACATCATGATTCCGGAAGAGGCCATAACGATCGGCATGAGCGCATTCGAGGGGAGCGAATTTGAAACGATCGCGCTTCCGGACGGTTTGACGTCGATCGAAGCGGACGCATTCCGCAATTGCGCAGCGCTTGCAACGGCAGAACTGCCCGCTTCGCTCGAAACGCTTGCAGGAAACGCATTCTCCGGCTGCGCGTCGCTGCGTTCGCTCACGGTGGCGGAGGAAAATCCTGTATTCCGTGCCGAGGGGAACTGTATCATCCGTAAATCGGACGGCGTTCTGATCGCGGGATGCGAAGCGAGCGAGCTCCCCGCAAGCGGGATCACGGCGATCGGCGATTATGCTTTTGAAAGGTATGCCGGCAGGGAGATCGATCTTCCGGAAGGCTTGGAACGCATAGAAGCCTATGCATTCGCAGAGAGCGCGTTGGTCCGCGTCGGGCTTCCGGATTCGATAAAATCGATCGGGGAGTATGCCTTTGAACATTGCACAAGCCTGCAGGAGATCGCCTTTCCCGTCGGTCTGGAGTCGATCGGAACGGCTGCCTTTTGCAATTGCACTTCCCTGCAGAACGTCGCCTTTCCCGATACGCTGCGTTCGATCGGACAGTCAGCTTTTAAGAACACCGCGCTGGGCGTGACCGTCGTTCCGTCGACCATAGAAGAAATCGGCAGCTATGCGTTTACCGATGGATTTGTATATACTTCCGGATCGGTGCTTTATCGCTTGGGGGATAAATGGGCATCCAAGTGGGCAGGTTGTGCAGCGATTTCAAATTGTTCGCTGATGGAAGAAGACGGGTATTTTTATGTTGTATCACTCACTGTTTATCGCTGGGGCACCGGCGCAATTGAACAAACTGTGTATATGCAATTGTCTGATATAGTGCCGTTGCCCGTGCGCGAGGGATATACCTTTGCGGGCTGGGCAACGGAAGAGGGCGGCGAAGTAGTCTATGCGCCCGAACTGTATACGCCCGAAGACGGCTCCGAACCGTACTATGTCACGTTTTATTCGACAAGGATTTTCGACGTTCCGAACGGGATTACGCTCTATGCCGTGTGGATCGCCGAGGAATGACGTTTGAAAACTTTACGGGGATGAAGAAACCGCGCGCCGAAGTTCTGTGAACTTCGGCGCGCGTATTGTTTCCGACTCATTTTTTCATACTCAGGTAGACCATCAGGACGGCGATGTCGGCGGGGGAGACGCCCGAAATGCGCTCCGCCTGCCCGAGATTCAAAGGGCGGATGCGGGCAAGTTTTTCACGCGCTTCCAGCCGCAGCCCTGCAATTGCCGCGTAGTCGATGTCGGGGGGAAGGGGGCTTTCCTCCATCTTTTTTGCGCGCTCCGCTTCGTCGCGGCTGCGCTTCAAATATCCTGCGTAGCGCACTTCCGTCTCGCAGGTGAGTTTTACGTCGGCAGGGACATCCTGCGCAATGCCGAACACGCCGCACAGTTCGGCAAGAGGGATGCCGCGGCGGATGAGGTCGGCGTACGTCACGCCTGCCGAAAGCGGCGGCTGACCGTGCCGCTGCACGAGCGCGTCCGCCGTCTTCTGTTCGGCGCGTGTCTCCAGAAGGGCGGCGGTCTCTTCGCGCAGGCGTTTCCTTGCGAGGAATTTCCGATGGCGTTCCTCGCTCACGAGCCCGCAGGCATAGCCGAGTTCGGTCAGCCGTTCGTCGGCGTTGTCCTGCCGCAGGAACAGGCGGTATTCCGCGCGTGAAGTCATCATGCGGTAGGGCTCGTCCGTGCCCTTTGTGACGAGGTCGTCGATGAGCACGCCGATATACGCCCGGTCGCGCC
This sequence comes from uncultured Eubacteriales bacterium, assembly GCA_900547645.1. Classification (GTDB taxonomy): domain Bacteria; phylum Bacillota; class Clostridia; order Christensenellales; family Borkfalkiaceae; genus Gallimonas; species Gallimonas faecium. Next base: position 41,528 of record URHP01000003.1, read on the forward strand.
CCAGAATGAGCGGGGGCTTTCCGCGCAGCGCAAGCGAGGCGTTGATGCCCGCCATCAGTCCCTGCGCCGCCGCTTCCTCATAGCCGCTCGTGCCGTTGATCTGCCCCGCCGTGTAGAGTCCTTTCACCTTCTTGAATTCCAGCGTGGGCAGGACGTCCAGCGTGTCGATGCAGTCGTATTCGATGGCATAGGCATAGCGCACGATCTCGCAGTGTTCCAATCCCTTGACGGTGCGGTACATTGCCTTTTGCAGGTCGTGCGGCAGAGAGGTGGACATGCCCTGCACATACACCTCCGTCGTGTCTGCGCCCTCCGGCTCCAGAAAGAGCTGATGGCGTTCCTTATCCGCAAAGCGGACGACCTTGGTCTCAATGGAAGGACAGTAGCGCGGACCCGTCGAAGAGATCGCCCCGTTATAGAGGGGAGCGCGGTCGAGGTTGTTCAGAATGATCTCGTGCGTTGCCGCATTCGTGTAGGTGAGGTAGCAGGGCGTCTGCGCCGTTTCGGGCGGGACGCGGTCGTTCAGAAAGGAGAAGGGGTACACCTCTTCGCCGGGCTGCACGGGCAGTCCGCTCACGTCTACGGTGCGCCCGTCCAGCCGGGCGGGCGTTCCCGTCTTGAAACGGCGCACGCTGTACCCCAGCCGCAGGAGGCATTCGGTCAGCAGCGTCGCCCGCGCAAAGCCGTTCGGTCCCGCTTCGGCGATCACTTCCCCCGTGATGGTGCGCGCATTCAGGTACACGCCCGTCGCCACGACCACGGCGCGGCATTCGAACATGCCCCCGTAGGAAGTCACGACACCGCGGACATGCCCCCCCTCGGTGAGGATGTCTGCCGCCTCGCCCTGTACGATGCGCAGATTTTCGGTGTGCTCCAGCACGCGCTTCATTTCGGTGTGATACCTGTTCTTGTCCGTCTGCGCGCGCAGGGACTGCACCGCCGCGCCCTTGCCCTCGTTGAGCATGCGGTATTGGAGCGCCGTTTTGTCGGCGATGATGCCCATTTCGCCGCCGAGCGCGTCGATCTCGCGCACCAGATGCCCCTTTGCCGTGCCGCCCACGGAGGGGTTGCAGGGCATGAAGCCGATGCTGTCGAGGTTGAGCGTCAGCATGACGGTGCGCTGTCCCGTGCGTGCAAGCGCAAGGGCGGCTTCGCACCCCGCATGTCCTGCGCCGATGACCACGGCGTCGTATTGTCCTTCGGAAAAGATCTGCATAGTCGATTTGAAAGAAAGCCCCTTTACGGGGGGCTTTGAAAAATTTTTCGCCAAAATCTTATTATACGAAAATATTTTGGTGATTGCTATAATACGGTGGCAAAAGGCGTCACTGCGTTATGCCTTTTGCGCCCTGTTTGCTGCTCGCGCAGCTTTTGCGGAAAAGTGAATGCGCGGGCGATATACTGTTGCGACTGCCCGCGCAGAGAAAAACCAAATGCAGAGACGAAGGCGAACATTAGGTTTTTCTTCGCCTCACGACGTTTCTTTTCGTCAGTTCGAAAAGAAACGCGTGAATCCTTTACTGTTTCAGAACCGCGCTCTTGACGTCGTCAACGTCCTTTGCGACCTTGTCGTTCACGCGCATCAGTTCGGCGATCTTGTCGCGCGCGTAGATCACGGTGGAGTGATCGCGCCCGCCCATGATCTTTCCCACGGTGACGAGGGGAAGGGCGAGCATATCGCACAGCAGATAGGTGCAGATCTGCCTTGCCCGCACGATCTCCTGCCGTTTGTTCTTGCCGAGCAGGTCTTCCTTGCTCGTATTGAAATAATTGCAGGTGGCGCGAATGATCGCTTCGGGCGTGACTTCCTCCTGCTCGTCCGGACCGATCGCCTCCTGCAGTGCGGCGGCGGCGAGCTTCAGGGAAATGGGCTCTTCGTGGAGCTTGCTTGCAAAGATGACGGTGTTCAGCCGTCCTTCGAGGGTGCGCACGTTGTTGTCGGAATTTTTGACGAGGAAGGCGAGCACCTCGTCGGGCACGACGTATTTCTTTTCCAGCGCCTTCCGCTTCAGAATGGCGATCTTGGTTTCAACGTCCGGCGGCTGAATGTCGGCGATGAGCCCGCCTTCGAAGCGTGTTCTGAGCCGTTCTTCCAACGTCGTCAGCTCCTTGGCGGGGCAGTCGGACGAAATAACGATCTGTTTGTGCTGGGAGAACAGCTCGTTGAAGGCGTGGAAGAACGCTTCCTGCACGCCGTACTTGCCCGCCCAGAACTGGATGTCGTCGATGAGCAGCACGTCCACGTTGCGGTAACGGTTCCGGAAACGCGTCTCGTTGTCCCGTCCCGCGCCCTTCTTCGCGTACATGCTGTCCACGTATTCGTTGAGGAATTTTTCGCTCGTCGTGTAGATGACCTTGAGCGAGGGCTTCTTCTGCATGATCTCGTTGGCGATCGCCTGCATGAGGTGCGTCTTCCCCAGCCCCGTGCCGCCGTAGATGTACAGGGGATTGAAGTTTTCCCCGGGGTTCTCGGCGACCGATTTTGCCGCGGCGAACACAAATTTATTGGAGCTGCCCACCACAAAGGAATCGAAGGTGTAGCGCGCGTCGAGTACGACCGTCGTTTCTTCCACGGCGTCGGGCGTCTCGCGCAGCGTGTACTCCTCGCTGCCCTCCACGACGATGATGGCGCCCGTCAGCCCGACGTCCGCCGAAACGACCGCTTCGCGCAGCTTTTCCATGTGATTTTTGGTGATGGTGAGCGCCGCAAGTTCGCTTTCCGCCTGCAGGACGATCTTTTTGTTCACCACGTCCACGGGCACGAGGTTTTCAATGAACGTGCTGTAGGAAATGGGATTGACGAGCGTCTTTGCCCGCTCGCGGATGGTGTTCCATAAAATGTCGAATTGTCCTGCCATTTTTTCCCTCGCAAAGGCTTTGCCTTTTTTTGTAAAATTTGATATAATCGAACCGTGAATTTGTAAAGTCCGGATTGCCTTTTCTTGCACGGCAAAGATTTGAGCCTTTGCTCAAAGATTTGCGTGAGCGGGCTGCAAAACCGTACGCAAGCAGGGTTGTCCTTGCTATGAAAATATGTGCGCAAGCAAAATTGCATTTTGCGCCCGCGCCCCTCATTTGCACATACTTGTGCTTATGGGGAAAGGGTGAATTGACGCGAGTTAAAAATGAAAGCCCATAAAACCGCGTCAAGAGGGAAAACGAGCCGCAGCCAGAGTCGCGGCAGCGTTTTCCTGAAACCTCACGGCAAAGATTTGAGCCTTTGCTCAAAGATTTGCGTGAATAATACCATTATAGTACAAAATTGCGCAAAAAGAAAGCGTTTTCGCGGAAAAAGAAGCATGGTCATCGAAAATTTGACGCTGCACAATTTCAGAAATTACGAGGACGAGACCTTTACGTTCGATGCGGGGCTGAACGTGCTCACGGGGCGCAACGCGCAGGGGAAAACCAACTGCGCGGAGGCGGTCTTTTATCTTTGCACGGGCGCGTCGCTGCGCATCCGCCATGACCGTCAGCTCATCCGCCGCGGGGAGACGGGGGCGCGCATTTCGGCGCGCACTGCAACGCGCTTCGGCAGCGTCCTTCTGGAGGCGGCGATCTACGAAAACAAGCGCGAGCTGTTCGTCAACGGCAATAAAGTGACGCGGGCGGCGGACTTCGTGGGCAACATGAACTGCGTCTTCTTTTCGCCCGGGGAGCTGCGTCTCATCCAGGACGGACCGGACGAACGGCGCCGTTTTCTCAATCTGTCCATCTCGCAGACGTCGCGCGAATACTGCACGGCGCTCACGCGTTATCAGCGCATTCTCGATCAGCGCAACAATCTTCTGAAGGAGCGCGATTTTTCGCTCGTGTCGGAGACGCTCCCCGTCTGGGACGAGCAGCTTGCCGCGTATGCCGCGCGCATCGTCCGCCACAGAAGAAGGTACCTTGCGCGCCTGTCGCCGCTCGCGCATGACGCGCACGCCTATTTAACGGACGGCGCGGAGGAGCTCGCCCTCGAAATGGACGGGACGTATCCGGAAAACGAGGACGAGATCGCGGAAAAACTGCTCCGTCAGTTTGCCGCGGCGCGCGAACGGGATATTCGTCTCGGGTTTACGTCGGTGGGACCGCACCGCGACGACATAAAAATTTCCATCGACGGTGCGGATGCGCGCGGATACTGCTCGCAGGGACAGGCGCGCACGGCGGCGCTCTCCATGAAGCTTGCCGAGACGGAGATCTTCAGGGAGCTTGCGGGCGAGGCGCCCGTGCTCATTCTCGACGACGTAATGAGCGAGCTCGACCTGCCCCGCCGCAAGAAACTGCTGGAACGGGTGCGCAATATCCAGTGCATCCTGACCTGCACGCACGCCGAACGCGTGCTCTACGGCGCGGAATGCAACAAGATCAGGATCCGGGAGGGGAAGATCGTCCGATGAGAGCGGATCTGCACATTCATACCTATTATTCGGACGGGAAGTATTCCCCGCGCGAGATCGCGCGGCGCGCGGCGGAGGCGGGGATGGAGCTGATCTCCATGACCGATCACGACAGCCTCGAGGGACTGCCCGAAAAGCGGGCGGCGGCAAGGGAGGCGGGGCTTTCCTATGTCTCGGGCTGGGAAGTTTCCTCGTACGAAGGCGACGCCAAGGTGCACGTGCTCGGCTACGGCTGCAGGCCGTGCGCCGCGTACGACGCCTTTTTGCAGGAGCGCAGGGAGGGCGCGCTCCTGCGGGCGCGGGAGATGATCGAAAAGGGCAACGCGTATTTTCATCTTTCCGTGACGCTCGCGGACGCCGAGCGCTTCCATCTCAAAAAGGACGCCCCTTTGCACACGATGCACGTCGTCACGGCGTTTTCCGAGCGTCTGGGCGTCAAAAAGGGGGAGCTGTACCTGTCGGCGTTCGCCGCGGGGAAGCCCTGCTGTTCCTCGCTTTGCCGCCCCGCCCCGCAGGATGCGATCGCGGTCATCCACGCCGCCGGCGGCATTGCGTCCCTGGCGCATCCGGGGCGCATTCCCCTTGACGAAGCCGCGCGCCTTGCGCTCATGGACCGCCTGACGGACGCGGGGCTGGACGGGATAGAATGCACGCATTCCGACCATACTTCTGTCGAGACGGAGGCGTTCGCGGCGTACGCGCGTTCCCGCGCGCTGCTGGAAACGGGCGGTTCGGACTTTCACGCCGAGGGAAGAAACCGCGTCGTGGGGCTGCCGCCCTTCGAGCCGTCCGAAGAACTCCTCGCCGTGTTTTCCCGTCTCGAAGGGAGCAGATGAAGAGAGTACTTGCGTTCATTTTCGCGCTCCTCCTTGCGGGGAGCGCTTTGTGTTTGGGCGGCTGGGGTTCCAAAGTGAAAAAGGGCGTCGTCGTGGACGGCGTTGCGGTGGGCGGCATGACGTTCGAGGAGGCGGAGTCGAGCGTGCGCCGCGGGCTTTCGCGCATTCCCTTTACGCTGCGCACGCCGGCGGGTGATCTCACGCCGCCCATCGTATATACGGACGACCTTTCCGCGCTCCTGCGGCAGGCGAAGCGCGGGGAGGCGTACGCGGTGACGGTGCGGCGGGAATTTCCCGATGCGGAGCGGTATTTCGCAGACGTATGCGCGGAAAACGTGCGCGCCCCCCGCGACGCTTCGCTCTCCTTTTCGCGCAGAGGATTTGTCTATACCGCGGAAAAAGCGGGCGTGTACTGCGACTATGCGGCGTCGCTTTCCGCCGCGCTTGCGGCGCTGAAGGAGGGGAAGACGCATGCGGAGCTCGTCACCTGCGCGTGGCTGCCCGCCGTCACCGAACGGATGCTCCGGGAGCGCACGCAGAAACTTGCCTCCTTTTCGACGAAGTTTGACGGCGCAAAGACGGCGCGCGTACACAATATTTCGCTCGCGTGCGAGCGCATTGCGGGAACGCAGCTGTTGCCGGGCGAAAGTTTTTCCTTCAACGAGACGGTGGGGAAGCGCACGCGGGAAAACGGATTTCTGGACGCGCCCGTCATTGTGGCGGGCGAATTTGTCGAAGGGACGGGCGGCGGCGTCTGTCAGGCGTCCACCACCCTGATGGGCGCGGCGCTGCGCGCGGGACTGCGGATCACGGAGAGCCGTCCTCATTCCCTTTCGGTGGGCTACGTTCCGCCTTCGCAGGACGCTATGGTCTCCCGTTACAGCGATCTGAAATTCGCCAATCCCTACGATTTTCCCGTCTATCTTCTGGGAAGCACGGGGGAGGGGTACGTCCGCTTCGAGGTGTACGGCATGCCGGACGGCAGGCGGTACGAACCGGAGAGCCGCGTACTGGAGCGCATCGCGCCGCCGCCCGCGGAGATCGTCGAAGGGGACGAGGACCGGACGCTGCGCGCCGAAAAGGCGGGGCTGCGCAGCGAATGCTATCTGCTCGTCTACGCTGCGGACGGGACGCTCCTCTCCCGCCGGCTTCTGCGCCGCGACAGCTACGCCTGCGTACAGGGCAGGATCCAGAAAAAGCGCGCGGAAGAGGAGACGGAGCCCAGGCAGCAGCCGGAGCCGTGAAATTTTTTTCTCCCGGACGGTGAAAATGAGTTGATTTTTTTTGTTGCTTCCGCTATAATGGGCAAGTGACTTCGGGCGTTCCTCTGCCGCATGCGGGAATGAACGTCGCGTAATACAGGAGGTAAGTCGAACATGGGACTCATCGAGCAGATCGAAGCCGAGAACATGAAGGAGAGCGTCCCCGCATTCAACGTGGGCGACACCGTCAAGGTCGGCTATCGCATCATCGAGGGCGGCAAAGAGCGTATCCAGAACTTCGAAGGCGTCGTCATCGCCAAGAAGAACGGCGGGATCCGCGAGACGTTTACGGTGCGCCGCCTTTCCTTCGGCGTGGGCGTGGAGCGCTGCTTCCCCCTGCATTCCCCCAAGGTCGCGTACGTCAACGTCGTGCGCGCCGGGAAAGTCCGCCGCGCGAAGCTCTACTATCTGCGCGGGCTTACGGGAAAAGCCGCCAAGATCAAGGAAAAGAAGTAATTTTCCGCAAAACGAAAAAAAGTCCGATCCGCTTAAAGTCAGAAGCGAATCGGCTTTTTTGTTTGCGCGCCCGTGCGCCGCAGGGGCTGTCGGCAAAAAATTTGCTTTTTTTCCGAAAAATTGCGCTGAAAACCGTTTACAATCGGCGCGTTATCGGTTAAAATAGAATTTACAATATAATAGGGAAAGGTTACTATGGCAAACACGAACAATCGGAAAAAGCGTCCCCTTGCGCTGCGGCTCATTTATGTCGTCGCGCTCGCCTTTCTGTGCGTGGGACTGTGCGTGCTCGGCTCCTTCTACGGCGCGGGCGATTCCTACGAACTCAAGGCGCAGGGTACGGGCGACGCGGAGACGCCTTCCGTCGTCTTCGAGCTTACGCGCTCGGTCACCGAGACCAACGAGGACGGCGAAGAGGAGTCCGTCTATCTGCGTCTGAAGCACGTCTACGTCAACGTGGGCGCGGCATATACCGACGCGGGCGAGGCAGTCACGCTGCGTGCAGAGGTGCTTTCAAGCCCCAGCAATACGGCAAGCTCCACTTCGGGACGCCGTCTCGAGCTGGAGTTCTCCAATTTTGCGCCTGCTGCGGAAGACGGGCAGGAGGCGGCATCGCTCCCGGACGACGTCTTTTACCGCTGGGCGGAACTGACGCCCACGACGGCGGGAAGCTCTTCTTCCAACGGCTGGAACGTGTCGTCCTACCGCTATGTGCGCCTGACGTCGCGCACCTGCAACGTGCTTGTGAACGAGGTCGTGTTCGTGGGGGAGAAGCTGGAATCCAGCTCCTCGTCCGCCGAGGGAACGGGGGAATACGTCGTCATTCCCGCGTCCGTCTATTCCGCGACGCCCCTTGCGGACGAACAGGCTTCCGACGCGGCGGCGCGCGCGCAGGCGCTCGTTGACAGCCAGACCATGCCGTCCACCGCGCCCGGGCGGTTCTTCCGCCTGACGGAAGGGGAGACGGTCTCCATGATGACGATCGCCGAAATGTATGCGGGCAACACCTATGGCAGCGGAAACGTCTACCACGGCGAGCGCGTGTACGGCGCGTTCGGTGAAGACCTGCTCGCGTTCGGGACGCTGATCTTCGGCATGAGCCCCTTCGGGCTGCGCTTCTTCCCCATGCTCGCTGCGGCGGGCGCGCTGCTGTTCGGCGCGCTGTTCGTGCGGCGGCTTCTGAAGAGCGACGCGGCAGGACTCGTCTTTGCGGTGCTGTTCGCCCTTGCAAGCGCCACGCTTGCGCTCGGCGGGCTGGGTACGCCCCTCATGATCGGCGTGTTCTTCTTCCTGCTCTCGCTCGATATGTGTCACCGGTTCTATGCGAACGGCATGAAGAAGGCGGACTTCGCTTCCGCCGTCCCGCTGCTGATTTCCGGGCTTGCGGGCGCGTTTGCCATTCTCATTCACGGCGCGTTCATCGTGCCCGTCGCGGGCGTCGCGCTGCTGTTCGGCGCGGGCATCGTGCGCCAGCTGCGCGCAAGGCGCTATCATCTCGACCTTGCCATCGCGGAGGCGGAAGCGGAGGAAACGGCAAATCCCGCGCCCGCCGCGCCTGCTGCGGAAGGGGAAGCCGTTCCGCTCTCCCCCGCCAAGCAGAAGGTCGCGCAGGTCGTGCAGGAGTATCGCAACAAGACGGCGATCGCGTCCGTCGTATTCGGCTGTGCGCTCGTGCTGGGGGCGATCGTGTTCTCCCTGATCTTTGCGCTGCCGCTCTACTATCCCTACATCAAGATGTACTCCGATCCCGCCGCGCCGTCCGTCAACATGTTCGGGCTTGCATGGCGTTCGTTTGCGGGCGGATTTGCAGGCGTCAACGCCGTATCCGCAGACGCAAATCCCTGGAATATCTTCTATCTCCTGTCCCGTACGGACGGCGAAGCGTTCTCGGGCGTGTACGGCGCGTTCATGAACCCCGTCGCCATCCTTGCGGCGCTTGCCGGGCTTGCCTATGCCGTGTATAACGCGGTGCGCCTGATCAGAGCGAAGGAATGGGGCAAGGACGAGCGCAGCCTTCTGCGCAGGACGGTGATGCCGCTTGCCGGGCTCGTCCTCTCGCTTGTCACGGCAGTCTTTGCAAAGGATGCCGTCGGGTTCGTGCTGCTCGGCTGGATCTTCCTGTTCATGCTTGCGGCGTATGCCGTCGGCGATTTCACGGCGCGCGAAGGGCGGACGGGCAAAGTTTCCCGCGTGCTTTCGTGGGTGGGCTTCGGGCTTCTTGCCGCGATGTTCGTGCTGTATTTCGTGTTTGCGGCGGGGATCCCCGTCGGCACGGGCGTGATCACGGCGATCTTCGGCTGAGTTCGCGGCGCTCTGTGCGCCGAAGGGCAATAAGGGGAGAATATGATCGCAAAAATCATCTGTTACGCCCTGCAGGGATTGGAGGGCGTGCCCGTCGAAGTGGAGACGGACGTCTCCAAGGGCATTCCCGCCTATGAGATGGTGGGGCTGCCCGACGCGGCGGTCAAAGAATCCAAGGAGCGCGTCCGTTCGGCGATCAGGAACAGCGGGCTGCTCTTTCCGATGGGCAAGATCACCGTCAATTTTGCGCCTGCCGACATCCGCAAAGAGGGCGCGGCGTTCGATCTGGCCGTCGCCGTCAGCCTGCTGAAGGCGAGCGAACAGCTCGTCGGGGCGGATACGGACGGGACCGTCTTTCTCGGCGAACTTGCGCTTGACGGCGCGGTGCGTCCCATTGCGGGACTGCTGCCCATCCTCATTTCGGCAAAAGCGCACGGATATACGCGCTTCGTCGTCCCCGCGGGGAACGCAAAGGAAGCGGCATATCTGAGCGGCGCGCAGATATATCCCGTGCATACGCTTGCGGAGGCGGTCCGCTTTCTGTCGGGCGGCGCGCAGATCCTGCCCGTCGCGCCCGAAAAATTTGTGCCGCACGCACACGCGCGGCAGACCGCCGACCTGCAGTTCGTCAAAGGACAGCCCGTCGCGCGGCGCGCGCTGGAGATCGCAGTCGCAGGCGGGCACAATCTGCTGCTTGTGGGACCGCCCGGAACGGGCAAGACCATGCTCGCGCGCTGTCTTCCCACCGTCATGCCCGACCTGACGTTTGACGAGGCGCTCGAGATCACCAAGATCCACTCCGTCGCGGGGACGCTGGGGGAGGAGGGCATCGTGTCCGAACGTCCCTTCCGCACGCCCCACCATACGGCGACCACCGTCGCCATGTGCGGCGGCGGAAACCGCGCCGTGCGCCCCGGGGAGATCTCCCTTGCGCACGGCGGCGTGCTCTTTCTGGACGAGCTGCCCGAATATAAGCGCTCCACGCTGGAGGCGCTCCGCCAGCCGCTCGAGGACGGAAAGATCACCGTCTCCCGCGTAGGCGGAACGGTTACCTTCCCTGCAAGGTTTATGCTCTGTGCAAGCATGAATCCCTGTCCGTGCGGCAATTACGGTTCTGCGGACAAGGTCTGCACCTGCTCGCCCGCCGAGATCCGCCGCTACCGCAGGAAGATCTCGGGGCCGCTTCTCGACCGCATCGACCTGCAGGTGGAAGTGGACAGCGTGCCCTACGAAGCGCTCGCTTCCGGCGAACGGCAGGAAAGTTCCGCCGCCGTCAGGGAACGCGTGAACGTGGCGCGCGCCATTCAGAACGTCCGCTTCGAGGACTGCGGCATCCGCACCAATGCGGAGATGGGCGAACGCGAGCTGCGCGCGCACTGCCGCCTGAGCGCGGAGGGGGAAGACATCCTGCGCGCGGCGTTTGAGCGCATGAAGCTCTCCGCCCGCGCCCGTTCGCGCATCCTGAAGGTCGCGCGCACCATTGCCGACCTTTCCGCGAGCGAGGAGATCCTGCCCGCGCACGTGTTCGAGGCGGTATCCTATCGGCTCGGAGACAGTCTGGAATGAGCGGCTACACCAAGGAAGACCGCGCGCTCGTCTGGCTTGCCGCCTGTTCGGAGGCGGACGAACGCTCCCGTGCCCGCATCGCGCGGCTGTGCGCGCACGGGCTTCCGCAAAAAGAGCTTGAAAAAATTTGCGCCGCGGTGATACAAACGGGCGCAAACCGTGTATATAAAGATGACCGCGCGGCAATCGAGGGGGAGGCGGACGCCTGTCTTTCCCGCCTTGCGCAACGGGGCGGCTTTGCCGTCACGCTTGCCGACGCGGACTATCCCGAATCGCTG
>URHP01000004.1 GCA_900547645.1 uncultured Eubacteriales bacterium
GAGATGAGCGCTAGTCTCGTGGGCTCGGAGATGTGTATAAGAGACAGGTATAACAGCCTTTCTCAGCATCAAACCGATACTGTGCGTTTTCCAGATATTCCAGTGTGTCGCCGATCCGGGCGGAGACATAGAGCGAAGTTTCCGCAGCGCCGCCGTAAGCCTTCCATTCGCCGTTCTGCATGGTATACATCTGATGCTTTCCGTCCGCCGTTTCGACGGAATACGCCGCCTCTGAGCTGTACACGTACATGGCTGCCTTCTCTTTGCCGTCCGCGCGCGCATACTCGATCGCCGTACCGAACGATACCGCTCTTCCTTCGGCGTCATAGGAAGTCATTTCCGCCGTAAGGGCAAAATTTTCCAGGACGTCAAAGTCAAACGCGGAAGCCGTCAGTCCGTCCGGCAATTCTTCGCCATCGGCAATGTCAGAAAGCTCCTCGGGTGCGGGAAGAGTGACCGAGATGCCCGTATACGCGAATTCTAGAATATACGATATATATGTCGTTTCATCTGCCGCGCGCGGCGCAGACGTCACGACGGCATCATCTTCTGTTGCCTGTCCCGGATGATCGTCCGGAGGAACTGCCTCCTCGGCGTCTCCGCCCGTGCCGCTTCCGCCGCCGTTTTCTCCCGAAAGCTGCAGATACACAAGCTCGCCGCCGGCAAAACACAACGTCGCTTCCCCCGCAGAACCGTTGATCTCAAACGTCGCAGCATACGCGGCGTCCTCCGCGCGATAGCCGCTCGCAAACGTCTCGTACATTCCGGAAAAGAGCGTAAACATCTGTTCCATCATGCCGAACGGTCCGCCGAAGGATTCCTGCAGAGAAGCTCCGACCTCCTGCACCATGCATATGTGATTCTGTACGGAATAGCCGAGATAACCGTCCTGCACTTTTTCGACATACGCATCCATGCTGCCCGCTTCGGGATCGTGGAGATGCAGTTCTTCTTTCCCGTCCTCCACGGCATAATCGAGATAGTCGGAATAGACAGGCGTCTCGCCCTGCGCATAGGATGCCATATCCCAATCGATGGAGAGCGGATCGCGCGCCAGGAGCCCGAACGCAGCCGTCCATTCTTCCTGCGTGACGGGGCCGTAGACGGGCTGCGCCGCCGTCACCGTAACCGCGCACGTTGCATCTGCCGTACCGCACGCCGCCGTGACCGTTGCGCTGCCCGCGGCAACCGCCGTCACCGTGCCGTCCGATACCGTCACGACCGATTTGTCCGAACTCGACCATACGATCGTCTTGTCCGTCGCGTTCTCGGGAAGCACCGTAGCCGTCAGCACCGCCGTCTTGCCGGCTTCGAGCGTGAGCGACGTCTCGCTCAACGTCACAGACGTCGCGGCGACCTGCTGCTGTTCGTTGCCGTCGCCGCTGTTTCCGACGTCTTCTTCACAGGCGGCAAACGCCGCGCAGCCCAGCGCCAGAACAAGCGCCGTTGCCACAGATAACAAACGTTTCATCATCCTGCCCTCCGCAATTTCATCATAATTGATTTTATTATATCTGACCGACCGTATTTTGTCAAGCAAATTACGAAAAATTGCCTGATCAGACAAAAATCCGTCCGCCGCAGAACTGCGGCGGACGGGACCGATCGCGCGTCATACAATTACTTTTTGCAGCACCCCTTGCCCTGCGGATAGAGCGGGAGTTCGAAGAAGCCCGAACAGACTTCCTGCGAATACTCCTGCGCGGGCGGAATGGCGCAGTAGCCGTAGGCGGGAACGAGCAGTTCCACCTGCATGGCGACTTTGAGGATACACGTGACGCACGCGCTCACGGAGAACGTCTGCGTCTGTTCGTTGAACGTCCCTTCGGGGGAGACGCAGCTTGCGACTGCCGTCACCGTAAAGGGCATGACGGAAGCGGACGGCACGAACATGAGGACGTCCTCGTTGAGCGTGATCGCCGCCGTCGCCTTGCCCTCCGCGCCCGTGGCGTCCGTGTAGACGACCTCAACGGGAATGGTGATCGTTGCCTGAACGCGCGCGCAGCAGGAATCGGGCTGTCTCTCCACGGAAAGGTTCGACACCGTTCCCGTGCCCGTGAGCGAACGCGCGCTCACGAACGTGAGAGGATATGTAGGATCTGCGGGCGTAAGGTCGGTAAGCGTCAGCGTATAATTTTCAAGGCGAGTCTGGATGATCCCCGCGTCGAAGATCTTTTCCGCCTGGATACACACCTTTTCGCAAAGCCCGGTCATGGGATTTCCCGTAATGGGACCGGGACAATGATCGGAAGAAAAGTTGGAAAAAAACGACATTTGTTACCTCCGTGTAAAGAACGTAAGCGTTCTACTTCATGCTATGCCGCAGCCGGAAAAAGTGCCACGCGCTTCCGCTACAGGAATACCTGCTGCGACGGATACAGGCAGCGCGTGGCGTTGCGCTCTTCAAAGCGCTGTGTGCTGCCGCACAGAAGCGCCTTTGTCTCCCCGCCGCGCACGGTGTACAGATCTCCCGCGGGGGGCACTGCGAGCAGCTGTCCCTCCGCCGGTTCGCAGTTCAGCGCATTGACGGCGGCAAGCAGCCGCGGCGGAACGCCGAACGCGCGCGCCACATCGGAAAGCGTCTGCCCGCGCCTGACGCGCCAGACTGCGGGACGCCGAAGAGAAAGTTCCACGCGCCAATATATGCGCTTCCCTCATAAAACGGTGCAGGCGGCGAATAAGATAGGACATGAATTTATACCGCACCGCCGCCGTCGTCACGCTGTTTTCGGCGGCGGAACACTGCCTCGGATTTTTATACCGCATCATTCTTTCGCGCACCATCGGTCCCGAAGGGCTGGGCGTCTATCAGGCGGCGTACACCGTGTTCGCCGTCTTCCTTACCGTGTCCGCCAGCGGACTGCCCGTCACGCTTTCGCGCGTCATCTCCCGCCACCGCGCGCACGGGATGCGCCACCGCGAACAATCCGCCGTCACCGCCGCCGTGCTCATCTCGCTTGCCTTCAGCGTGCCCATGACGGCGCTCTTATTCGTCTTCCGCGAACAGTTCACCGCCGTCTTCGCGGATCCGCGCTGCGCGGATATTTTCTATATCCTGCTTGCGGGGCTGTCCTGCACGTCCGTCTACTCCGTCGTGCGGGGCAGCTTTTGGGGCAACAAGCGGTTCTTCGCCTATTCCTTTATCGAACTTGTGGAGGAAATGATCCGCATCGGCGTGGGCGTGGGACTGCTGCTCTGCGTCCATACGGGCATCTTCGGGGCGAATCTTGCGGCTGCCGCCGTGCTCATCTCCTATCTGTGTTCCTTTGCCATTGCAGTCGTCTATTTCTTTGCAAAGGGCGGAAAATTCCGTTCGCCCAAGGGGGAACTGCGCCCCCTGCTCGCTTCCTCGCTGCCCGTGACGGCGATGCGCACCTCCTCCTCGCTGCTCTCGTCGCTCATCTCCGTGCTGTTTCCCATGCAGTTGCAGGCGGCGGGCTATTCCGCTGCCCGCGCGATGAGCGAATACGGCGTCGTATACGGGATGGTCATGCCCGTCATGGCGATCCCCTGCGCGTTCATCGGCTCCATCGCCCTCGTGCTCGTTCCGGAACTTTCCGAAAATTTTTACCGCGGGCGGAAAGATCAGGTCTCCGCGCTCGTCGAACGCGCCCTCAACGCAACGCTGCTCATCTCCGGCGCGCTCATTCCCTTCTACCTTGTCTGCGGCGGCGACGTGGGCATCCTGCTCTATTCCAACGCGGCAAGCGGACAGATGCTCTCTGCATGCGCCCTTCTGCTCCTTCCCATGAGCGTGACCATGATCTCCTCGAGCATGCTCAACTCGCTCGGATGCGAAAAACACACGCTGGGCATCTTTCTGGCGGGCTCCGCCGCCATGCTCGCATGCACATTTTTCCTGCCCCGCTTTTTCGGCGGCAGCGCGCTGCTCGTCGGCATGGCGTGCGACCAATGCATCACGGCGCTTTTGTCCCTTTTACTGCTGCGCAAAAAGACGGGCAGGCTGCGTTCGGGGAAATACCTCCTGCGGCTTCTGGGTGCGATCGCGCCCGTTGCGGCAGCCGGTTATTTCGCGCATCTCTTTTTTACGCGCTACCTCAGCTACGTTCCTGCGCTGGCGCTCACCATGCTCGTCATTCTCGCGGGAGAAGCGCTGACGCTCTCCCTCTTCCGCCTTGTGGACCTGAAAGCGCTCTTTGCGCGATTTTTCGGGAAAAAACGCAAAAAAATCGCCGCACAGTCTTGAAATCGTACGGCAAGTGTGGTACAATGGAAAAAATTTGGATTGTCGGAGGAACTCACTGAAATGAAACTGACCGAAGAACTGCGCAAGGCGCTGCGCGTGCGCGTGGACTACACGAACATGACGGACAAGTATCTCGGCGACAAGGGCATCTCGGCAAAGACGCTCGAGGCGCATAAAAAGCTCGCGAAGGCGGCGCACGCCTACGTGGCGGAAAACCGCGGAAAGGACGAGCTGTTCATGGGCTGGACGGAACTGCCCTATAACCAGGACGCGATCGTCGCGGACATCCTCGAGACGGCGAAACTCGTGCGCCGCAAGTTCGAAAACTTCGTCGTGCTCGGCATCGGCGGCTCCGCGCTCGGTCCCATCATGGCGTTCAACGCGCTCTGCCACCTGCACTACAACGACCTGCCCAAGAGCAAGCGCAAGGGTCCCAGATTCTTCGTGGAAGACAACGTCGATCCCGTCCGCATGAAGGAGCTTCTGGACGTCATCGACGTCACCAAGACCTGCTTCAACGTCATCTCCAAATCGGGGGCGACGAGCGAGACGATGGCGCAGTACCTCATCATCTCCGACCTGCTCACCAAGGCGGGCGTGAACGTCAAGGAAAACGTGATCTTCACGACGGACGCAAAGAAGGGCAATCTCGTCAAGATCTCGAACGCGCTGGGCGGCGTAAAGAGCTACGTGCTGCCCGACGGCGTGGGCGGAAGATTTTCCGAACTTTCCCCCGTGGGACTGCTGCCCGCGGCGGTGCTGGGCATCGACATCAAGGCGATGCTCAAGGGCGCGGCGTACATGGACAAACTGTGCAAGACCGCAGACCTGAAAAAGAACCCCGCGCTTTTGTGCGCGACGCTGCAGTATATTGCCATGAACGACGGCAAGAATATCGGCGTGCTCATGCCCTATTCCGATAATCTGAAGTATGTTTCCGACTGGTACGCGCAGCTGTGGGCGGAATCGCTCGGCAAGAACGAGACGCTGGACGGCAAGCCCTGCAACGTCGGACAGACGCCCGTCAAAGCGCTGGGCGTGACCGATCAGCATTCGCAGGTCCAGCTCTATACCGAAGGTCCCTACGACAAAGTCGTCACCTTCCTCTCGGTGGACAGCTACAAGGAAAAGACGCCCATCCCGCACGGCTGCGAGGACATTCCCGACGTCTCCTTCCTGGGCGGCCACACGATGGAGGAGCTCATTCAGGCGGAAAACAAGGCGACGGCGCACGCGCTGACCATGGCGGGACGGCTCAACTATACCATTCATCTGCCCGAAGTCAACGCCTTTACGCTGGGCGAACTGCTGTTCCTGTTCGAACTGCAGACGGCGTATGCGGGCGCGATGTTCAACATCAACACCTTCAATCAACCCGGCGTGGAAGCGGGCAAGAAGGCGACCTTCGCCCTGTTGGGCAAGC
Organism: uncultured Eubacteriales bacterium; assembly: GCA_900547645.1. Lineage (GTDB taxonomy): Bacteria > Bacillota > Clostridia > Christensenellales > Borkfalkiaceae > Gallimonas > Gallimonas faecium. The sequence goes on from URHP01000004.1 coordinate 5,631, forward strand.
CCGGCTATGCAGAAAAGAAGGCGGAGCTTGACGCCGCCGCGCCCGATGCGGATTACATCGTATAACGAACTCCCGCCGTGCGGCACGCGGGCAAACGCATGACATGAAGAGAAAGGCGGAGCATCTGTCGGACGCTCCGCCTTTCTTTCCCCGGGATCGACGCCAAAACGAGGATACGTCTATGGGATTTTTCAAAAAACTCTTCCAAAAGAAATCGGACGGCGACGGAAACGATAAGTGGAACGCCATGTGGGAATTGTGGGAAGCGGGCGAGATCCCCTCTCCCTACAACGAGCTGCTCACCTACGACAGCGACCTGCAAAACGGCGGGCATCTGCAATTTTTCCTCAACCGCGCGCTGCGCCGGGAGAATATTTTTGCCGTCATGGCGGCATTGCGCGAGACACTCCCCGCGGGACACGCAGACAATGCGGCGCAGGCATACCGTCAATATTGCATGCTCGGCATCGACACCGACAATGACGGCGAGATCATGCAGGCGCTCGACGACGATCCCCTCTGTGTATTCGACGAATGGTACTTCGACCACGAAGAGGAGCTCCTTGACGTGCTGGAAGCATATGCAAATTCCCTGTAACATTCGCTTTGACAAAAAAACGGCTGCCCGATACGGGCAGCCGTTTTTTGATCGGATCTCAGGAAAGCGCGCCTGTGGCAAGCGCGAGTTTTTCGGCGAGGAGATCTGCGTCCGTCGTCGAATAGCCGTCCTTGGCGTACATGTTCACGTTGAAGTTGAACACGGAGACGGTGACCTTTTCCTCGGGCGCAAACTTGGAAGCGATCTTTCCGCCGACCGGTTTGCCGCCTGCAAAGAAGTAGAGATCGGAGCCGTCCTTCAGCACGCCGAGCGTCTTGTACGCGTTCGGATCGTCGTTATAGTCATATGCTTCGTCGCCGAGGCCGACATAGCCGCCGTTCCCCGGGAAGAAATCGGCTTCGCGCCACACCCAATCCTCGCCCGCCGCGCGGTAAGTAAGCGCGCCGGTATTGTTATCCCATCCCGTCAGGTTGATATTGACGGTAGACAGATTGATGAAGAAGAAATACGACTGCTGTTCGGAGGCGATCAGAATGCCCGCTTTGGAATAATAATCGGTGGAATACAGAGACGCGATCGAAAGTCTGGCTTCCGCATAGATATCCGCGGCATACGCGTCGCTGATGAAGAGCTGCGCCTCCGCGCCGATCTTCCCGGCAAAATCCCCGGCGTTATGCCATATTCCGCCGTCATATTCCCAGCCTGCCGTATAGTAGGAAGCGGGCGCACCCTGCGCCGTTACGTTGCCGAGGCCGGAGCCCGTCTGCGTTCTCGCAATGCCGAGCGCTTCGTTGACGGTCTTCCCGAATACGCTGTAGCCATCCACATCGAAATGGAAACGGTCCATGCAGAACCAATGCATGGTATCGCCGTTTTCATCGGGCGTGATGAGGGAAGCGACGTCGATCACATAAAAGTTCCCCTCTGCGCTCTTATCCTTCATATGGGCATTGACGGTATGATAATCTGCCCATTCGCTTTGGAACAGCATGTTGTCCGCAATGGTGATCCAATAGATCTGCGCATCGGGAAACGCCTGCCTGTACGCCGCGATCAGCGCGTCAAGATCTGCGGCGACCGTCTGCGCGGAAGCGCCGTTGTCAATATCGTTGACGCCGATATGGAAGACGATCTTCTGAGGATTGTAACGCTGTTTGACCGTCCCGATCTGCCGCTGCCAGTCCGCGATCTCCGTTGCGTCCGTTGCGAGATTTGCGGCGCTGCGGATGCGATAGGTATTCCAGAAGGAATCCCAATAACCGTCGTTCAGATAGCTGTCGCCGAGGAACAGGTAATCGACGTCCTCCTGCGTGATCTCGTAATCGCCGAGATTCTCCGTCTCAAAGGAATAGCCCTTTGCGTTGAGCAGAAGCGAGAAGGACGCAAGCCCCACGTACACTTCGTCATCGGCGGCAATGTCGAACGTATATTCTCCGCAGCGCCGGCCCTGAACATAGAGCCGGAAGAAATTGCCGTTGCGGTAAATGCCGAGCGTGATATAGTTGTCGCCCTGGTAATCTGCGCTCGTCGCGCCGCCTCCCAGATTGCCGATCGTCGTATAGCCGATATATTTCCCGGCGCCCGCGCCGCTGCGCGTCGCCAGGCCGACGTCGATGGAATCCGTATTGATGGCGTTGCCGATATAATTGGCAATGGCGTCCACATAGAAGAAGAACCCACGCTCTCCGTCTGCCGTCGTCACCGTCATGCCGAATTTCGGCCACAGATCATCTTTGCCGAATCCCTTGACATTGAGCTGTACTTCGGCGTAAAATTCCTTGGCGTTGGAATTTTTGATATACAGATAGTTATCCGCATTATCGTCGCGCATCAGTTCGACGGAAGCGTCTTCCGTGCCGTCGTCGCCGGAAAGATCCCAGAACGAAGAAGCGATCAGATTTTCATTGCCGTCGCCCCAGAATTCCCCCTTTGCCAAATAGGGATTTTCTGCAAACGCATTGTCTTCCGTGAGCGCCATATAGGTGATCACATTGTCATAGCGCGTTCCGTACGTGCCGTCAAAGATCTTTTCGCAGCCGCCGTCCGTCACCGCGTTGGCAAACCCGACGCAGAGCGCCGCGTTCTTTCTCGCCGCCGTGACCTCCGTCAACTCGTACGGGACAGTCGCCACGATCTTATAGCCGTCCACCCGCTTATCTTCCAGCGTGAAATAATTCGCCATGACCGTCACGCCCGTATCGTCCACATACTGATCGGTGCCGAGATTGCGGATCACAAAATTCCCCTCGGCGTCGATCGTCAGCGCGATCGTTCCGTCGGAGTATCCGAATACGGACTGCACTTTGGAGATGGTGATGTCCACATAGTCGCTCAGCAGGATGGATCCTTCCTCTATATACGGCGTCGTATCCGCAACATACACCGTAAACCGAAGCCCCGTCGCCATGTATTCCGCGAACCAATGCGCCGTTGCCGTATTGCCCGCGCAGACTGCCTGCGTGATAAGTTCCGAATCAGGAATGGAAGTGATAAGTTCCGTTCCATCCGGAAGAGCCGATTCCCACTGCGCCGTCATGGTCACATCCCGCGCGGGCATGATATAGACCGCACCCGCTTCATAAATCGTTTCTCCGTCGCTCCAGCCCTTGAAGAGATAGCCCTCCCGCTCGAACGTATCCGCACCGAGAAGGGTGACCACAGCGGACTCCAAATGTTCGGAACTCGCGGGGATCTCGCCCGTCGCGCTGTCCGCGCCCCGCGCATAGCTGAGCGTGTATGTGACCTCTTCCCACTGCGCCGTCAGAGTCACATTCCGCGCGGGCATTGGATATACCTCGCCTGCCTGATAAGTGTCTTCTCCGTCGTTCCAGCCGACAAAGACGTATTCATCGCGCGTGAACGTATCGGCGGCGGCAAGCGTGACCTGTTCGCCCGCCTTATATTCCGCCGTCGCGGGAATGCTGCCCGTCGCATCATACGCGCCGCGCGCATAGCGAAGTTCATAGGTCAGTTCTTCCCACTGCGCCGTGAACGTCACGTCCTGTTCGGGCATGGTATAAACTTCGCCCGCGTTATAAGTGTTTTCTCCGTCGCTCCAGCCCACAAAGGCATATCCGTCGCGGGCAAACGTGTCTGCTGCGGCAAGCGTGACCTGCGCGCCCGGCTTATATTCTGCCGCGGCAGGGATGTCCCCCGTCGCTTCGTCCGCACCGCGAGCATACGAGACGGTATAGGCCGTAAATGCGCGGTAGACCGTCAGCGTATAGACGGAAGTAGCGCCGTATTCGCCTGTGAGAATGAGATAGAAGACGTTTTCGCCGTCTTCGAGTACGCCCGAAGCGCCCGCCGCGATCTTGGTGACGATCTCATGCTGCCCGAGAATATCGGAATACAGTTTCCACGTCCCGGCGGAAACCGTCACCTTATCCAGAAGCGGCACGCTGTCCGTATTCTCATCGACGCGCATATAGATCTGTAATCCCTCTATGGTCGCGCCCTCCACCTGCGTAACGGCAGGCGGCGTCTCCGCATTTACAGTGACGGTGCAGGTCGCCGTCTTTCCGTTTCCCGACGCGGCGGTGATCGTCGCCGTCCCACGGGCGAGCGCATGCACCGTGCCCCCGTCCACCGAGACGACCGACGGCGCGGAACTCGACCACGTCACGTTCCGGTCGCTCGCGTCGGCGGGCAGGACCGTTGCAACCAGCGTCGCCGATCCCCCTGCTTCCAACGTCAGCGTCTGACGGTCAAGCGTCACGGATTCGACCGCGATCTCCTGTTCGCCGCCCTGCTGCGACGGATCCTCGCCGGAATTGCACGCTGTAAAAAATACCGCGCACATCGCAAGGATCGCCGCTGCAAGCGTCAGCCAAAGAACCCCTTTGCGTCTGTTTTTTGTCATACTTTTCCCCTTTTGATTTTTCCTTACCATTATAGCATACCCCCCCTTTGTTGTCAAGACCGCATGAGAAAATCGCGGAGGATATTTTGCATGCGTAATTCATGACAGGTCGCCCGCGACCGCGGTATGATCTGCGGAGCTGCGCACATGCGCAGCTCCGCAAAATCGCCGGCAAACAAAAACCCGCCGCACGGGCGGGTTTTGCTCACTCTGCCGAGCGTTCCTTGATCTCGACATTGTACTTTTTGGAATCCTTGGGCGTAGCGGCGCGCACCAGCGTGCGAAGCGCCTTGGCGATCTTGCCCTGCTTGCCGATCACCTTGCCCATGTCTGAATCGGACAAGAGCACGGTCACGTTGACGGCGTCTTCCGTCTCTTCAACCTCGTAGGAGACATTCTCCTTGTCTTCGGCAAACTGCCCGACGATATACTTGATGAGTTCCAGCATATTATTTCCTCCTGTATTTGCGGTGTGTTTGGAAAGAGGTTTGCTTTTTGATTGCCTTCAAACGGGAACGATCTCGTTTTCGGAGAACAATTTGCGGTATGCCTCACTCTCGCGCATGGCGGTATATTCCGCTCTTTCGACAAAGATAACCCTGCCGCTCAGCTGTTCCAGTTCCTGTAGCGTCGGAAGTACGGTGGACAGAAGCCGGGCGTGCTCATGATAAAATGCGTCCGCCCTGTCCTTCGGCATCTTTCCTGCAAAGTACTGCCGCACCGCCTCCCCGTCCTCCGTCAGATACAGTTCAATGAGAAAGGTATCCTTTTGCGTGGGAGCGGCGATGCGCTTTTTGCTGCCGCCATAGAAAACAGAGAGGAATTTTGCGCCTTCATAGAACGCGCGCTCCTCCTTTTCTTCCTGTTCGTGTGCCGCAAACTGCTCTTTCCGATCGCTGTTCCGCGAGAGCGTTATCCCGACGATCCCGAGCAGAATGAGCACAAGCGAAGCGATCCACAGAGCGATATTTGTCTCACCCTCCGCATTCAGACAGAATGCGGAGCATACGATCCCGCCGACCGCAAGAACAATGCTACCCCAGAACAAGATACGCTGTTTCATATCCCTACGAAAAACGAGATACGGAGCGCTTACTTCTTTTTCTTCGTCTTGGTCTTGGAAGGCGAGAGCTTCGTCGGCTTCTCCATGGCGCCCGAACGGATGAGAAGGCTGCGGACCGTCTCGGTGGGCTGAACACCCTTTGCAAGCCATTCCTTTGCCTTTTCCACATCCACGGTGAGCGTCACGGGCTCGGACTTGGGATCATAGAAACCGATCTTCTCGATATACTCGCCCGTTGCCGCCTTGCGCGCATCCACGACTACGATACGGTACACGGGGGACTTCTTGTCGCCCATGCGCACCAATCTCATTTTGACCATAAAACCTGACCTCCGAAATTTGTTTTTCTTTCTCTATATTCCGCCGCGCATCCGCGCGGAAGACGCATTTTTTCAGAAGGGGAGCCGCATTCTGCCCTTGCCGCCCTTCATCTGCTTCATCAGCAGCTTTGTCTGTTCGAACTGCTTTAAAAGCTGGTTGATCTCCTGCACCGTCGTTCCCGAACCCAGCGCGATGCGGCGCTTTCTGGAAGAGTTGATGATCTGCGGATTATCGCGTTCCTTCGGCGTCATGGAAAGAATGATCGCACGCGTGCGCTCCATCTTCTTTTCGTCCAGATCGCCCTCTTTGATCTTCAGCTTGCTTCCGGGAAGCATGCCCATGAGCGCCGATGCGCCGCCCATCTTTTTCAGCGCTTCGAACTGCTGCAGATAGTCGGCAAGCGTGAAAGAGTTCTCGCGCATCTTGCGCTCCATCTCCTTCGCCTGCTGTTCGGAAACCGCCTCCTGCGCCTTTTCGATGAGGGAAAGCACGTCGCCCATGCCCAGAATGCGGGAAGCCATGCGGTCGGGATAGAAGGGCTCCAGATCGGTGAGCTTTTCCCCCACGCCGATGAACTTGATGGGTTTTCCCGTGACCGCCTTGATGGAAAGGCAGGCGCCGCCGCGGGTGTCGCCGTCGAGCTTGGTGAGGATGACGCCCGTCACGCCCAGCCGTGCGTTGAACGTCTCGGCAACGGTGACGGCGTCCTGTCCCGTCATGGCGTCCACCGTGAGCAGGATCTCGGTCACGCTGACGGCTTTTTCGATCTCTTCCAGCTCCTTCATGAGCGCATCGTCGATGTGCAGCCGACCCGCGGTATCGATGACGACGGTATCGTAGCCCATTTTCAGCGCGTATTCCACCGCCTGTTTCGCCGTCTTGGGGGGCGCCTGCGTCCCCTTTTCAAAGACCTCGGTATCCGCCCGCTGCCCCACGATCTTCAGCTGTTCGATCGCGGCGGGACGGTAAATGTCGCAGGCGACGAGAAGCGGCTTTTTTCCCTGCTTTTTGAGGAGCAGGGCGAGCTTTCCGCACAGCGTCGTCTTGCCCGCGCCCTGCAAGCCGCACATCATGATGACCGTGGGCGGCTTGGGAGAAACTTCGAGTTTCGCGTTCCCCGATCCCATGAGCGCGACAAGCTCGTCGTTGACGATCTTGATGACCTGCTGCGCGGGATTGAGGGACTGCAGCACCTGCTGCCCGACCGCCTTTTCGGACACGTCGGCAATGAACTGCTTGGCAACTTTTATATTGACGTCCGCCTCAAGAAGGGCGATACGCACTTCGCGCATGGCGGAACGGATCTCAAGTTCCGTGAGCTTGCCGCGCTTGGTGAGTTTGCTGAAAATATGATTGAGCCGCTCGGACAAGGATGCAAACAGAGCCATAATTCCTCCTACGCAAGTTGATCGCGGTTGCTTTCAAAGAGCTTTTTCGCATCTTCGGAGTAATCGCGGGAAATCAGCGCCTGCACGTGCGCACACTGCTCCGCGGAGAGATTTTTCTCCGCCCATGAAGCGAGGTCCGTCATCAGAAGCGAGCATGCAAGCGAACTTTCCGCAAGAATGCGGGAAAAGTGCAGCTTTTCCTCGTATTCCTCAAGCTGACGGCGCGCTTTGGAGAGCGTATCCGAAACGCTCTGCCGCGAACAGCCCTTCTGCTCGGCGATCTCGGCAAGGGACAGATCGCAGTTGAAGTACAGATCGGTCACTTCGCGCTGATGATCGGTGAGAAGCGGATTGTATATGTCCCACAGCCGTAAAAAGTGCAGATCCATTTCCCCCTCCGTCCGGAAGCATTATAGCGGAAATCAAAACGCCTGTCAAGCATTTTTACTTGACAGGCGGAATAAATTTGCATAAGCGCAAATGGCAGGTGCATCCCCTTACAGAAATCCTTCCACGAACTGCTCGGCGTCGAACAGTTCCAGATCGTCGATCTTTTCTCCGACGCCTGCAAATACGACGGGGATCTTCAGTTCGCCGCACAGCGAGAACACGAATCCACCCTTTGCCGTGCCGTCCAGCTTGGTGAGCACGATGCCGTCCAGCTCCACCGCTTCGTCGAAGATCTTCGCCTGGTTCATGGCGTTCTGTCCCGTCGTTGCGTCGAGCACAAGGAGTTTGACAAACTGCGCTTCCGGATACTCGCGCGTGACGACGCGGTCCATTTTCTGCAGCTCCTTCATGAGATTGTCCTTGACGTGCAGCCGTCCGGCGGTGTCCACGAGCACGACGTCCGTCCCGCGCGCCTTGGCGGAAGAGACCGCGTCGAAGATGACCGCGGAAGGATCGCTCCCGTCCTCATGCTTGACGATGCGCACCTTTGCCCTGTTTGCCCAGATCTCCAGCTGATCGATCGCCGCCGCGCGGAAGGTATCCGCCGCCGCAATGGTCACGCTTTTGCCCTGACGCACGAACCAATTGGCGACTTTGCCGATGGTGGTCGTCTTGCCGACGCCGTTCACCCCGACAAACATCACCACGCAGGGATACTGCCATTCGGGAACGGGCACTTCGTTCAGGGTGTCTTCGAGAATATCCTTCAGAAGGTCGGTGACAAACTGCTGGTCCTTCACCTTCTGCCCGATCGCTTCTTCGCGCACCTGTTCGACGACGTCCTCCGCCGTCCGCACGGATACGTCTGCGGAAATGAGGATCTCCTCCAGCTCGTCATAGAACGCTTCGCCGATCTTATCCTTTAAAAACAGCTGGCGCAGCTTGAGCGAAACGGAATCTTTGGTCTTCTTTAACGCATCGCGGATCTTTCCGAATAAACCCATACAAGCTCCTTAAAATTTACGCGATGACCGTATCCCCGCCCAGCTTTTCTTCGACTTCCGAGAGCTTGACGGAGACAACTTTCGAAACGCCCTTTTCCTCCATCGTCACGCCGAACAGGATGTCCGCCTGGTTCATGGTGGGCTTTCTGTGCGTAATGACGATGAACTGCGTTTCCTTGGAGAATTTTTTGAGATACTTCGCGAAGCGGTCGACGTTGGCTTCGTCGAGCGCCGCTTCGATCTCGTCGAGGATACAAAACGGCATGGGGCGCGACTTGAGGATGGCGAACAGAATGGCGATCGCCGTGAATGCACGCTCCCCGCCCGAAAGCAGCGAGATCTTGGAGAGCTTCTTCCCGGGGGGCGAGACGATGATCTCGATGCCCGCGTTCAGAGGATCGTCGCAGTCGGTATAGTCGAGCTGCATTTCCGCCTTGCCGCCGCCGAACAGTTCGCGGAAAATGTGCGTGAAGTTTTCGTTGATCTCGTTGAACCCGTCGTCGAATTTTTTCTGCATCTCCGCCTTGAGTTCGTCGAGCACGGCGGTGAGGTCGGCAATGCCCTTGTCCAGGTCTTCCTTCTGCGTCTGCATCTCGGTGTAACGCGCAAGCAGGTTGTCGTAGTCCTCTTCCGCATTCTGGTTGATCGCGCCCAGGCTTCCGATCTGGCGCTTCAGGGTATTGATGCGCGAAGACGCCTGCGCAATGTCGAAATTCTCGTCGCGCAGTTCCTGTGCGGTCTCGTAACTGAGCCCGTACGCCTCGTCGATGCGCTGCTTCATGTTTTCCAGGCTGGCTTCCGCCTTGGAGATCTCCAGTTCGCATTCGTGCTTGACTTCGGAGAGCGCCATCTGACGCGTCAGAAGCCCGCGCTTTTCTTCGGCAAGTTTGTTCTGATTTTCGGTGACGGCGCGCTTTTCGGCCTCGATCCCCGCAAGACGTTCGCGGAGTTTGTTGACCGTCGCCTGCTCTTCGTCGGTGAGCGCGGCGCGCTCCTCTTCCCGCTTGAGCTCTTCGATGCGCTGCTGCGTCTTTGCGATATTTTCGCGCGTCTCGTCCACTTTTTTGAGGAGCGCCGCCTTTTCTTCGCGCATGCGCGAGAGCGTCGCTTCATCCGCCTCGCGCGCGGACGCGATGGACGCCCCCTCTACGCGCAGGGCGCTCAGCTTGTCCAGCAGCTCGTCCCGCTCCTTTTTGAGCTTGTCCCCTTCCGCCTGCCGCGCAGAGGCTTCCGCAGCCGCCTCGGAACGGATCTTGGAGAGCAGCTCTTCGCTCTCCTCGGTGGAGAGCACCTCGTTTTTCAGATCGTCCGCCGTACGGTTGAGCCTGGCGAGCAGCGCCTCGTATTCCTCGATGTCGTGCCCCGCGTCGGAAAGCAGGCCTTCGAGCGTGGCGGCACGCTGGGAGAGCGCCGCAAAGGACGCCGCCTGCTCCTGCACCTTGAGACGGAATTTTTCATACGCCGCCTGCGCTTCCTCTACCTCGGCATCGCAGTCCGCCAGCGCCTTTTTGAGCTTTTCCATCGCCGCTTTCTTGCGCGCGATGCCCTCTTCGCACTCCTTGATGTGCCGTTCGCCCGCCAGAAGATTGCCGCTCTCCCTGCGCCGCGAACCGCCCGTCATCGCGCCCGAGGAGGCGATGGTATCGCCGTCGAGCGTAACGAGCTTGAACGAGCGCGGGTACTTGCGCGCGATGCGCGTGGCGTTGCCGATGGTATCGCAGATGAGCGTATTGTCGAGCAGATAGCGGACTATATTGGAATAGTACGGATCGTACTGCACGAGTTCGTCCGCCAGCCCGAGCGCGCCCTCTTCCCGGAGCGCCGCCTGCGCCTCCCTGCTGTTTCCGCGCGGACGCATGGCGTCCACGGGCAGGAAGGTGACGATGCCCCCGTTCGTGCGCTTCAGATATTCGATGAGCCAGCGCGCATCCTCCTGCGTCGCCGTGACGAGGTTCTGCATCGCGCCGCCGATCGCCGTCTCGACGGCGACTTCATACTGCTTTTCCGTGCGCACGATGTCCGCGATCGCACCGCGGATGCGCCTGCCGATCTCGGGATCGTTCTTTGCCGTCAGCTGGAGTTTGCGCACCGAATCGCGGTAGCCGTCAAACCTGTTTTTCAGGTTGACGTACATTTCAAGGTTGTTCTGCAGATTGAGGATGGACGTGTTGCAGTCCACCACGTCTTCGGACAGCTTCTGCCGCGATCGCTCGAGCGCGGAGATCTCGCCCTGCAGTTCCGCCTCGCGCTGCGGCTTTTCATTGAGGAACGTCTCGCACTTTCCGCGCTCTGCACTGCATTCCGCGATCTGCCGTTCGTATTCCTTTTTCCGGGCGCGCGCCTTCTCGAGCGCGGCATTCACTTCGCCGATGCGCTCGCCCACGGCGTCCCTGCGCGCGGAAAGGCTGCCCGCGTTTGCGCGCACGTCCGCAAGATTTTCCACCGACGAAAGCTCGCTGGCGCGTTTTTCATCCGAAAGGCGCTCGAAGGCGGCGACGCGCGCCGACATTTCGGCGAGCCGCTTCTCCAACCCCGCGCACTCCTTTTCGATCTGCCCGGCGCGCGCGGCGTTCTCCTCCGCCCGCTTTGCGCCCGTCTTTTCCAGACGGTCGATCTCGGCGGTGCGGCGCAGAGAATATTCCACGTCGTCCGAAGCCGTGCGAAGCTGACGGTGATATGACTGAATGCGTTCGCTCAGCACCTTCGCCTCGCCCGTCTTGTGCTCCATGCCGACCTCAAAGAGGCGCAGCTTTTCGTTGAGCGAGCGGAGGTCTTCGTCCGCCTTGAAGATGGCTTCGCGCGCCGCGATCTCCTCGGCGTCGAGCGAAGTGAGCCGTTCCTCAACGGTGGAGAGCTGTGCGGATGCCTTCTCGATCTTTTCGCGCTGTTTGCCCGTCTCATAGGCAAAATTGTCGTATCGCGCAAGATAGGTGTTGACTTCCTCGTGCTTGAGCTGTTCGGAATAGGCGCGGTATTTTTTCGCCGTCTCCGCCTGCTTTTCCAGAGGGCGGAGCTGATTTTCCGCCTCGTCCATGCGCTGGACGAACACCGTGAGGTTGTCCTTTGCGTTTTCGAGCTTGCGCTCGATCTCGCCCTTTTGCGCCTTGAACTTCATGACGCCCGTCGCTTCTTCGAAGATGGCGCGGCGGTCTTCGGGCTTGGCGTTCATGATCTGCTCGACCTTGCCCTGCCCGATGATGGAGTAGCCCTCCTTGCCGATGCCAACGCCGTGCAGCAGCGCGACGATGTCCTTGAGCCTGCAGGGCTGCTGATTGAGCAGGTATTCGCTCTCGCCCGAGCGGTACAGGCGGCGCGTCATCGCCACCTCCTCGTACTCGATGTCAAACATGTGGTTGGAGTTGTCGAATACGAGCGTCACCTCGCAGAAAGAGAGCTGGCGGCGCGTCTGCGTGCCGCCGAAGATGACGTCCTGCATGGAGGAACCGCGCAGCGTCTTGGCGGACTGTTCGCCCAGCACCCAGCGCACGGCGTCCGCCACGTTGCTCTTGCCGCAGCCGTTGGGCCCGACGATACAGGTCACGCCGTCGTCGAATTTGATGGTGGTCTTGTCGGCAAAGGACTTGAACCCGACCAGTTGTATCTCTTTGAAATTCATTGCTCTGTCACTTTCCCGAAAAGAAGTTTCGCTGCCGCCTGTTCGGCGAGCTTTTTGGTCGCCCCGCGCCCCTGCGCGTCCATGCCGAGCGCGTGCGCCTCGCACACGAACAGGGCGCCGTCCACCGCCGTCTCGTAGACGGGCGCCGCATATCCGCGCCCCTGCAAATATTCCTGCAGAGCGGATTTATAGTTCTCCGTCTCCGCTTCGACGAGCGTACGGGACAAAAATTCTTCCGCCGCCCGGTAGCCGCCGTCCAGATAGATCGCGCCCACCGCCGCCTCGTAGAGGTTGGAGGCGGTCTTTCCGCGCAGCGCGTCCGCACCGCCCGCGTAACGCAGGTATTGCAGCAGCCCCAGCCTGTGTTCCGATGCCTCCAGCGCCTCGCGGGAGACGAAACGCTTCCTGAGTTCGGTGAGCTGCCCCTCGCGCGCGCCGCTGTCGCGGTACAGCTTTTCCGTCACGTACAGTTCGAGCACCGCATCGCCCAGAAATTCCAGCCGCTCGTTGCTCTCCTCCCCCGCCACGGACGCGTGCGTGAAGCAGGTGCGCAGCAGGCCCTTTTGCACAAACGTGTAACCGAGCGCCCGCTCCGCGTCCGAACGCTCAGGCATTCTCTTCCCCGTCGGGCGTTTCGGCGAGCATCTCCTCCATCATGCCGATGAGTCCGCCGCGGCAGGCGTCGAGCGCCTGATAGACGGAGGGTTTGATGCTCTTCGCCTTGGAGGAGCCGTGCGATTTGACGACCACCTTTTTCAGCCCCAGAAACACCGAACCGCCGAAGCGCGAATAGTCGAGCGCCCGCGTCAGCCCCTTGATGGGCTTTTTGGCGAAGAGATAGCTGAGCTTGCTGCCCAGCGACGCCGTAAATTCCTTTTTGAGCATCTCGGCGACCGTCTTGCCGCAGCCCTCGATGGCCTTCAGGGCGATATTGCCCGAAAAACCGTCCGACACCGCGACGTCTACGTCGCCGTACATGATGTCGCGCCCCTCGATATTGCCGACAAAGTTGATCCCCTTCGTCTCCTTCAGCAGGCGGTGCGCCTCCTGATGCAGGGGATCGCCCTTGTGCTCTTCCGTTCCGTTGGTGAGCAGCCCGACCTTGGGCTCCTTCACGCCGAACGCCGCGCGCGCATACGCCGACGCCATGACGCCGAACTGTGCGAGGTAGGCGGGCTTGCATTCCGCGTTCGCGCCGCAGTCGCAAAGCAGCGTCTGCGTGCCGCGCACATTGGGGATACCGGGGCAGAGCGCGGGGCGCATGACGCCCTTGATGCGGCCGATGAACATGATCCCGCCCGTGAGCACCGCGCCCGTCGAACCCGCCGAAACGAATCCGCCCGCCGAAATGTCGTTTTTCAGCAGGTTCAGCCCGACCACGAGGGAGCTGTCACGCTTGGAGCGGACGGCGGAAGTGGGAACGTCGTCGTTCGTGATGACCTGCGAACAGTGGACGATCTCCACGCGCGAAGCGTCGTAGGTATATTTATCGAGTTCGTATTTGACGAGCGATTCGTCGCCCGTGAAAATGACTTTGAAATCTCCCCTGTCGGCGAGCGCGTCCAGCGCGCCCTTGACGATCTCGGAAGGCGCGTTGTCGCCCCCCATTGCGTCCACAACGATTTTCAGCATGATCCCTCCCCGAAACGCAAAACGCTTTTCAACTATTATAACATTTTTTTGCAGGATTGACAAGAAGTTCGCATGCTTTTTCCAAAAAAATGCGCCCCGCCCGAAGCTGCCTTCGGGCGGGGCGCACAGTGTTTTTGCAAGGTCCTTTCCGCCGTCGCATCCTTGCGGCGGCACATTCACTCCCGCTCCACCGTGACGGAAGGTTCGTAATCTCCTAAAATGCGCACGGCGCGCGAAACGGTATCGGCGATCTCGCCGTCGCCCACGGGGCAGTCAAACGGCACGCCCACTTCGAACACGACTTTCTTGGTGGAGCCGCGCACAAGACGGAAATCGTGGATATTCATGCCCTCGATCGTCCCTTCCACCGCGGCGCGCAGACGGGCTTCCAGCTCCTTTGCCTCGGCGTCGCCCACGACGACGGGATCGAGATGCAGCGTGATCTCCACCCCCGTCTCCACGCGCACCTTCTTTTCCAGCCCGTCGAGCACGGCATGCGAAGTGAGCGCAGGCAGACGGGCGTCCATTTCGGCATGCGCTGTGGCGAACGTCACCCCTTTGCCGTACCCGTATACGCGCAGATCGTGCACGCCGAGCACCCCCTCGCCCGACAGAAGCAGGTCGCGCAGGCGCTCCGTAAGCGCCCGGTCGGGCGCCTGCCCGAGCAATTTTGAGCTTGCTTCCAGCAGCAGCTTTACCCCCTGCCAGCCGATGAACAGCGCGACGAGAAGCCCCATCCAGCCGTCGGCGGCAAATCCCGTGAACTGCGCGATGAGCGCCCCCGCAAGCACGACGAGCGTCGCGGCGCAGTCGCAGGCGGAGTCAGTCGCCGCCGCCCGCAGCGGATCGGAATCCGTTCTCTTTGCCACGGCGCGGTACCCGAAGAACATGCCCGCCTTGACGAGGACGGAGACGCCGAGCACCAAATATACCCACCAGACGGACGCGTTTCCCGCACCCGCAGTCACTTTTTCCAGCGATTCGCGCGCAAATTCGACGGCAAGCACCAGCACGAGAAAGGCAATGCACATGGATGCGACGTATTCGGCGCGGCGGTGGCCGTACGGATGCTCGCGGTCGGCGGGCTTTTGCGCGACGCGGAAGGAAATGAGCGCCACGACGCTGGAAGCGCAGTCGCTCAGATTGTTCACCCCGTCGGCAAGCACGGACAAAAGCCCCGTGACGGCGCCCGCGGCGATCTTGCCCGCTGCGAGCAGCAGATTGCAGACCATGCCGAGGGCGCTCGCGCGCGCCTCGGCGGAAAATTTTCCGTTCATACGCCCCATTATACGCGCTTTTTTGCGGGCTGTCAACGTCCTCCGAAGGTATAAATTTCACGCAGGGTGGCCATGATTCTCATGCGGTGCGCAAAAATCCGAGCCGTTACATACAATGATAACGGAGAATTTGCACCGAAGAGGAAGTTATGGTCGTCAAACGCGGAGAACTGTATTATGCCGATCTTTCCCCCGTCGTGGGGAGCGAACAGGGAGGCGTGCGCCCCGTCCTCATCGTGCAGAACGACACGGGGAACAAGTACTCGCCCACCATTATTGCGGCGGCGGTGACGAGCAAGATCGGCAAAGCCCGCCTGCCCACGCATATCGAACTGCCGCACGCGTTCGGGCTGGCAAAGGACAGCGTCATCCTGCTCGAACAGATCCGCACGCTCGACAAGCGGCGGCTGCTCTCGCGGATCGGCGCGCTTCCCCCCGCCACCATGTCCCGCGTGGACCGCGCCATTCTCATCAGCCTGGGCTTCGACGTCCACGGCATGCCCGAAGCAAAAGCTTGACGACGGGCGGAAAAATCGGCGCAACGCCGCACGCAAAGCGCGCCGCCACCCGAAAACAAGCAGCTGCGCGGCGGGGCATATGCCCCGCCGCGCACATCATGCTCCGCACAGATGCCGCCCGCCGCAGATCATGCGGCGGGCGGAAATTTTGTTTATTTGCGCTCTTTGAGCGGAACGTAGCTTCTGCGCTCGGACACGCTGGCATAGGCGGGACGGATGATCTTGCCCGCGTTGACGAGTTCCTCCATGCGGTGCGCGCTCCAGCCCGCCATGCGCGCGATCGCAAAGATGGGCGTATACAGTTCGACGGGGATATTCAGAAGCCGATAGGCAAACCCGCTGTAAAAGTCCACATTCGCCGAGACGCCCTTGTAGATCTTGCGCTTTTTGCCGATGATCTCGGGCGCGAGCTTTTCCACGCGCGTGTACAGTTCGTACTCCTCGTGCAGTCCCTTTTCGTACGAAAGTTTTTCCACGAATTCCTTGAAGATCTTCGCGCGCGGATCGGAAATGCTGTAGACGGCATGCCCGATGCCGTAAATGAGCCCCGCGCCGTCAAACGCCTTGCCGTCCACGAGAGCGTTCAGATACTCCGCAAGCTGCCCGTCGTCCCGCGTATCGATATGCTTTTTCATGTCGTCGAACATCTGCATGACGCGGATATTCGCACCGCCGTGACGCGGCCCCTTCAGAGAAGCGAGCGCCGCCGCGATCGCCGAATATGTATCCGTTCCCGAAGACGTGACGACGTGCGTCGTAAACGAAGAGTTGTTGCCGCCGCCGTGCTCCGCATGCAGCACGAGCGCCATGTCCAGAACGCGCGCCTCCAGCTCGGTATAGCGGCAGTCCTGCCGCAGCATGTAGAGGATATTTTCCGCCATGGAGAGGGACGGCTGCGGGCGGTGGATGACGAGCGAATCGTTGTTGTTATAGAAATTCGCCGCCGCATAGCTGTATACCGCGAAAATGGGCACTTCGGCAATGAGCTGCAGACACTGCCGCATGACGTTCTCCGGCGAAGTGTTGTTGGGATCCGGATCATACGGGAACAGCGACAGAACGCACCGCATGAGCGTGTTCATCATGTCCGACGAGGGCGACTTCATGATGATGTCGCGCACGAAGTTCTTGGGCAGCGTATAGAACTCGCCCAACAGCGAGCAGAAGGATTTCAGTTCGCGCTCGGTGGGAAGTTTGCCCGTCAGAAGCAGATAGGTCGTCTCCTCAAAGCCCGCGCGCCCGTCCTGCAGAAAGCCCTTGACCAGCTCGTTCACGTTGATGCCGCGGTAATAGAGTTCTCCCTCTACAGGGACGCGCTTTCCGTCCACCGTATCCATCGAGCGGATCTCGGAGATCTCCGTAAGCCCCGCCAGCACGCCCCGCCCGTCCAGATCGCGGAGCCCCTTTTTGACGTCATACTGCTCGTAAAATTTCGGATCGATGCGGCACGCATCCGCGCATTGGCGGGTGAGATCGCCGATCTTCATCCATTCGTCCTTGGTAAGGAAGCCGTCTTCCCGTTCATTGACAGCCATATCTTTGCCTCCTTTGCCGCGCGAAGCGGTCACGCGGCTGTTTTCACCTTATCATATTTTTTGGATTTTGTCAAATCGTCCGCGCGGAGAAGCCGCCGTCCCGCCGCTTTTTCACGTGACTTTCGCACATTTTTCTCTATGACGACCGTTTTTTGCGCCATGGAAACCGTCATTTAGCCCGACGCAACAGATGGCGCTTGAATCCCCTCAGGGGATGAAGCATGAATTCCCCCATAACGTCGTCTGTAAAGCTGCGCCGCGGGACAACTGTCCCGCGGCGCAACGGTTTTGGTCTCCGTTCCCTGTCATTTCCTCCAAATTTGTGCAGTTTTGGAATACTGTTACATTTTGGGCGTGAATGTATTATATCATAATAACGTGTTACAGTCTACCAAAACTGTACTCTTTTTTCGATCGATCCGTAAAAAAATCATGGCTATCTCCTCTGCTTTTCAAAATCGAATCAAAGATCTGACAGATGAAGTCACTGCCACGCAGAACATCAGGAAGTCTTCGCTTCCGAAGCGCATGGGGATTGACTATTCTTCGCTGTCCAACGCGTTGGAATACGGAATTTTACCGACGCCGCGCATCGCCATGCGCATGGCGGACTATTTCCATTGTTCGATCCCCTATTTGTTCGGAACGAGCAACGACGAATATTTTGAACATTCCAAAGAACCGCATTCTTTTTCCGAACGTATATTGCTTTTATGCGAAGAAAGAAACGTCAAGTACAAGGACGTCTGTGAGCATTGCGGCTTTTACAGAGGATATCTTGCACGTTGGATCAAGAATAATTATATCCCCTCTTGGGATTATCTGGATGATCTCGCGAAATTTTTCGACGTCTCCGTTGATTATCTGCTGGGCAGGACGGACGATAAAATATCCAAACCCGAATAACGACACACTGTTCTAAGCCACATAAGGAGCTATCATGTCTGTTTCTGCCGAATTTCAAAGCAGACTGCAAGAATTGGTTGCAGAGACGGGAATCAAGCGGACGAAACTCGCCAAAGATATGAACGTAGATTATCGTTCGTTTGCCGCCGCCTATAATTACGGGATTTTGCCAAAACCGACCGTTCTTGCAAGGATTTCCGATTACTTCAATATTCCCATTGCTTACCTTTTGGGGCAAACGGAGATAGATGCTTTTACGCCCGCGAAAGCACATGATTCCTTTCACGAAAGACTGAAAGCCCTGTGTGCGGAACGGAAGACCACCTATTACAGGCTTGCGCAAGACTGCCATATCGATAAAAGCAGTATTTCGAGATGGTTTTCTTTGGAACAGATCCCTTCCCTTGAAACGCTGGAGATCCTGTCCGACCATTTCGACGTCTCCGTTGATTATCTGCTGGGCAGAACGGACGACAAAAAATAACTACGGCACAAAAAAATTCCCGAACCGAGGTTCGGGAATTTTTGTTTCCGATATGATTACGAAAGTTTTTCGAGCAGCTTGAAGTCGATGCCCTTTTCGCCGATCTTGATGATCTTGACCTTGACCACGTCGCCGATCGAAAGCACATCTTCCACCTTTTCGATGCGCCGATCCGCCATTTTGGAGATGTGGATCATGCCGTCTTTGCCGGGGGCAAATTCAACGAACGCACCCATCGTGGACAGAATGCGCACGACGCGTCCGATGAACATATCGCCCACTTCGGGATCGCGCACGATGCTCTCGACGATCGCCTTTGCGCGCAGCGCCGCCTCCGAATCGCCGAAGGAGGCAATGCACACCGTGCCGTCGTCCTCGATGTCGATCTTGGTGCCCGTTTCTGCAATGATGGAGTTGATGACCTTGCCCTGTTTGCCGACCACGTCGCCGATTTTTTCGGGATCGATATGGAAGGAAATGATGCGGGGCGCATACTTGGAAAGATCGGAAGCGACCTCGGGCACGCACTCGAGCATCTTGGAGAGGATGAACGTCCTGCCCTCGTTCGCCTGTTCGATCGCCGTGTGCATGATCTCTTCCGAGATGCCCTTGATCTTGATGTCCATCTGAATGGCGGTGATGCCCTTCTGCGTTCCCGCCACCTTGAAGTCCATGTCGCCGAGGAAGTCCTCAAGCCCCTGAATGTCCGTCATGACGCGGAATTCGCCCGTTTCCTGATTCTTGATCAGTCCCATGGCGACGCCCGCGACGGGCGCCTTGATGGGAACGCCGGCGTCCATCAGCGCCATGGTGGAACCGCAGACGGAAGCCATCGACGACGAACCGTTGGAAGACATGATGTCGTTGACGACACGGATGGCGTAAGGGAACTCCTCTGCCGAGGGAAGGACGGGGATGAGGGCGCGCTCCGCAAGGGCGCCGTGCCCGATCTCGCGCCTGCCTGCGCCGCGGATCGCCTTCGCTTCACCCGTGCAGTAGCCGGGGAAGTTATACTGATGCATATAGCGCTTGCTCGTCTCGTCGTCCAGCCCCTCCAGCTTCTGCGCGTCGGCAAGCATACCCAGCGTGCAGGTGGTGAGCGTCTGCGTCTGACCGCGCGTGAAGACGGCGCTGCCGTGGACGCGGGGCAGCACGTGCCGCTCGCACCAGATGGGACGCACGTCTTTGAGTCCTCTGCCGTCGGGACGGATGCCCTTATCGAAGATCTTGGCGCGCACTTTCTCCTTGGTCAGATAATAGACGGAATCTTTCAGCTCGCGCGTTTTGTCGGGATAAATGTCCGCAAAATGCTCCAGGATCTCCTTTTCCGCCTCGTCCTGGCGCGCCTCGCGCTCCTGGCGGTCAAAGGTGTCGAGCGCCCAGTCGAGCTTGTCCGAAGCGTACGCGCGCACGGCGGCGTCGAGTTCTTCGGGAATGTGATACAGCTCGATCTGCTGCTTGGGCTTGCCGACTGCGGGAACGATGACTTCTTCGATATACTTGCAGATCTTGGAAATTTCCTGCTGACCGAACATGATCGCGCCGACCATCTCGTCGTTGGAAACTTCGTCCGCGCCCGCTTCGATCATGAGGATGGCGTCCTTCATGCCGGCGAGATTCAGATGAATGGTGCTCTTTTCGCGCTGCGCCGCGTCGGGATTGATGACGTATTCGCCGTCCACAAGCCCCACGACGACCGAGCCCGTGGGACCGCCCCAGGGAATATCGGAAATGGAGAGCGCGACCGAAGAGCCGATCATGGCAAGGGGTTCGGGGCTCACGTCGGGCTCGACGGAGAGCGCCGTTGCAACGACGACGACGTCGTTGAACAGTCCCTTCGGGAACAGCGGGCGCAGCGGCCTGTCGATGAGGCGGGCAGTCAGGATCGCCTTGTCCGAAGCCCTGCCCTCCCTGCGCTTGAAGCTGCCGGGGATCTTGCCGACCGCGTACATCTTCTCTTCATAGTCCACCTGCAGAGGGAAGAAGTCGATGCCGTCCCTCGGCGTCTTGGACATGCACACCGTCACCATGACGGCGGTCTCGCCGCAGCGCACGACGCAGGCGCCGTTCGCCTGTTCCGCGTACTTACCGGTCTCGACGACGACCTCGCGGCCGCCGACATTGAATCTGAATTCCTGGTAGTTCATTGTTACTTTATCTCCTTATCTTTAACGCCTTTCGTTCTTTGTCCCTGCGCCCCGACGGCGCAGAAACGGTGCGGGACGGCCGCTTCTGCCTGCGGAAGTCCCAAAAAAAGAGCGGCAAAAAGCCGCCCCTTTTCAAAGCCTCACTTTCTGAGCTCGAGCGCCGCGATGACCGCTCTGTAACGCTCGATGTCTTTTGCCTTGAGATAGTCCAGAAGCCCTCTGCGGCGACCGACCATCTTCAGAAGCCCGCGACGGGAGTGATTATCGTGCTTGTGCTCCTTCAGGTGCTCGTTGAGGTGGTTGATGCGCTCGGTGAGGAGCGCGATCTGCACTTCGGGCGAACCCGTATCGCCTTCGTGCGCCGCGAACTTGGCAATGATCTCCTGCTTTTCCATTTGCGTTTATCCTCCTATGGAATATTTTGCCGCGCACGCCAAGAAAAAGGTGGAGAGCCGTTCTCCTCGCGTACGTCGAGAATAATCATACCATTTTTTCGCGCGCTTGTCAAAGATTTTCCCGTGCTTTCCCCTCTTTTCAAAAAAGATTTTGTGCGTTATTTAAAATCGATGTCAAGATCTTCGCTCATAAACATCGGATCAGCAAAAAATTCTGCGGGCGTGACATTCAGCGTCTTCAGCAGAATGAGCAGTGTGCGCAGATAAATATCTTTGTTTTTCTTTTTCCGGATCCCGCGATATGTCTCATACGAGATCGCCGCGCGGTTACACAGCGTATACACGCCGATGTGCCTCTCTTTTCGCAGCGTTTCCAGCTTGTCCGCAACCAAGTCATTGAGTAACATCTGCTTGATTGTATCAAAAATCACTATCGAAATATCTGTGTTAAAGTGGTGATTTTGTTGACAAATGTATGTAGCGCAAGTATAATAGGGTTTATATTCCGAAACGGGATTCAAGAGGAGATCGCTATGAAATGTACGAGTTGCGGACAGGAATTTGAGGGCAATTTCTGCCCGAACTGCGGGAAAAAAGCGCAGGAGACCTGCTCTGCGCAAAAACCGGCTTCCAAAGCCGCCGTTGCTTTGCGCATCTATCGCGTCCCCATCTGCATCGGTGCGGGGCTCCTCGCCCTTGTATTGATCGCCGTCATCGTCATCTGCTGTGTTCTCGGTAATATCTTCCGTATTTCCAAAGTGGCGAGAATAAACGTAGGGGACACGCCCGAGCAGGTACTTGCCGTACTGGGAGAACCATATGGATATGACACGCGCACGCAGGAGGACAGCACTTTCTCCGACCGTAAATGGACGTACTACTCAGCAAATTATCAAAAGCTGCTCGACCAAACGAAAAAAGCCGAAGCTGGGGACTCCGGCGACTTGAATGAAATCTTTGAGCTGGAAAAGCAGCTGGAATTTACCCCGTATGACTATATCGAAGTCCACTTTACAGGAAGCGATGACGCCCTGACCGTCCTCTCCGTTTTCTTTGAGCCCGGCCGCATCGGATCGGGCGGGACAGAAACGACAGAAAAGACGGTCGAAGATTACGAGGTGTTTTCCGACGAGTTCGTACTTTTCAAAGACTCTGCGGGTAATGTATTATTTTATCCGTCTATGGCACAAGTCGTCTATGCCGTTACATATACCGATGGAAGTTATTACAAAACGCAGGTGGCCGCGTACTATGACAAAGACACTGACTGGCAGACGGACACGATCATTGAGGTTCACTGGCACGATCGATATTCCAACGAGTACAGAGCACGGTTATATGTTGTCGTAAAACAAATGACGTAAATCACATAAAATGAATTACGCCGGCGGACAGATGTCCGCCGGCGCATCCCGATACGATTTTTCGATTTCTGCCCCGCGGGACATATGCGCGTCAGCGCAGGATCACGGATCCCGAGACCGCGCAGATCTCCTCGCCGTCCTTCAGAACGACGGTGTCGCCGTGCGAAAAGGTGCGCACGAGCCCGCCCACGCGCAGTTTGAACGTGTGCGCCGCGTCATTGGAAGCAAGCAGGGTGTAGGTCCCCGGCAGAAGCTCCCCGTCCTTTTGCGCGCGGTAGGTCTTGCCCGCAGCCAGAACGAAGTCCCCTTCGGCATGCGACACATTGACCGCGCCGCCGCGTTCGACGGACGGATCCGCCGAATAGCGCACGCCGTCTTTTACGATCACCTCATCGGCGTAGCGCGAACCCGCCGCATTTTTCTTTTGTTCCGCGCGGTACCTGACATACAGCACGACGGCGCAGACGAGCGCCGCGGCAAGCGCGATTGAAAGTACCAGAATGACGATCTGTTCCGTTGTCATAAGACCCCTCCGCGCGCCGTCCGGGGCGCGCCCGATTTCCCCTTCAATATACCACAGCACGGCGGCTTTGTCAAGATATGTCTGCAAATTCCGCATCCGCCATTGACAAACCGCGCAAAAGCGACTATAATGATAAAAAACGTCTGCGAGGGAACTTATGCAGCCCATCAAAAAAGCATTGCGCAAAAGCCTCTTTCTCTGCGTCGTTCTGACGCTCTGTCTGCCGCTCGGCGGCGTCATGATGGGCGTCGGATTCGCCATATCGCAGCCCGCCGTCTGGGGGATCGGCATCGGTCTGCTCGCCGTCGGCTTCTACGGAACGGCGATCGGCTGGACGACCGCCTATGCGCCCAAAAAGGCGCTCTACCGCGCGTGAGCGCGGTCATGGAAGAGCATTTACATACGGTAAACGAGATCGCCGTGCAACTGTCCATGTCCGAAAAGGACGTGCGCAACCAGCTCGACGCCTGCTTCCGCAAGCGCTACCTGCCCGGCATCAAACGGGACGGCGATACGCTCATCCTCAACGAAAACCAGGAACTCGGCAAGCAGGAATTTTACGCCGAATGCACCGCCTGCGGCGCGCGTTTTCTGTACACGAAGGACAGCAAATGCTGCCCCTACTGCGGTACGCCCGTCAGGAACCCGAAAAAATAACCGCGATCAGCAGCACCCCGCGCTCGGCGAGCGCGGGGTGCTTTTTTGCAGGCTGTTTTGCATGCCGAAAGAGCTGCCGCATCCGTTACGTTGCGGAAAACAGCGCTTCCCGCTCGGCAATGAGCTGCGGGACCTTGGCAAGATAGGTGGGAATATCCTTGGGGCTGCCGTGGCGCTCGATGCGCTTTCCGCCCGCGAACAGCTTTTTGGAGACGGCGTTCGCGCCGACGGCAAGGTTGTCGCAGGTCTCCTCCATCACGTCCACGTTATAGACGCACGCCTTCCCGGGTTTGGTCCAGCCGACGTTCTCGTGCGCGCCCGCCATATACTTCTGACGGTAGAGGTAGTACGGTCCGTACCCCGCCCGCGACAGCGCCGCGCGCGAATAAGCGATCATGTCCGAGAGCCGCCCCTCCTCCAGACGGGACGTCTCCTCCTTGAGCCGCGCGCCCTTTTTCAGACACAGCGTATGTACGGTAATGTTGTCGGGCGCGAGGGCGATCGCTTCGTCCACGCTCGCGCAGAATGCTTCGAACGTCTCCCCCGTCAGCCCCGCAATCAGGTCGCAGTTGACGGAAAACCCGAAGGGCGCGGCGAGCCCGAACGCGTCGCGTACCGCCTGCGCGGTGTGTTTCCTGCCGATCCGCACCAGCGTCGCGTCCGAGAAACTCTGCGCGTTGATGCAGATGCGCGTCACGCCATACGATTTGCACACTTCCAGCTTTTCGCGCGTGAAGGTATCCGGTCTGCCCGCCTCCACCGTATATTCGCAGCCGTTCGTTCTGAGCGGCGCGACGGCTTCCAGCACCGCGGCAAGCTCTTCCGCTTCGAGAGCAAAGGGCGTGCCGCCGCCGATATAGACGGAGCGCAGGTTCCCGATGAGCGGTCCCGCCGCCGCGAGCTCCTCTTTCAGCGCGGAAAGATAGCCCGGCAAATACTTTCTGGTCGCCGCGATCGGCGCGGTGATGAAGGAACAGTATTCGCACTTCGTCGGACAGAACGGGAGAGAGACGAACAGATCGCAATTG
The DNA here is from genome assembly GCA_900547645.1 of uncultured Eubacteriales bacterium. Classification (GTDB taxonomy): domain Bacteria; phylum Bacillota; class Clostridia; order Christensenellales; family Borkfalkiaceae; genus Gallimonas; species Gallimonas faecium. The sequence continues at coordinate 30,300 of URHP01000004.1, forward strand.
CCCTCCCGCCGCTCGTAAACGGCTTTTTGCCCCGCAATGACGTCGCGCACGAGCGCGATGTTGTCGGCAGAGACGCGCATGCGCTCGAAGAGCGGCTCAAAGGGGCGCCCGGCATCCAGCTCGGCATACGCAAGGCGCGTCGGACGGATGCCCGTCAGCGCGCCCCACGGAAGGCGTATGCCCGTCTCCTCGCTGAGCGCGGCGTAGAGCGCAAGCTTGGCGTACCGCTTTGCAAGGCTCTTGTACTGCAACGCGTCCTGCACGCACGCCTCGTCCGAAAAGGCGCGCACGCGCCCGTTCAGCGCGACGGTGTTTTCAAACGCGTTCCCCGTAAAGCGCATCGTATGTGCGATCTCCGTGTCCTGCGCGCCGTCGAACAGGCGCACCACGTCCATGAGTTCGGGTTCAAGGAATTTTGTATCGCTCGTCAGCATTGCCGCACCGATCCGTTGTATTTCCGCTCCCGTCCGAGCGTCGTATCCTCGCCGTGTCCGGGAAAGACGGGAAGATCCCCTTCGAGCGCGTACAGCTTCTGTACGCTCGCCGCGAGCTGCGCGCCGCTGCCCGTGGGAAGGTCGCACCTGCCCACGTCGCCCGCAAACAGCGTGTCGCCCGTGAACAGACTGCCGCCCGCAAGAAAACAGGCGCCGCCCGCCGTATGCCCGGGCGTGGCGATCACGGTCAGTTTTATTCCGCAAAGCTCCAGCACGTCGCCGTCCGAAAAAGTGAAATCGATCCCGAACGCGGGCACGCGCCTGCCGAAGTATGCCGCCATGTTGCCGTCTCCCAACACAAGCGGCTTTTCCGCATCGAGACACCCGATCTTTGCGCCCGCCTGCTGCAGCGCGGCGCACCCGCCGATATGGTCGAAATGCCCGTGCGTCAGCAGCGCATACTCCACGCGCAGCCCGAGGCGCGCAGCCTCGTCCGCGACGCGCGGCTGCGCGGGATCGATGGCGACGGCGGTTTTTCCGTCCTCCGTCAGAAGGTAGCAATTGGCGGCAAAGCCCCTGGGGGCGATCTTGTATCTTAGCATGGCGTCAGTTGGAGAGACGGCGCACGTCCAGAATTTTTGCGTGCGACCGGATCTTGCCGATGAGGACTTCGACGTCCTGCCGGCTCAGCAGGCTGACCGTCACATCGACGATCGCGGAACCGTTTTTATCATACCTGCCGTTGATGGAGGTGATCTCCAGATGCATTTCGGACACGGAAGCGGAGATCGCGGAGAGCGCCGCGCCCTGATCTTCCGCGGTGACGACGATCGCCGCCTTGAAGCGCGCATCCCCCTCCTTGACCAGCCACTCCGCCGCCTGCAGTCTTGCGGGATCGACGTTCTTCATGTTGGGGCAGTCCTTTCTGTGGATCACGATGCCCCTGCCGCGCGTGACGAACCCAACGATCTCGTCGCCGGGAACGGGCGAACAGCACCCCGCGAAGGAGACGAGCATCCCCGTCATGCCGTTGATGGTGACGGAACCCTTGGCGTTCTTCGCCTTGAAGGGCTGGGGAATGATGGGCGCGGGCGCCTCCTTGCGGAAATAGTCGAGCAATTTGAAGATGACCTGATTGACGGTCACCGCGCCGTAACCGATGGCGGAATACATTTCGTCGGGCGTATCGAAGGAGAGCTTTTCGGAGACCTTTTTGAAGCTCTCGGGCGTGACCAGCTCGGAAAGCGCCATGCCCCTGCGCTTGGCGGCCTCCTCCAGCATGCTCTTGCCCAGGCGGATGTTCTCCTCCTTCATCTCCTTCTTGTAGAAGGACTTGATCTTGGCGCGCGCAGACGAAGATTTGATGAATTTCAGCCAGTCGCGCGAAGGGCCCTTGCTGTTCGGAGAGGTAATGATCTCCACCACGTCGCCCGTTTCGAGCTTGGTGTTGAGCGGGACGATCTTTCCGTTCACCTTGGCGCCCGTACACTTGTTGCCCACTTCCGAGTGAATGGCGTATGCAAAGTCGACGGGCGTGGCGCCCGCGGGGAGCGAGATGACCTTGCTCTGCGGCGTGAACACCAAAAGCTCGGTCGAGTACAGCTCGCCCTTGACGGTGTCCATGAACTCCTTGGAGTCCTTCAGCCCTCCCTGCAGCTCCATGACCTCGCGGATCCAGGCGATGCGCGCATCGAGCGAAGATTCCTCGCTGCGGTTTTCCTTGTACTTCCAATGCGCCGCGATACCGTATTCCGCCGTGCGATGCATTTCCTCCGTACGGATCTGAATTTCGAAGGGCTGCCCGAAGTTGGTGACGACCGTCGTGTGCAGCGACTGATAGAGGTTGGGCTTGGGCGTTGCGATATAGTCCTTGATGCGTCCGGGCACGGGCTTCCACTTCTTATGGATCTTGCCCAGCACCTCGTAACACTCGTCCACCGTGCCGACAATGACGCGGACGGCGGTGAGATCATAGATCTGATCGAGCGTCTTGTGCTTGTCCTTCATCTTCTTGTAGATGGAGTAGAAGTGCTTGGGACGGCCGAACACTTCGCCGTGGATCCTGCTCTCTTCCAGGATGCCGTTGATCTCCTCCACCACAAAATCCACAAAGCGGTTGCGCTCTTCCAACTTCTGGTGAATGTTCTCCACCAGATATTCGAAGGCGGCGGGATCGAGGTACTTCAGGCACAGGTCCTCCAGCTCGCACTTGACCTGCGAAATACCGAGCCTGCCCGCAATGGGTGCGTAGATGTCCAGCGTCTCGCGCGCCATCTTCTGCTGGCGCTCCTTGGACAAAAAGTTGAGGGAGCGCATGTTGTGCAGACGGTCTGCGAGTTTGATGATGATGACGCGGATATCCTTCGCCATCGCAATGAAGATCTTGCGGAAGTTTTCCGCCTCCTCCTCTTCCTGCGATTTGAAGACGATCTTGTCGAGTTTGGTGACGCCCGCAACGAGCGTCAGGACGCCTTCGCCGAATTCACGGCGCACGTCTTCCTCGGTGACGGGCGTATCCTCGATGACGTCATGCAGAAGCGCCGCCGCGATCGTCTCGGCGTCCAGCCCGAGATCGACCAGGATCTCCGCGACCGCGCACGGATGGATGAAATAAGGTTCGCCCGAAGCGCGCTTCTGATTGCGGTGCGCATCGCGCGCAAAATCGTAGGCATGCAGCAGCATGTCTCGTTCCGCGCCCGTATAGAATTCATAGATCTTCATGAGGATGGATTCCACGTTACGCCTCCCTGAGCGCCGCCACCGCCGTATAGAGCGGCGAAGCGGCGAGCTCCGTCTTTTTTCCGCGGGCAAGTTGCAGCCGTCCGCCGTCCAGAGCGATCAGCCCGAGCTCCTCGAATACGGCGAGCGCGAAGATAAACTCCTCCGTCCCGAACCCGAGACAATCGCACGACTTGGCGGCCTCCGCGTAGCTCTCGCCCGTCACGCGGGCGCCCTGCGCGCGCAGAGCGGCGAACACGGCGAGCAGGTCTTCCCGCTGCGTCGAGAGGGCGTACAGCCGCTCCCTGCCGCTGATCTCCCCGTTCACGCGCACCCGCGCGCCGCCCGTCTGCAGCGCGTTTGCGGGGGGCATGTCCAGGAACACCACGTCGCGGTATCCCGAAAGGTCGCACCCCGGATCGGGCGCGATCAGCACCACGTTTTCGCAGTTGCCCGAGGAGAGGCGGAACACGTCGGCGGGAAGCGCGCGCAGCGCGGGGAACTCCGCCAGCGTCGCAACGTCGTAGCACACGGCGCACAGACCGTAGGCGCACGCGGCGCAGCGCTGCTCCAAAAAGCCGTTCAGCTCCTCCGTCGCCGCATCCGCCCGCACGGGCGCGCCGCGCAGGGCAAGCAGCGTATTTTCAAAGATCTCGGGCGCGGCAATGCCGCCGCCCGCGGGCAGCACCGCCCGCACGAAACCTTTCAGATACTCCCTGCCGCGGAACACGGAGAGATTATATTCGAACACGAGCGTCTTTTTAAGATCGCTCCGCAAAAATTTGAGATCCTTTGCCCCGCCGAAGTACATGAGATCCAGCCCGCCCGCGCTCATCGACAGGTGCGGCGAGAGCGGCTTGACGGGGTGCGCGTCGAGGCTGCCCGTCTCCATCGTAAACAGGGGGCGGCGGTTGCCGATGCCGAATGGTTCGAGCATGGCAAGCTCGTGCGCGACCTGAGCGTGATCCTCCCCCTCTCCGACGACGTACAGCTTTGCCGCGAGATCTTCCCGCGAGTAATGGGAGCCGATATATTCGCCGAGCGCGCGCTTGAGATCTTCAAACTTGTCCGCGCGCACGTTGACGCCCGCCGCCTGCGAATGACCGCCGAACTCTTCGATATACTGCGAGCACGCCTTGAGCGCTTCGAAGATATTCACGCCCTCGACGCTGCGCGCGCTGCCGCGCAGCATGTCGCCGCGCCGCACAAACAGCAGCGCGGGACGGGAAAATTCTTCCGCAATGCGCGCCGCCACGATGCCGACGAACCCCGCGTTCCAATTGTCCGCCGCCAGCATGACGACGCTCTGATACGCACCCTCCCGGCGGACGCTCTCGATCGCCTGCGCATACAGTTCGTCGCAGGCACGCTGCCGCTCCGCGTTGTAGAGGTTGAGCTTTTCCGCAAGGGCGGCGATCGCCTCCTCGTTTTCCGTCGTGAACAGGGAGAGCGCCGCGTGCGCGTCCCCCATCCTGCCCGCCGCGTTGATGCGGGGCGCGATCGTGAAGGCGAGCGTCTGCGCCGTCACCTCGTTCGTCTTGCCGAGCAGGGCGGAAAACGCGGGACGGGGATGCTTTTCCATGCGCCGCAGCCCTTCCGCCACGATGTCGCGGTTTTCGCCGAGCAGCGGCACGCTGTCCGCGACCGTGGAGAGCGCGGCAAAGTCCACAAGCTCCATCGCGCGGTCGCCGATGAGCGCCGTGGCAAGTTTGAACGCGACGCCCGCGCCGCACAGGTTGTCGTACGGATAGTCGTCCGCAAATTTCGGATTGACCGTCACGCAGTCGGGAAGGATGTCGGGCAGCTCGTGATGGTCGGTGACGATGACGTATGCACCCGATTCCTGCGCGTAGGCAACTTCGGCGGCATTGGATATGCCGCAGTCCACCGTGACGATGAGGTCGGGCATGAATTCGTCGAAGATCTTGTCGAGCGCCGCCGCACTCATGCCGTATCCTTCAACGCGCTCGGGGACATAGAGGTATGGTTCGATGCCGAACATCTGCAGCGCACGGGAGAGCACGGCGAGCGCGCCGATGCCGTCTGCGTCATAGTCGCCGAACAGCGCGACTCTCCAGACTTCGTCGCGCGCCTGCGTCAGAAGCGCGACCGCCTCCTTCATCCCCTTCATGAGGAAGGGCGAGAGAAAGTGCCGTGCGCCCGGCCGCAGGAAGGCACGCATCTTTTCCGCCGTATCCATGCCCCGCGCATAGAGAATGCGCGCCGTCGTAGGCGTAATGCCGAGCGAGGCGGCGCACGCTTGTACCTCCGCTTCCTGCGCGGCGGTCAATTGAAATTCATGCACGAGTTTTTTCATGGTCGGTGTCCCGTAACGGATATTTTTTCTATTATACCACAGAATGCGCCGTTTGCGCAAAATATTTTTTCCCTTTGCGCAAAAACGCAAAACGGCGGGAAACTTCCCGCCGTCGTTCATTCAGATCGTTCAGGCTTCGGCGTCCGCCTTTGCCGATTTTTTCTTGCCTTCATAGCGCGCATGCTTTTTCTTCATACGGTCGAAATGCGCCTTGATCCTGACGTGCAGCGCAGGCGCAAGCAGCATGGAAGAATACAGCCCCGCCGCCACGGGAACGAGCGCGCCCGCGAACACGAACACGGCGCCCGTCGTTACGGTGCATGCCGCGCAGACGGCGGTCATGACGAGCGTGATGCCCGCGGCAAGCCAAACCGTCTTGTCCGTCGCCTTGCAGACGCCCGCCACCGCTTCCTCCGCGGAGAGCGCGTTTGCGGCGGGATCCTTTGCATCGTCGCGCAGCTTCATGCAGCGGATGAGCCAGAACACCGCGGACGCGACTGCCGCGATCGCGGCGTACAGCATGGGCGCAAACGCATACACGGGAATGCGCGCAATGGCAAAGATGGCAAGCGTCAGGAACGCATCGTTGACGCAGGCGACCAGCCCCGTCAGCGCGCAGCCCATTCCGAACCGGATGGCAACGTAGATGAGCGCCACGATGGCGGCGACCGCCACGGCGACCGCGCCCCGCCACATTGCTTCGTTCATGGACTGAAGGGTGAGCGTATCGTAGGAGACGAACGTTTCGGCGGGAGAAAGGAAGGTCTCGTCGCCGTCGATCCTCGCCTCGACCGCCGCCTTGACGGCGGCAAGCGTCTCGTCGGAGACGTCCGCGGAGAACGTGTAGCGCAGCAGGAAATCATTCCCCGTTTCGGTGAACGCGCCCTGCGTCTGCGACACGGGAGCGGACTGCCCTTCGAGCGTCTCCTTGTTTTCGTATTCGATGCCCGCATCCGCAAACGTGTCTTCGCTGTATCTTTCGAGCGCGGCTTTTCTGCCCGCGTCAAGGTCCACAACGACGTTGTAATAGACGTCAAAGGTCTTGCTGTCGGGGCGGTCCAGGCTCTCGTTAAAACCGAGCAGCGCCATCAGAACGATCCCCGCAATGATGATGACCGCCGAAATCGCCGCCCAAACGGGAAGCAGGTTCAAACGCTTGTTACTCATCTTCCACTTCCTCCCGCTTGAAGTTGCAGAACTTGCCGGGCTGTTTGGAAGTGCCCATCATCACCGCCCAACCGAAGCGGTTGACAAGGAGCGTTGCCACGCCGGAGAACAGCGTTCCGAGCCCGAGTACGAACGCCGCCGTCTGCAGGCTCGTGAGCGCGATCGCGTACACAAGGAACGCGATGATCGCAACGACGATATGCAGATCGAACAGCTTCCAGAAACACTTTTTGTAGCCCGTCTTGACGGAAGAAGTCATCGTCTTGCCGAGCGCGTACTCCTTGCGCGCGTTTTCGAACGCAACGGCGTCGCTCACGCACAGAAGCACCGATGCAAGCATGAACGCAAGGAAGGTCTCCACGCTCAGATACAGGAACGGGATGGACCAGCCGCACAGGATCATGGCAAACAGGAACAGCAGATAGGTATACAGGTGCACGAAGCCCAGGCGATGGTAGCGGATGAAGAAGAACGCCATCATCGCGACGAAGAAGATGCCGAACGCAATGTAGAGCATCCAGACCGTATTCGAACCGTACAGCGCCGGATGGAAGTATGCATCGCTGGGCGTGAACGTCAGATCGTCCGACGTTCCGGAGATCGCGCTGTTGAGCAGCACCGCAACGGTATTCGCCGTCTCGGGCGTATAGCTGCCGCTGATGTAGAGAGTGTTCTGGTCGTACACTTCGTTGACGGAGAGCTGCAGAACGGACGTATCGCCGACATAGAAGAAGAGGGTGACCGCCGTCTCCGCCGCGCCCGACGTCGCGCTTGCCAGCGCGGACTGTCCGGCTTCCGTGAACAGGAACTCAATGTAGCCCGTGCTTCCGGACGTACGCGCGCGCACCGACTGCACATAGTCGGCGACCGTCTCATCCGGACGAACGGTGAACAGATCGGTCGCGGACGCCTCGTCCGAACCGTATTTGATGTTCAGCTCTCCCGTATAGGAGAAGAAATTGATCGCGGTGTATTCGCCGTCCATCATGGCGGGCAGGAACACGCGGATCGCGTAATCCCCCACCGATTCGACGCGCGCCCCGTCCACGCGAAGGAGGGCATAGCGCTGCGTCACGGTTTCCAGAGCCGACGCAAACGCCGCTTTGAACCCTTCCGTCATCACGCCGTTGTCGTCGCAGGCAACGCCCTTTTCCAGGTAGACGGAACCGTTTTCGTCGGGATAGCGGACGTAATCCGCCGCATAATCCTCCCGCTCCTCGTCGCTCATGTCGCGGGTATCGTCTTCGTATTCCTTGGCGGTGATGACGCCTTCGGGATAGTACACGGCGGAATAGCCGCCGCCGAGATACGCGCCCGTATCGGCGTTCGCGCCGTACGCAAGCCCGAGATCGGCGTCCTTCTCCATCATGCGCATGACGGAGCTGAACGCATGCAGATTGTCCGTTCCGTAGGAAAACGAAACGGTACAGATAAAGCACAAAACGGCGATCAACAGGGTATAGATCACCAGCAGGACCACCGATTTTTTCTTGCCCATTGCCTCCTCCTGTATCGTGAACGGGGAATGCCCAAAATGCTCTTTCGGAAAATTCTCGCTCCTCTCATTATATAGAAAAAGGGCGGCTCCGTCAAGCCGAAACGCGCCGCTTTTCGTATTTTTTGCCTAATTTTCGCGCGACTTGCGCTCTGCAAGCACGTGCATCGCGCACTCGATGCGCTTTTTCATCATCGCGCAGGTCATTTCATACGGCTTGTTGATGTCGCCGTTATAGTGATAGTTGTTCGCGCTGCAGCCGCCCGAACAGATGAATTTGGCAAAACAGTCGCCGCACTTTTCGCGCGTGAACAGGCTGGACGACGCAAACAAGCCGCGGATCTGCGGATCGATCACGCCCTCATACACACTGCCCATGCGCCATTTTTTGTCGCCTGCAAACTGATGGCAGGGATAGAGATCGCCGTTCGGCACGACGGAGAGGTACTCATTCCCCGCGCCGCACGCCGAAACGCGCTTCTGAAGGCAGGGACCGCCTTCGAGATCGATATGGAAGTGGAAGAAGGAGAAGCCCTTCCCCTCCGCTTCGCGGCGGATATACTCGTCGCACAGCTTTTCATATTCCGCCTCGATCACGGGCAGATGTTCCTCTCTGATCTGCAGTTCGGGAATGTCCGTGACGACGGGCTCGACCGAAAGGGAATCGAAGCCCTGATCGGCAAGAAAGAGCACGTCCTTGGAAAAATCGAGGTTCTTTGCCGTAAACGTGCCGCGCACATAGTAGTGCTTGTCCCCGCGGATCTTCACGAAGTTTCTGATTTTATCGATGACCGCGTCGAAGCTCCCCTTCCCGGAGACCGTCTTCCGCACGGCGTCGTGCACTTCCTTTCTGCCGTCGAGGGAGAGAACGACGTTTTCCATCTCCGCATTGAGAAATTCCACTGCGTCGTCGTTTAAAAGCAGACCGTTGGTCGTGGTGGTAAACAGGAACCGCTTGCCGCGCTTTGCCGCTTCTTCCTTGGCATAGGCGACCGTCTGTTTGATGACGTCCAGATTCATGAGCGGTTCGCCGCCGAAGAAGTCCACTTCGAGCACCTTGCGCGCGCCGCTGTTCGCAATGAGGAAGTCGATCGCCTTTTTTGCCGTTTCTAGGCTCATCATCTCGCGCGCGGCATGATAGGCGCCCTCGTCCGCAAAACAGTACTTGCAGCGAAGGTTGCAGTCGTGGCAGATGTGAATGCAGAGCGCCTTGAGCTCCTGCGATTTGACGGGCGCGACGGTCGTCTCCTCCGCATACAGCAGCCCTGCGTTTTTAAGCCCCTCGATGTCCGCGAGCGTCTCTTTCAGTTCCTCGTCGGTAAATTCGACGCTCTCCCCCGCAAGGTGGCGCGCGGTCTTTTCGTCGCACTCATGGAGCGCGCCGCTGCCCGTGTCGTAGACGTAGTGATGTCCGTGGTAATGAAAAACGTGTACCATATTCGTGTGCGGATAACATCCGAAAAAGCGCAAAACAAGGAGCAGCGCAAAGGCGCCGCTCCCCGTCTTTTGGCGGTCGTGTTATTTTCTCTCGATCTTCTCTTCTCTCGTGACGCGCTCGCAGGACTGATTGCCAACGGTGCAGCTCGTCTTGCAAGCGGACTGGCAGGTGCTTCTGCATTCGCCGCAGCCCGTCACTTTCTTTGCCTGAGGTTTTGCGATCGTACGGATCATAACATTTTCTCCTGTCTTCGTTTTTTTCCATTATACAACGGCGCGGCGAAATTTGCAAGTGTTTTTTCGGATCCGCGCAAATCTTTTCATTCCTTGCGCAGTTTCACGCCCGCAAGCGCGCCGAGCCCGCCCAGCGCGCCGCACACGAGCAGTTCGACAAGAAAGAGCGCATTGAGGCGGAAGCCCCCGCCGATGGCGGCAAACAGCAGCATGGCAAGCAGCGTTGCCGCGACGCCCGCAGCGATCCCCTTGAAGAACGCGCGCCCGTGATGGACGAACAGGAGCGGGAATAAAAACGCGCCCGCGCATTTGATCACCCAATTGACGGCAAGCACCGCGCCGTCCGCGGGCGCATACGCGCGCACAAAAACGGCGGCAAGCGCCGTCGCCACCAGATAGAACAGCGTACAAAAGAGCGCGGCAAGCGCGACTTCCTTGACGACTCTGCCGAAACCTTCCATAAAAACCCCCGCATCCGTGATATTCTACGGTATGCGGGGGCTTGTTCCGTTATGACGTTTCAGAGCAGGGTGCCGTAAAGATCTTTTAAGAATTTTCTTCGCTTTCGTGCCAGATTCTTATTCGGTTTCCGTTATTATAAAATTATGCAATGCTCATCAGTTCATCGTGCGTCAGGATCCCCGCTTCATAGGCTCCCTGCAAAGAATAAAATTCTCCGAACGGAGGACTGCCTTTGCAGCCCGCAAGCCCGACGCACATTCCCGCCGCCATGATTCCCGCAAGAATCACATAGCCTGCCCTTTTCATAATGACGCTCCCCTGTTTTCTTCAAATGTGATTTCTATATGATTCGGATTTGTCCAAATAAAATAACCTTTACCGGTAATAACTTGAAATGTTATATCGCCCAATTTCATTTCGGGAACAGACTCCAATTCCGGCTCATCCGTTTTCAGCAATAAAAAATGGCAGCCATGATATTCACCGTAATAGTTCAAGCATTCCATTTCTTCTTTATCGGGAATCTGATATTTGATTGTCTTATTCCATTCTTTTAATTGCTCTATCATATCTTTTGTATCAAACGTAGGACAATAATACAACGACGGTCCGATCCCCCCGAAATGGTCGATACTCTCTATGATCTCATCTTTGATTGCTTCCTGCGTTTCCTGACTGAGCGTTACCTTTTCACCCGATTCGATTTTCTCATTCAGCATTTTTAAATCATCATAAGTTATGATATTTTCCCAATATGCAATCTGTAATGTATAAAACGCTTCCGGTTCATCCTTGCAGCCCGCAAGTCCGATGCACATTCCCGCCGCCATGATTCCCGCAAGAATCACACAACCTGCCCTTTTCATCTCTTCACCTCCTTACTGAATTGACAATTGAAAAATAAAAAAGACGCATTTCATTGCGCCAAATCATCGTCGAGCGAGATTTCCGCACGGGTGGATTCCTCCGGCGCCGTCTGCTGCGCAAATACAGACAGCGTTCCAACTCCCGCCGCTCCCGACGCCACGATTGCCGCAAGCAGCATCCCTGCCAATACTTTGAACTTTTTCATTTGTTTTTCCTCCTTTGTTTAATCCTCTTTCCATAACTGTATCTGGCTTGTGTGCCAATACAAAAATTGAATATCATCAACCACTTGTATCTGCGGCTCATCATCTACAGCTGGATAATCAAAATAACTATTCGTAAATCGAAAAGCAAAATATTTATTATAACAACCAAGATACTTTACGATTTTAAATCCGCTCTCCGTCGCATTTATTTCGTAATCTTCACGAAATATCTTTGCAACACATTCCCGGATCTTTTTCGCGGTTTTTTCGTCCAATTCCCCGATCGGTTCCGGCGTAAAACCCTGCAAGGCTTCCTGATTCCTTTCTATGTCTCCGTTATGATATGCGATATTCAAAAGATCTTCTCTGTCGATCCCCTGCGCGTCGTAGACGTCTTGCAGATAATAAAGCGTGCCGTAATCTTTCGAGCATCCGCTCAACGCACACAGCCCTATCAGCAATGCGCACAGTGCCATCCCGATTGCCCTTTTCATTTTTTCACCTCCTTTCGGATCATCAAAAATACAAAACGGCACTGCCGATTTTGGATTGGGGCGCCGTTCGTCCTGTTCATCATTCTCGCCTCCGACCGATGCGTTATATCTGTCCTTTCCTCTTTTTGTTGTAAATCTGTAAATATACTATCACAAATGCCGTCCTTTGTCAATCCCCGTTTTAAACGACTGCCCGCGCATTAAAAACGCCCGACGCGTAAAAAACGCGTCGGGCGTGAATCCTTCTGATTATTTTTCCAACGGAACGGGGCGCTTGTCCCCCGCAAAGATGACGCCCAGCGTTCCGGGCCCGCAGTGCGATCCGATGACGGGGCCGACGATCTGCCGCACCACTTTGGCGTTCGGGCGCTTTTCCAGAATGAGATCGCGGAGCTTGTCGCCCTCTTCGGCACAGTCTGCATCCACAACGTAGACGGGGCAGCTTTCGTCGGTGAGTTCCTGCGCAACTTTGTCGGCAAGCGTGCGGATCGCCTTCTTTCTGCCCGCGATCTTGGAGAGCACGCAGAGCCCGCCGTCCGCCCCCACCGAGAGCATGGGCTTGAGCCCCAGAACGGTGCCTGCGACCGCTGCAAGCCCCGAGCATCTGCCGCCGCGCTTCAGGTGCATGAGGTCGTCTACGACAAAATAGACGCAGACGCGGTCGGTAAATGCGGCAAGGAAATCGAGGATCTCCCGATCGGACGCGCCCTTTTGTTTGAGCAACGCCGCCTGTTCCGCCTGAATGCCCGCGCCCAGAGAGATGCTGTTGGTATTAAACACCGTGCATTTACGGTCGGGATAGATCTCTTTCAGCTCGCGCAGGGCAAGCTCAAGCGACTGGAACGTACCGCTCAGCTTGTGCGAAAAGCTGATGTACAGAATGTCTTCGCCGCGCTCGAAATAGGGCGTCAGAAACTTTTTGTAGTCCTCCGGATTGAGCGCCTGCGTCTTGGGAATGTTCCCCGCGCGCACCAGGTCGTAAAATTTACGGAAATCCGTCGCCTTGCCGAGATCGTAAAAATATTCCTGCCCGTCGATATAGTAGGGCATGGAGATATAGTCGAGCCCGAGCTCCTCGGCGCGCGTGTACCACAGCTCGCCGTTGGAATCAAAGATCATTGTACTCATGGAATTTTCCTCGTTCTGTCATTGATTTTTGTGACTTTCGTCGTCTTTATTTTACTCCCGTGCGCGCCGTTTGTCAACAAGATATGACATAATATTTACTTTAGCAACCATCGGACGCTGTTCCAAATGTTGACAGACACATAAAACTCTGCTATAATGCCCGCATGATACGCAAGCTGACGCCACAGGACGAAGCGGTCTTTGTTGCCATGTCCGAAGAATTTTACGCATCCCCCGCCGTGGAGCACGCCGTGCCCCGCGACTATCATACGCGCGCCTTCCGCGAGCTTATGCGCTCGGACGAATATCTCGAAGGGTATCTGCTGTGCGACGGCGAAACGCCCGCAGGCTATGCCCTGCTGCAAAAGACCTATTCGCGCGAAGTGGGCGGACTTGCCCTGTGGATCGACGAGATTTACCTGCGTCCCGCCTTCCGCGGCAAGGGGCTTGCCAAAGAATTTTTTGCCTTTGCGGAAACATTCGGCGCACCGCGCCTGCGGCTGGAAGTCGAACCGGAAAACGAACGCGCGGTCGCGCTCTATGGAAAACTCGGCTACCGCTATCTGGAATACCGTTCCATGGTAAAAGACCAAAGCGCGAACGGATGAGCGCCCGTAGGAAACAAAGGTTTTATAATTTATTGATATGCGCGGGGCGCGGACAGTTTGTCCGCGCCCCGCGCAACATTATTTTACCCATTCCAGAAATGCCCTGAACGCCGAAGGCAGGGCATATATGGCGGAAATTTCATATGCGGTCGCCCACACATAGGGGGGAAGCTCCTCGCCGACGGGGATGAGTTTGCCCCGCATGTGCCATTCCACATGTGTGAAGACGTGCTTTGCGCGCTTTTCCGCCGACGGCGCTCCGAAATCGGGCGCTTCGCCCTCGAAAAACGGGAACTGCCACAGCCCCGCCAGCAGTCCCTTTGCGGGACGCTTTTCCAGCGCGTACTTTTCGCCGCATTTCAGTACGCAGACCGTGGCTTCGACAATGCGCCGCGCCTTTTTTTCGCTGCGCACGGGAAACGCCTCTTCCCTGCCCGCAAGATGCGCGCGGCACACGTCCGCCCACGGACAGTTCCCGCACGCGGGCGCTCCGTTGGGCATGCAGACGATGGCGCCCAGCTCCATGAGCGCTTCGCAGAAGTCCGCCGTCTCGGGCGGATAAACCGCCCGCAGAAGGTGCGCGTATTTTACCCGCACGGCGCCGTCATCCACGTTCGACCCGTCCGCATACAGACGGCTCAGGATGCGCAATACGTTCCCGTCCACGGCGGGCGCGGGGATCCCGAGTGCGATGGAGCAGACTGCGCCCGCGGTGTAATCCCCCACGCCGGGCAGCGCGCGCACCCCTTCGAACGTTGCGGGAAATCCATGCTCCGCAATGACCTTCGCCGCCCTGTGCAGGTTGCGCGCGCGGGAGTAATAGCCGAGCCCCTCCCACAGTTTGAGGACTTCCTCTTCATCGGCGGCGGCGAGCGCCTCCGCCGTGGGAAACGCCGCCAGAAACTGCACATAGCGTTCCTTCACCGCCTCCACGCGCGTCTGCTGGAGCATGAGTTCGGCAACGAGCGCGGTGTACGGATTGCGGTTCCTGCGCCACGGGAGATCTCTTTTGCAAACGCGGTACCACTCCAGAAGGGGCGGTACCGCGTCTTTCAATAACCGGATCTCCATCAGAACAGACCTGTGATGACGCCGTTTTCATCCACGTCGATCTTCTCGGCGGCGGGAACGGGCGGCAGCCCCGGCATGGTCAGGATATTGCCCGTGAACACGACGACGAAGCCCGCGCCCGCGGAGATCTTTACGCTGCGCACCGTGACGATGAAATGCTCGGGCGCGCCCAATTTTTTTGCATCGTCCGAGAAAGAGTACTGCGTCTTCGCCATACAGACAGGCGTCCTGCCGAAGCCGAGCGCCTCCAGCCGCGCGATGCCCTCCTCCGCTTCGGGCGTATACTCCACCCCGTCGCCGCCGTATACCTTTTTGACGATCGCGGCGATCTTCGCCTTGATGGGCATGGTCTCGTCGTAACAGTAGCGGAACTCACTTTTGGTCTCGCACAGCGCGACGACCGCCTTCGCAAGCGCTTCGCCCCCCTTTCCGCCCTCCGCCCAGACGGTGGAAAGCACGGTCTCGACGCCCAGCTTTTTGCATTCCTCCATGACGAGCGCGATCTCCGCGTCCGTATCGGTGGGGAAGCGGTTGAGCGCAACGACCGCGGGCAGACCGTATACTTCCTTCATGTTGCGCACATGGCGCAGAAGGTTGGGCAGTCCCGCTTCGAGTGCGGACAGATTTTCCTGCGAAAGGTCCGCCTTTGCAACGCCGCCGTGCATTTTGAGCGCGCGGACGGTCGCCACCACGACGCACGCCGCAGGCCTGAGCCCTGCAAAGCGGCACTTGATGTCGAGAAATTTTTCCGCACCGAGATCGGCGCCGAATCCCGCTTCCGTGACGACGTAATCGCCCAGCCGCAG
>URHP01000005.1 GCA_900547645.1 uncultured Eubacteriales bacterium
TCTACACAAGGCTATTCGTCGGCAGCGTCAGATGTGTATAAGAGACAGAATTTATTTTCAAAAAACTATTGACAAGATAATCAAATCGATATAGAATTACATTGTAACAAAAATAAGGAGAGCAACATGCAGCACACACAATGTTACATAAAGGATTATCCGCGTCCGCAGTTCGTCCGGAAAGAATGGCACAATCTTAACGGGGATTGGGACTTTGCATTCGATGATAAGAATTGCGGAGAGCGGGAAGAATGGTTTTGTTCGGGTTTTCCGACGGGAATGAAAATTCGGGTGCCGTACAGCTATCAGACGTCGGCAAGCGGAGTCGAAAGGGCGGAGCGTCACGATAATATATGGTACCGGAAGGAGGTGCTTCGTCCCGCTTGCTCGGCGGACAGCAGACTGATCCTTTGGTTTGAAGGCAGCGATTATATCACAAAGGTATGGGTCAACGGAATTTATATCGGAAAACACGAAGGCGGTTATTGCCGTTTTTGTTTCGATATAACCGATGCCGCCCTGAAGAGCACGGAAACATACACGCTGACTGTCAAGTGCGAGGATACATACGATGCGGCTCAACCGCGCGGCAAGCAGAAATGGATGGAAAAGCCGTACGGATGTTGGTATGTGGAAACAAACGGCATATGGAAAACTGTCTGGACGGAGGTGGTGTCCGCTGACAGGATCGGGCGCATGAAATTTACGCCAAACAAAGCGACTTATTGTGTGGATTTTGACGCGGAGATCACGGGCGATTGCCGTGGACTGGAGCTGGTGACGCAGGTATCGAGGGAGGGGAGGCTCGTTGCGGAGAACACGCTCGTCGTCGTGCGCGACCGCTTCTCGTATTCCATTGATCTTTCGGATGATCAAGCGCAGTTCAAGATCGAATGGTGGAGCATGGCTCATCCTGCGCTCTACGACCTGAAGTTTGTATTGAAGCGGGATGGAAAGGTGATCGATGAGGTCGGTTCA
Source organism: uncultured Eubacteriales bacterium (assembly GCA_900547645.1). GTDB lineage: Bacteria > Bacillota > Clostridia > Christensenellales > Borkfalkiaceae > Gallimonas > Gallimonas faecium. The sequence continues at coordinate 979 of URHP01000005.1, forward strand.
TATTTCGGGTTTCGTGCTTTTTACGCTCAGAAGGACACTCTGGTTCTCAACAATGGCCCGACCTATCTGAAGATGGTGCTCGAACAGGGGTATTGCCGGAATTCCGGGATGACGTATCCCGATGAAGAGAGCATTGTGCACGAGTTGGAACTCATTAAAAAACTTGGCTTCAACGGCGTCAGGATGCATCAGAAGATCGAGGATGAAAGATTCTTCTATTATGCGGATATCCTCGGGATCGCGACATGGGTAGAGATGCCCTCCGCTTACGAATACCGTGATGCAACGGTGGACAAAGCGACTGCGGAATGGCAAGAAATCGTGCATCAGCATTATAACCATCCCTCTGTTTTGGCATGGGTGCCCATCAATGAAAGTTGGGGGGTGCCGCGTATTCTCAACAACTGCAGAGAGCAGCATTTTACACAGGCGCTCTATCACTTGACGAAATCATACGATCCCATGCGCCCTGTGATCAGTAATGACGGTTGGGAACACACGGAAAGCGATATCATTACGTTGCACAATTATGAACAATGCCCGGAAATTTTCGGCGAGTTTTATCGCGATTTGGATAAAACGCTTTCCGGAGAAAATATTTCCGATTATGTACAGTGGCGGCTTCCGTTTGCAGAAGGACACGGTTATCGCGGACAGCCCGTCATGATCACGGAATTCGCCGGAATCGGGTTTGATACCGAGCAGACGGACGGGGGCTGGGGATACGGCAGTCAGGTACGTACAAAGGAACAGTTTGCCGAACGTCTTTCGGCGCTTGTGCGCGCCGTGCGGGAAAATAAGCGGATCTGCGGATTTTGCGTGACGCAGATCACAGATGTGGAAGCGGAGATCAACGGCCTTTGCAATGCTGACCGTACTCCCAAAGCAGATATGGATGTGTTGGCGAAAGCCATCCGACAATAAAAAACGAGATAAGGAGAAAAAAGATGAAAAAGATTCTGGCACTTTTGTTGAGCGCAACGCTGGCAGTGGGATGCGTGGCGGGCTGTCTTACCGGATGTACCGATATGACGTTTGACGACGACATCTATAACGACGACGCAACGCCTGAAGAGCTCGGTGCGAATCCGAATGCGCCCGAGATCACGCTCGTCCATTGGGATTCTTCCGGCTCATTGGAAGGGGCGGTTCTCAACACGGTTCTGAAACAATTTTATGCAACGCATCCGAATGGACAGAAGATCCGCGTGAAAGTGGAGATCATGGGCATGTATGAGCAGACCATGCCTACGATCCTCGCGTCGTCCGATGAGGATAAGCCCGAGATTATCATGATGCCGGACGGGAATTTCAATTCCTGGATGGCACAGTATGCTTCGCAGTTTGAAAACCTTGATCCTTATATCGCCGAAAGCGGATTTGACGAAACGGAGCTCTGGGACGGGGCGGTATCGCGCTATAAATACAAGTACGAAAATAATGCGCACGTCTTCGGGGAAGGTTCCGTATATGCGCTTCCCAAGGATGTGTCGCCCAACGTCATGTTCTACAACAAGGATTTCTTTGCCGAAAAGGGCGTTGAGATCCCGAAAAATGCCGACGGCAGCATCAAGCGCATGACCATTGAAGAGGGTGTTGAACTGTGGGAAAAACTTATCGTCGGAGAGGAAGACAAGGATGTTCTGAATCGCCGTTATGCGCTTGGGAATATGCCGCCCGAAAGTATGGTCTGGTCGGCTGGGAGTGATTTCCTCAACGAGGACCGTACAGGATTTATTACCGATCCGGACGATATTGCAGGATTTAAGAAGGCGTATCAGATGATGGTCGACCTCGTTGACAAGGGGATCGTTCCGGACGGGACGTCCATTTCGGGGACATCGACATCCACGCTCTTTCTGACGGGCAAAGTGGCCTGCTATATCGGCGGGATTTACGATACGGCGCAGCTGCGCAACGCGTCTTTTGACTGGGATATCACCTACATCCCCGCGTTTGAAGAAAATATCAACGTGAACGGTTATTCGGGCTCCGTGGGCTACGCAATGTGGTCCGGAACAGATGAATCGCTTAAAGATCTGGCGTATTCGGTCATCGAGTATATTTCTTCGGAAGAGGCGCAGCGTATCATGACGGAGATGGGCTTTAATATTCCTTTGCAGAAGAGTATTGCGGAAGATACCGCCTTCATTGACGCGCAGCGTGTAAAAAAGCCCGAAAGTTATGAGGTATTTTTGGAAAGTCTGCGCTATCAGCCTTCTGGTATCTGGCGGTATACGCGCAATGATGTTTGGAAAGATCGCCTGGATACCGAGGCCGCAAAGCTTTATCAACAGGACGGATATACCGTGGATGACTTTGTTGCAGCATTGCCTGCTATTGTCAACGGCGCTTTGTAAATCGGAGGTGGTGTATGGCTTATGCGATAAATGCCAAAGGGGAACGTATCGTTTGCGGGCGGAAGTGGCGTAAGGAAGAGGTCATATGGGGATACGTCCTGATCGCGCCAATCATAATCGGACTTGCATTGTTTCTTGCGTTCCCCGCCGTTTATGCGATCATCGTCAGTTTTTCCGAACACGGGACATTCGGCGATCATGTCAATTTTGTCGGATTTGCAAATTTTGCAAAGGCGTTTCAGGATGCTTATTTCTGGCGCAGTGTTCTGCATGCGTTTTACAGTTCCGTCGGCGTTCCGATCGGGATTCTTCTGGCGCTTGTCCTGACGGTCGTGATTGTACGTTCCCGCTATGGAAATGTGTTCAAGATCATCATGTTTCTGCCGATCGTGACGGGATCGGTCGCGATTACTTTCATGTGGCGTTGGATGTACAATCCGCTGTATGGGATCATCAACAGCACGCTTTCGCAGCTTGTGGGACTGAAGGAGCCTATCGACTGGCTGGGAGATCCTGATCTTGCCATGCCGTCCATGATTTTTATGGGCGTATGGTCGGGATTGGGGATCAACATCATCCTCACATACGCAGCGCTGAAAAACGTCAGCCAGTCCTATTATGAAGCGGCCGAAATCGACGGCGCGAACGTATGGCAGCAGTTTCGCTATATCACCGTTCCCGCCATGACGCCGGTCATGTTCTATATGCTTGTCACGGGACTGATCGGGTCGATTCAGGATTTCAGCCGCTTTCAGGTCATGGCGCAGATAGGGGCTTCCGAGGCGATATCGATGCCGGCGGTCGTGATCTATAATTATGCGATCGGAGCATTGGAACAGGGCTATGCATCGACGTTGGGTCTCATATTGAGCGTGATCATTCTCATTATGACGTTGGCGAACTTTTTCCTTTCCAAATATTGGGTGAAGTATGACTGATACGGTACAGATCAAAGCGCAAAAAAGGCGCATCCGGATAAAAAAGACGGTATTTGCGGTGATTCGCTACTTTGTTCTTGCGTTGGCGGCGATATCCATTCTCATTCCGTTTTTGTTTGTCCTGTCGAGTTCGTTGAAGGCCAACAGCGGAAACGGGTTGAACAGCATCTATCATGTGCCTGTAACATGGTTTTTCCCCGATCCGCAGTTTGAAAATTATGCCTATGTGTTTCTGCGCACGAATATTTTGCAGGCATTCGGGAACACGCTCCTCTACATCGTTCCCACGATTGGCCTCGGGTGTTTCTGCAGCTGTGCCGCCGCGTATGCCTTCGCAAAACTTCGTTTCCCCGGGAAGAACGTCATTTTTATGTGCCTGCTTGCCACAATGATGCTCCCCGGGATCCTGACGATGATCCCGAGTTATATTCTGATGTCGAATGTGTACAAGTGGTCGGGAACGCCTCTGCCGATCATGGTGCCCGGAATGTTCGGAAGCGTGAGCGCAATTTTCTTTTTGCGTCAGTTTATTGTCAAACTGCCGTCCTCGCTGGAGGACGCGGCGCGTATCGACGGGATGTCTTACGGCGGAATATTCCTGAAAATTATTTTGCCGCTCGCCTGGCCGGCGATCATTACCCAGGCCGTTCTGATGATCAACGGCATGTATAACGATTATCTCGGCCCGTTGCTCTATCTCAATCGCAATGAAGAACTCTGGACAGTACAGCTTGTCATTGCGTCCAACAGGTTTCTCATCAGCCAGGGGAATATGCATTGGCCGCGCCTGCTTGCCGCAAGCGTTGTGGTCACCGTTCCCATGTTCGTGTTGTTTGCTGCGGCGCAGCGATATCTTGTGGAAGGGATCGCCGTGTCCGGGCTGAAAGAAAGTTAAAGAAAAATGATATGATACAGGAGGAAATAATATGAAAAAAATAGCGGTGGCATGTCTTGCCGTGTGTACGGCGGCGGCAATGCTCCCTTCATTGGCTGCCTGCGGAGGGCAGACGATAACGCTGGAAGAGGGTTGCGTGGAGACGATCTCGGACGGCGGGGTTGCCATTGCGGCGGGCGATTACCGCATGGATTTTTATAAGTCCGGCGACGGATACGCGCTCCGGGTTGTGGATCTGGGGGTTTCCGACAGCACGGATAATGTTCCTGCGGATGCGTTGGTCGCGGATGAGGCGGCGCCTGTCCATATCGGATTGAAACCCGTTGCGGCAACAGGCGATATCATGAACGTAAATACGAAGGAATATTTTGTCGATACGGTATATGACAGCGTTTCCGTACAGAATTACGGCGTCAAGGCAGAATCCACGGTGACGGGGGAAGGCGGGGCGCGTTTTCTGGTGACCGATCGCTATATGCCGCGCGGAAACGGCGTTTATACGCTCGACCGCGTTGTGGAAGTCCTGAACGGGAATCTGAAAACGACTACGACTCCCGACGAAGGCTTCAGCAGTAAGGTCAGCATCAGCCTCGGAGAGGGAACGCAGTATTCCGATTTTGAATATATGGTTCCGTCCATCATGTACAAGGACGGCACGCATCTTCCTTCCGGCTCGATCGGATCGAGCACGGACGTCGAGTACATGTATATCAAGGAAACGCGGCTCGGGCTTCCCTTTGTGATGACGCGCAATGCCGAAACAGGGGCGACGGTCGCCATCTCCCATACCAATCCGCAGATCATCTCCGGCATTGATGAGACGACGGCGTTTCCTTGGGAGGTCAGTTCCAAAGTCTTTTACGGAAGTATCGGCGTCAATACGCAGAAAGACGGACAAGACAATGTACAGCTCGATTATGTCTATCCGTGCAGCGAAGGCGATATCGGCTACGGCGGCACGCAGGGATGGACGCGGCGTCATCACACCATCTCCAAGGGCTTCCGTCAGTATTATCAGGTGGGATTGTCTTTTTCCAAGACGGAGGATTATCTTGAGGCGGCTACGCAGTCCTTCAAGGCGCATTTCATGCTTAACGAACTGCAAAATTACGATGTGGATATGGGAGAAGTTTACGCCGCGCAGGTAGATATGTGGAATCAGACTATGCAGTCGGTGGATGATAATGCCGCAGGCGTTCCCTGGAGTTTTGCCGTTCCCTCGGGTAAGATTGAAGCATGGAAGCTGGAAAGCGGCTTTGTGGGTCAGCAGACGCAGATCGCCTATCAGGTTCTGCGCGATGCGTTCGAAAAAAACAATCGTGAGATGATCGATCTCGGTCTCAAAGCGATCACGTTCTGGACGGATCAGGCACAGATCAAGGATGGTCCCGGTGCGGGACTCATGAAGACGCGGTATGACAACGGTGCATTCCAGTATGATACCATTCACTATCCGATTTTCCTGCGCACGATGAATGACGGTTACGAAGGTTTGCTCGACGCCGTCCGTCTGACGGAGGCGTATGCACAGGATGAGCGGTTTGCCGACTATACCTACAACGGACTGACGCTTGCCGAATGTGCTCAAAAGTTCTCGGACGCATGCGATCTTTATGCACAGTTTCTTGTAACAAAGCAGAATGAAGACGGCTCTTACTATCGTGCCTATAACCATCTCGGCGAATATGAAACGCAGGTGGATACGACGGGCGAGGTCAGCGATGAGGAGCTTTCCGGAGATTCCAAGAACAATACGATCATGCCGGTGCGCTTCCTCGGCAGAATGTACGAGCGCACGCTCGAAAGCGATCCCGAGAGGGCAGAGACCTACAAAACGGCTCTTCTGAAAGCCTGCGAATACGTCTATGACAATATTCTCGATGAGTATGGCACGTTTGTCGGCGGGACGATCGACCATGGAAATATCGTCGATAAGGAAGCGGGCGTGTTTGCAATGTACGGGTTTAATGTTGCATATCAGCTGACGGGCGAAGAAAAATGGCAGAAAGCGGCGGAGTATGCGACGGTCTTTGCCATCAGCTGGACCTATATGTACGATTTCCGCGTGCAGGGATCTGCTTCTTCCAACATTTTCCGGTATGGCGGCGTGGCCGGACAGAGCGTCATCAGCACGGGCTCCAGCAACTGCGACAACTACAATGCGTTCATCTATTATGAACTGTATAAGATGTACGTTCTGACGGGCGACGAATTCTATAAGACAGCATCCGAATTTATCGGGACGAACACCAAATGTGTTCTCGATATGGACGGAACCAAGGGCTATCGGTATAAAACGCTGACGTTGGAAGCGTCCACAGTGGCCGACTTTAATTTTTCCAGCATCAATTCCATGCTGGCGTGGGTAGGGGTCGCCAATTCCGAGCCGATCAACAATTTCTATCAGACGTTCGGCTGCTGGAATTTCTCCGACCTCGACGGAAAGTCGCTGGAAGAATTGCGCGGAATGCTGGATGACTATGGATTTGGCGGACGCGATTACGTGATCCGTACAAATGCCTGACAAAAAGGATAGGGAGGAAAAGATAACATGAGTGGTTTGAGAAAGAAAACGATCGCCTGTCTTGTCTGCGCGCTGCTTGTCTGTCTCATGACGCTGGCGTTTATCAATCTGAATTTTCTGACGGCGCGGGCCTATACAACGGGAGAACAGACGGTCGGCGGTGTAACGTGGAAGACAAGCGGCGAAGAGGGCGCCGTCTGGACGATCGGCAAGGACGGTAGCGGCGTTCTTACAACGCAGTCGTATGCGCAGGAAGATGCGATAGACAATACGTTTGCCGTGCGTCCGACGATGGCGGAAGAAGCGTTCGGCGAGTATTATACGACCCATATCAAAATCGAGGAGTCGCATACGGGCGGTGCCAATAAAGTCGGCTTCATGTACTATCTCGATGCGGACAATTATGTGTTTGTCAAGCTCTCCTCCTGGGGCGGCGATACGGCAGTCGGGAATATCACGGGAAAGATCGGCGGGAAGCCGCTCTGCAATGAAACGCTCGACGCATGGTATGAGCCCAAGACTTCGGTGGGGTACAACATCTTTACGGCTGTGGAGTTCGATCTCTCTGCCGTGATCTACGCGGATCGCTGCGAACTGTATATCGACAACAGCGTCGTGCCGCTTGTTTCATACAGCTATTTTGTCAATGATAACGGAACGCGCGTTGCGGCGCAGTTCCCTGCGGATACGGAAACCGGACATGTCTATGTCGGTTTTGGCGGAAATCTGAAAAAGGCATCGTTCGGCGCGCTGCGGCTTGGAAGGCCGCAAAATACTGGCTGGACGGAAAATGCGAATTTTTCCTATGACAAATCCGCCAATATTCTGACGGGCACGGGAGCGGGGGACGCGGACGCCGTTTCCTACCGCGGGCTCGGACAGGAGGGGGCGTACGAACTCTCCGTCAAGGTCGATATGAACGCTTCAGGCGTCTCCGACGGCGACGCCTCCAAGTACTACAAGGCAGGGGTCATTCCCTATTATCTCGATGAAAACAACTTTGTACAGGTTTGGCTTCAACAGTGGGGAGCGGATGGTTTTTCGCGCATGTCTGCAAGAGGGAAACTCAACGGACAGTGGCTCAACGGCGGCGGGGAATACTACGAACCGGAAGGGCTGACATTTTCGGATGTTCTTCCCGTCAAGGGGGATGTCAGCTTCACACTGAAGTTTGTAGTGACGCAGAACACGGTCGCTGTTTTCTTCAACGGTGAGAAAAAGATGGAACTCTATCCTGCGCAGGGAGCGATCGCACTCCCCGGAATTGCCTTTGGCGTCATCATGCGTAACGGCGGGGCGCAGTGGTCGGAGTTTTCCGTCAGCGAATATCCGCCGGCGGAGCGTCCCGATGAGAACGGTTGGACCAGCGCGCAGCAGGAAAACTGGTCGTTCGCGGACGGCGTGCTGACGGGCAGCGAGAACGATTCGGATAAGAACAACGATTCCTATGCGCTTCATGCAACGCAAAAGACAGATGAATATGAAGTGTCGGCAACCATTTCCATGAATGATTCCGCAATTCCGGTCGGCACGCAGGGACAGCTTTATAAGGCCGGGTTGGTCGCTTATCATAAGGATGAAGGGAACCATGTTGCGATATGGTTGCAGCAGTGGGGCAACGATCCTTTTTCCCGCATCACGGCGACCGGAAAACTGAACGGACAGAACCTCAACGGGGGCGGGAATTATTGGGAGCCGTCGGGTCTGACCTTTGACGACATTTTGCCCATTTCGCAGGATACAACGTTTACGTTGAAATGCGTTGTGCGGGCATCCTCGATCGATATCTATCTGAACGATGTCTATCTGGATTCCATTCGTCCCGCAAACGGAGAGATTGTTTTGGGCGAAGGGATCTCCTACGGCGCCATCGTGCAGAACGGCACGGCGCAGTTTGCCGATATTGCGGTAAAAGATTATGTTCCGGAAGCGGCAAAGGTTTTGACGGTCACCGTTTCGGACAGCGAGAGCGGGGAACGCATCACGGGCGCCGAAGTCAGACTTGGCGAAACGGCGCTCGCCGAACAGGGCAACGGCGTCTACACGATGGACGTCTCCGAACTTGAACGCGGCACGCTCACCGTGAGCAAGGCGGAGTATCAGGTGTGGTCGCAGGAGATCGGCGAAGACGTCTGGTCGCTTCCCGCAGTCAATGTCTCCGTGTCTTTGCGCAGCGTCAATGCGCCGTACACCGAACAGACGCGAGAAGTCGGCGGCGTATCGTGGAAGGTCAACGGAAAGAACAACGGCAGCGAATTTACGATCGCGGAGGACGGTACCGTCACGATGACGGCGGAACCCGTTCAGGATGAGGGAAACGGCTACGATCGTAAGATCGACCAGACGTATGCCCTGCGTTCGACGCAGGCGAGCGCCGCTTTCGGGATCCGCTACACCGCAACGCTGGATATCCGTACGGGTTATGCGTCCGACGGATGCGCAAAGCTCGGTATCTTCCCGTTTTATCTCGATCAGAACAACTATGTGTTCGTCAAACTTTCCTCGTGGGGCGGGGAAACGTCCAATGTCAATATCACGGGCAGGATCAATGGGGCAGACCTCTGTAATGAGAGTGGCGCGCCCTGGTATGAGGGTGGCAGTGTCTCCTATTCGCTGCGCGCGGCCAATCAGATCGAACTTTCCGTATGCGTGTTTGCGGATCGCCTGTACGTCTATCTCGGAGATGACCGTGTTCCCGCGCTTACCTATGATTACCTTGTCAATGACGGCGGGGTAAAAGCGGCAAGTTTCGGGGAGCCGTCATCGCTCGCGTCCGTCTATGCGGGCGTTGGCGGAAACCTTCCGGAAGTTGTATTTTCTGCACTTGCATGGGAGACAACGCAGATCGTTTCCAACGACCTCGGCGGCGGCTGGACGTCCGATTATCCCTTCGGCTGGATGTATGACGAGGCGGAAAAGTCCATCTCCGGGGAGAGCATATCCGAAGCGAAAGCGCTCCATGTCCTGGAGGGAGACGGCGCATATGTCATCAGTGCGGAGATCTTCATGTCGGAATCGGCGGTGGCGCCCGGCACGGAAGGGGCTCTCTATAAGGCTGGCCTCGTTCCGTTCTATAAAGATGCGGATAACTGGATTGCAATCTGGGTACAGCAATTCGGCAACGATTCCAATGCGCGCCTCACGGCACAGGGTAAGATCGGAGGGAACTTCTGGTCGAATATGAATGAGATGGGTTATTGGGATGGCGAATGGATTCCTTCGTTCAATCCCGTCATACAGCCTGTCCGTTTCACCATGAAATGCGAAGTATCGGGGCGGACGATCAATATATATATCAATGATGAATATGTCAGTTCCATTTCTGCGCAGGGCGAGATCCCTTATACGGAAGGCGGCGCTTCCTACGGCGTGATCGTGCAGAACGGGACGGCGCAGTTCAGCAATCTTGTTTTGCAGGACGAAAGTGCGATCGTCAGCGAGACAACAGTCACCGTGACGGTCGAGACTATCGATGGCGAACTTGTGAAGGACGCGATCGTCAAGAACGGCTCCGTGGATTTCACGAACAACGGCGACGGGACTTATTCTCTGACCGTTCCCGTGCGTACTCCTGTCACGGTCGGCGTGCAGAAAGAGGGATATGTCTATCTGGAATACGATGTCTCTTCCTCTGCCATGTATCAGCCACAGGTCAACATTACATTGCAGATCGCGCGGGAGGAAACGATCGAAATTCCGGAGTTTGACGATATCGCACCGGATGAGCTGAACGTCGGTGCGCTCGTGGGCGGCATCGTCGGCGGCGTCGTTGGTGCGGCGGCGATTGCTGTTGTCATTGTTTTGATCGTGAAAAAGAAAAGGAAATAAGGAATAATAAATGCGCCGCTTTGCGACGCATTTATTTTAAGGCGAGGATTATGAAAACAACATGTAAAATTGATTGCGGGCATAAGATCGGCAGAATAGGCGAAGGGATATTCGGCTCTTTTGTCGAACACTTCGGAAGATGTGTCTATACAGGGATCTATCAGCCGGAACATATTACCGCAGATGAGAAGAATGGCTTCCGTCAGGACGTTGCGGATGCGGTGAGGCGTCTCGGACCCTCGTATTTGCGTTGGCCAGGCGGAAATTTTGTTTCCGGATATGATTGGAAAGACGGAATAGGGCCGTTATCGGAGCGCCGAGCGCGGCCCGATCTTGCATGGATGCAGATCGAGCCGAATGCAGTCGGAACGGCAGAATTTGTAAATTATTGCCAATCGGTCGGAAGCGATGTGATGATGGCAGTCAACCTCGGAACAGGTACGCCAAAAGATGCCTGTGAACTGCTGGAATATTGTAATTTCAGCGGCGGTACATATTATTCCGATTTGCGCCGGAAACACGGATATTCCGAGCCGTTCCGCATTAAAACGTGGTGCCTCGGGAATGAGATGGACGGGGATTGGCAGATCTGTACGCATACTGCAGGAGAATATGGCAGAAAGGCTGCGGAAACGGCAAAGATGATGAAATGGCTCGATCCTACGGTTGAGCTTGTCGCCTGCGGGAGCAGCGGGTGGCTCATGCCTTCTTGCCCGGAATGGGACCGTATCGTGTTGGAACACACATATTCTCATGTGGATCATATCTCGCTTCATCGTTACTATAGCTGTGAGGACAAGAACGACCCGAAAAAACTGACGGATTATCTGTGCAGTTGCATCGATATGGACACCTATATTCGTGCGATCGTCGCTGCGGCGGATTATGTCCGCGCTTTGAAACGCGGGAAGAAAGACATAATGCTGTCTTTTGATGAGTATAACGTGATTTCTTCCCGTAAAATGAGCGATAAACGGGTGGTCTGGGAAGTGGGGGCTCCCCGTTCGGAAAGCGTGTACGATCATTGCGATGCATTGGTGTTTGCGTCTCTTCTGATGACGTTGATCAGACATTGCGACAGGGTGAAACTTGCCTGCGTAGCGCAGCTTGTGAATACGCTGGGGCTGATCGTAACGGAGCCGGGGACAGAAGGCCGTTACTGTATGCAGACAATCGCCTATCCGTTTATGCTTCTTCATCGCTGCAGCGGAATGACCTTGCTGGAATGTCCTTCTTCGTGCGATCGCAAACTGACGTCCGAACAGTACGGCGAGACGGACTGCGTTAAAGTGATGGCGGCGGAAGATGAAAAAGGCGGTATCCTGCTCTTTGCATTGAACCTGTCCGGGGAAGGGGCGGAGGTGGAGGTGGTACTCCCTTCTGCCGCTAGAGGGTTCCGCCTGCGGCAGAAGTCGGTATATGCGGGGGAACTTTCTGCCTGCAACACGTTCGACGATCCGTTCTGCGCAGTTACCCGTTCCGAGAACGAAGAGAAAGCCGTGGAGGGGACTTTTCAGACAGATGTCCCGGGATATTCGCTGAGCCTTTTTGAATTGGAATCGATGGGGTCGGGCCGATAATACATTTTTTGGGGAAAAAGCATGTTGTAATGCTTGCCGACGTATCGTTGCCGCTGAAGTACCTTCGTATGTATAACAAAATAGCAAACAGCCGCTTGCACGAATTCAAGCGGCTGTTATCTATTAAGTTCTTGGCGTTATTCTTTTTTCGATTAAATCCAGAAAACATTGTTCATAGGACAATTGCGAAATACCTATACCTCAAGAGAGATGGTTGCTATACGTCGATTTAGATTGCAATCGCTTCAGCGGCGCGCCCTGTCCGCCGGCGCACTTTCGTCGCCGCAAACCGCGCTTTTCAGGCAGCTTGCCGAGACAACCTGCCCGTTTTGTGCGGTTGTCGTCTTGGCGGCACCAAGGTGAAGTGCCGCCTGTGGTCACGTATTTTGCGCTGATTAAGCAAAATCCGCAGTTTGAAGCGCGCGCACAGCACGCCGTGCTGATGCGCATGATGCGCTTCTCACCCTCTTCCCAAAAAATCTTTGCTTTGCAAATCTTTTTCGGGAGCCCTGATAAGTTGACGGATTGCTTTGATTGTGGAGGCGTGTGCTTGTCTCGGCGCCCGAGGCGCGCAGCACCGAGGGTGACGAGGGCGGCGCAGCCGCCCTCGTCAGCTCTGCCGCCGACTTGTATCAAGACGGTAGGAAATAATAGCAAAGCGATAAAAGAATACATAGCCACACAGTTAAAGTAGGACAAAGAAGTGAGCCCAATGAGCATAGACGACTTGGACGACCCGTTGACGGGTAGCAAGTAACAATCGCATGACTGCCAGGTCGTCATAAGCGCGGCTTGCGCGCCGCTGGTAGTACTGGTAGTATTAGGGCTAACAGCCCGAAAATGAAAAACCACTGGCTATGCCGGTGGATATTTATTGTACGGCGTTCAGGAAGTTCAGGCGTGATCCGGCGGGATTTGTTCCTCCGACAGCTGGCGGAATTCCTTCGGTGAAATTCCCGTTTTCTTTTTAAATATATTGGAAAAAGCGTACTCGTCGCAAAATCCCAAAAGATCGGCGATTTCGCCGATGCGCATCGCCGATTGCCGGAGCATTGTCTTTGCATGTCTGATCTTCGCATTGAGCAGATATTGGTGGGGTGGCAATCCGTAGTGCGTTTTGAATTGGTTGATGACAAAGGAGCGCGACAGATGCAGCGATTCGCAGATCTTCTCAATGGAAACATTGGTGTACAGCGCATCGTCGAGTTTCCGCTTGACGTTAAGAATTTCCTGCGGAACCACTTTGTTGTCCGTGCGCAGGCTCTTCATCAGCTCCGCGCAGATCTGAAGCAGAATCTTCAGCGCGTCGTAGCACACATATTGATTGAAGAGCGAAACGCGGTCGAGTTGGGTGAGTTCAGTAAAAAGTTCCTTGCAGTCCGCTTTGGGGAAGTGTGTGACGCCCGAAAGACCGAGGGCGGAAAAGATCTGTCCGAAGTGCTTGCTGCGGAAGTTGATCCACATTTTGCTGTATGGTTCTTTGGGATCTGCGCCATACGTGTGCGTGGAATGCGGTTCAAGGACGTAGACGTCTCCGCGCCGTACCGTATAGTGTTTCCCATCGTTTTCGACATAGCCGACGCCGTCCGTCACATATTCAAAAATGTAGTTCGGGCGGCGGTATCGTGCGATGCGGTAGGCGGGATCGGGATAGGTAATGCCGATGCATTCTACGGTAATGGGATAGACGTCGGAAAGTTCGCCGCGGAGCAGATTGATGCTGTCGTCAAAAAAATGGGAAAGGATCTCGTTTTTAAGACTTCCGTGCTTGAAGTCCGGCACATTTTCCAGCTGTTTGATGTGTTGTTCGGATGGTTTTTTCATGGCTGATACATTTTTTTACATGTTTATTGGCATTTTTAACATTGTATAAATACTTTTTTATATTATAATGAAGTTGAAAGAGGATGTCAACCGCTTCAGACGACATTGCGCGTGGTGCGCATAAATATTTTTGCGTATAACACAGTTACAGACAGGGAGGCAGTATGAAGAAGATTCTGTTGTTGGCAGCATTTGTTCTGACATTGTGCGGAGCGGTCCTTGCGGGCTGCGCTCCCGATCATGAGGAGGGATCGCGCATGTATCGCATTTATGTGCGGAAGCAGGAACATGTGACGGTGACAGTTCCCGAGGAGGCCATGGAAGGGGAGACGGTCACGATCGGAGTCATGCCGGAAAACGGCTATTGGCTTGACAAAGTTACGATCAACGATCAGGCGGTTTCCTCTCTGACGTTCGTAATGCCGGGGTATGATGTGCTCATCAAAGCAGAAGTGCTCAACGGATCGGAGCAGTATCCCGTTTCGGGAGAAACTTACGCAGAGGGCGTCTTGCTTCCTCAGGTGAGCGCTGCCGGAATCGGCGATTCAGTCACGGTTTATGCGCAGGCACAGGAGGGCTACCGCCTTTCCGGGATCTTTGCAAACGGGATCCCGCTGCCTTTCACACAGGAACGGGACGGCTATTATACGACGGGAACGATCATGCAGAAGGGCGGACTTGTGTTTACGGCGGAGTTTGTGCCCATAGAGCGCATTACAGAGGAATATACGCTTCGTCTCGCATCGGCTGCCGGCGGAGCGGTGTCTCATTGGAAGGCGGAATATCTGGAAGACGGCATTGCATTTTCCGTTCTTGTGGAAGATGAAACATTTGTCGATACGGCGGACGTGGCAGTGTATAACAGCGATAACGTAGAATTTCAAATTTGCGCTGCAAGCACAAAACAGCTGAATTATGAGACATATGTCCTGAGATGCCTTGTCAATGCGGGCGGCAGATTTTTCCTGCAAATCGCAGACACCGCTTCGGAGTATGCAGACCATGGGCAGGACGTTGGATTTGAGTACGGGAAAAATTTTACGGCGGAAAGCGTGCGTTGCAGCGATGAGAAAAACGGATTCGACGGCTATGCCGTGCATGTGTTTCTTGGTTACGATCTTTTCGGGCTTACGGCGGCAGAGGCGTACGGAAATCTCACCTTTGTCCCCGCGATCCGCGATACGACTTCCTATGATTACCGTACGGGAAATCTTTCCACGACGTGGAACAGCATGCGGACCTATACGCTTTCAAGCACAACGATGCAGGCTTTTTTCAGCGATTCTTATAAGGCGGTGTGGGGGAATCCCGCAACATTCCTCGGGATCGGCGAGGACGGCACAATATATTCGAGGTTTTTGGAATCCTATCGGGATACACAGTATCTGATCCTTGGCGATTCGTACATGGATGAGCGGTTCTGGGGACTGTATCGTGAGGATATGCGGGACGTTTCTTCTTGCAATATCGGTGCGGGCGGCTCGCAGGTCTCCGATTGGAACAACCGTACGGCGCTTTCGCTGGTCGGGGAGATCTCGCCGGAAAATATCCTTGTTCATATCGGGCTCAATGATGTGAATGTGGGCGGATTTTCCGCGGAAGAGGCGGCGCAGCGCATTATTTCTTTCCTCAACGGCTTACACAGCGTTGTCCCGGATGCGACGGTATATTGGCTTGCTCTGGAACCCAATGTCAATCATGCGGCCTCTTATGAGACACTCTATTGCGCCGTCAACGCGGCTGTTGCGGAGTTTTCTTCCGGGAGTGAGTTTTTGAAGATCATCGATGCAGGGGCGTTGTTCTTGGATGGATCGGGCGCGCCCGTTCCGTCTCTGTACAGCGACGGGCTGCATTTCAGCTCTTTCGGGTACAGCCTTTATGTCAATTTTATCCGAAGCGCCATGGGACTTGCTCCGCTGTCCGACGGGACAAGGTTCGGCAATGCCAAAACGGGAGCTGCAACAAGCGGCTGGACAGAGACGGAGGAAAACGGCGAAACGGTTCTGCTTCAAAGCGGCAGTATCGCAACGTATTCCGACCGATATCTTTATTTCAAAAATTTTTACGGTAAGGATTTTACGGCATCGGCACGGATGAGCGCCGTGCGCGTATATAACAATGACGGTGCGCCCAAATTCGGGTTCATCTTGAACGACGGAGAAGAGCAGGTCCTGTACTATGTCAACGCCGATCAGGCGCTCAACAGCAAGACGGTCGGTTATGCGACAAGAACAAATGCGACCGTGAACGGTTCGTTCAATTGGAATTCGGCGGTCACAAGGGACGTCTCATTCTATTATGCGGATGGGGACGAGGTGGAGCTTTCGGTTGAAAAACGCGGAAGCACGCTGAAACTGTATGTCAACGGATTTCTTGTGTTTGAAACGGAGCTTACCGTGTGTACGGGCGCAGTAAGCGTGGGATTCTTTTCCTTCAATACGGAACTGATGATCCGCGGTGCGCAGATCTCGGCGGAGGAGGTGTGATATGAAACGGCTTTTGACCGGCGTGCTGTCATTGTGTATGTTAAACGGCGTTGTCGCTGCGAATGCTGCTTCCGTTCCCGGTATCATTTCGGTGGACGACGGTACGGTGTTCGGACCGCCCGCTTATGCCGGTATGTCCGAATACAGCGCAGATGAGGTCGGAGAAGTGATCGATCGCGTATGGACTTATTATTCCTCCAATTATTTTACCGATTCTTGGAATTGGACGGACGCCACATTTCATCTCGGTGCATTGGAGGCATACAAAGCTACGGGGCGGCAGGAATATTATGACCGCACCTATCGGTATGCAGAGGGATACTCTTGGGAGTGCAATTACGGAACGCCGACTACGTATCTGGATGATATTGCCTCATCCATGGTATACTGTGTGCTCCATGGGCTTGCTCCTGCCGATTATAAATTAAGCGGCGTAAAAAAGGCTCTCGATTTCACATACGGGCACAGCATGCTGGACTATTCCTGGGTGGATGAGATCTATATGGTCGGGTTGGCGCAGACCTATCTTTCGCAGGCAACGGAAGATCCGAAATACTCGGCAATCGATCTTGAATCCTATCTTTTTTACAGGGAGAAGTTCTTTGATCCGGAGGATATGCTCTGGTATCGGGATGCAAAATATCTGTACACGTCAGATAATCCGCTCGGGCAGTCATCCAACGGAAAAAAGGTTTTCTGGGGCAGAGGCAATGCCTGGGTATATGTCTCTTTGGCACAGCGGATGGAGTATATGGATCCTTCCGATCCCGCTTACCCCATCTACCGGAATGATTTTCTCATGATGAGCGAAGGGATCCGCCGCGCGCAGCGGGCGGATGGCGTGTGGAATCCCAATTTGGGCGATCCCGAAGACAATGCCGGCAAAGAGATGACCGGAACGGGCGGCTTTGTTTACGGCATGGCTCTCGGTGTGCGTCTTGGGATTTTGGATGCGGAGACTTACATCCCCGTGCTGCAGCGGGCATATGAGACGATCGTAAACGAATGCATCTTTGAAAACGGTTTTGTCGGCTACTGTCAGCCGGTCGGCTGGCAGCCGGACGGGTACACGGGCGAAGAATCAATGCGCGACAGCACGAATGCGTTCGGCGTCGGCCTACAGCTTATGGGGTTGTCGCAGTTCATGCGTCTGTGTGCAGACTATGAAGCCCTCGAACTCAATGCGCCGGTACAAGCGTTTCAAGCGGAAAATGCGATATATACGGTGGACGACGGCTGGTATAAGGGGCCCATGGTCGCTGAAACTTCCGCAAGGACGGAGACGGGCAACGGCGCTGCAAATCTTGTGAACGGCGTTTGGACACGGGAAAACGTTGGCTCGCGCTTCTCCGCATACGGCTTGCTTTCATCGCCCGTCACGGTCGAAGTTTCGTTTGCCGAAGAGCTCCGCGTCGGAAAGATCGCCGTCAATCCCTATTCCGATCGGGCGTATCAGTATACGTTGGAACTCTGGAATGGTGAAAACTGGATCATGGTCGTGGATACGACCAAGGAATCATTCGGCATGAGCTATCTGAACAAATTCACCTTTGAACCGGTGACCTGTACGGCTCTTCGGTTTACGGGATACGGCTGTTGGAGCGAGTCAACCGATATGTTCAGTATCCGCGAACTGTTGATATACGAACAATAGTCTGAGATGATAAGGAGGATTTCTATGAAACGGTCGAAAAAAATGATTACGGTTGCGGTCATATGCATCTTCGCACTTGTGTGTGCGGTTGCGGCGGCTTGCGGCGGCGGTGACGGTACCTCGTTGCCCGTCTATGCCGTGACAATCGTTCAGAGCGAACACGGCAGTCTGACTGCGGATAAGACGCAGGTTGAAGAGGGCGGAATGGTGACATTCACCGCACAGCCGGCGGACGGCTACGCGCTTTCTTCCCTTACCGTGAACGGAGAAAGCGTCTCGGTTTCGGAAAACGAATACACGCTGTACGATGTCCGCGGCGATGTAACGGCATCGGCACAGTTCGCACCGGCGGACATCGTGGTCCGGTTCTATGACGGGGCAGGAACGCTTTTATTTCAGCGGGAAGCGCCGTCCGGAACGACTGTAGAATATGTGGGCAGTACGCCGGAGAAGGCACTCGATGAGGTCCATTATTACGTGTTCGAGGGGTGGTACGACGCCCCCGAAAACGGTACAAAAATCGAAGACTTCACGTTTACGCAATCAGCCGATCTGTATGCGTATTTTACCGCGATGCCGTATACAGCGCAGCTGAACACTTCTTCTCTGTCGCTGAAACTGCTTGAAACGGCTGCGCTCGCCGTTCAGACGGATCTTCCGGAACAGTTGCGCGCCGTCAAATGGTCAACGAGCGATCCCGCAGTCGCAGAGGTCTCTTCAGACGGTGTGATCACGGCAATCGGCGGCGGAGAAGCGACGGTCAGCGCGGTCCTCGGCGGGCGGGATCTGGCGTGTACCGTGACGGTGCAGAGCAATGCTTCGGGGATGCGCGCCAACTATGTTTACGGGGCCGGATATGTTAATTATCGCGGCGACGTGGGCACAATTTATAGTGCGCAGGCCAATATCACGGACGCAGACGGGGAAGAAGTGCGGTATGCCTATGTGGATTATTCCGTTGACATTGCGATCGATGCGGAGACGACGGGCAATTTTGGATTGCAGGCACATAAGGCGGTTGGCTCCGGCGGCAATGTACTTTCTGCCTATCAGTTCAATTTTGAAACGACTCTTTCAGATAATGTCTGTCTCAAGCGCAGCGGGATCACCGTGAGCGGTACAACATGTACGTATCCTTTGGAAGTGGGCAACGTGTATAATTTCCGTATGGTGACATCCCCCGCGCAGGAAGGATTTACGCGTGTCGCGTGCTATATTGATGGGAATCGGGTAATTGATGCGACCGTGCAGGACGTCGATGCAAGCGGCACCCTGTGCGGCCTGAGATTGGCGGCAATGGTATCCAATCGTTTTGCCAATATCGTCATCAAAGACAACACGCCCGTATACAGTGTGACCGTACAGCCTTCGCAGGGCGGCACGGTTTCGGCGACGGAATCCGTTGTGCATGGTCAGCCGCTCACCGTCACCCTTGCCGCCGAAACGGGATATGAATTCAGCACGCTTACAGTAAACGGCGAAAATGTGACGGCGCAGGTCGATGACGGGATGTATACCATACCGGAGGTAACGGAGGATCTCACGATTTCGGCAGCCTTTGTGCGCCTGTATGCTGTAACGGTCGTGCCGTCCCAATACGGCGCCATCATTGCGGATAAAACGGAGGTCCGGGCAGGAGGATCCGTTGTGCTTACCATTGTACCTGATTCTGGATACAGGCTGCAGTCGCTCTGTGTAAACGAAGAGCCCGTTTCGGTCTCGCTGTCACAATATACCGTTGAAAACGTATCTTCCGATCTGAACATCACGGCGACATTCGAATTGATCCCCGAGACGCAGGTTTCCGTTTCCTTCTATGTAGACCGTGTGCTGCTTGCAACGGTCACTGCAGAGAAGGGGAGCGCGGTCACGCCGCCAGCGGCGACGAAAGCAGATTCCGGAATGACAAAATACACCTTCCGTGAATGGCAGATGCAGGATGGGACTCCGGTCACGGAATTTGTGTTTGAGGAGGACATCTCCCTGTATGCTGCGTTCGATGAGAGCAAGTATTCGATCCGGCTCGATGTCCTGTCCTGCGAATTATACGCGCTTGACGAGATCGCGCTGACCGCTTCCACAGACAATCCTGCCGGGGCGGAATATACATGGTCTACAACGAATGCAAAGGCCGCCGAAGTGCATAATGGTGCCGTATTGGCAGTCGGGACGGGTACGGCGGAGATCACCGCGGAAGCGGACGGCGTAACGGCAACCTGCTCTATTACGGTAAAAACGGCGGAAGGCTATACGCTTCAGAATGTGCTCAACGGCGGTGCGGCAAGTTATGAAAACGGAGTTCTGACGCTCGGCGAAAAGAATACAAGCGGCACAGGCGGCAGGGGAACGCAGTCGGATGTCTTTTATGAGGGCGAAAAGATCGACTATGTCTATCTTGACATGGAAATCAACTGGCACATCGGCAGTTCCATCGGTACGGGCGCAAATGCGGGGATTCAGTTTACCAAAACGGAAACCTCTTCCGGAAGCGTTTCAACGGGGTATCAGCTCAGCTTTATGACAAGCGATCTTGTGGCAACAAACAATGTGGTGCTCAAACGCAACGGTGCTCAGATCGCGGGCGACAATACGACGGCGACGGTCAGGCTGGAGGCAGGGAAAACGTATCGCTTCCGGATCGTAACCGCAGCATCGGAAGACGGCGGCATGGATATTAAGGTGTACATTGATGGGGAACTGTGCATTTCGTATACGGATGAAACTCCTCTCAGCGGCACTTGTACGGGGATCCGCTGCGCCAATATGATCGACTGGGACAACTTGCACAAAGTGGCGCTTGTCTCCGTGAAAGACAATTCTCCGAATACCGACGGTTCTTCCGGCGAATAATAGGAATTTTCTGCTGCAACGGCATGGGCGGCGCATCGGAAGATGCGCCGCCCATTGCTTTGGGTTTCAGAATTTATTTGCAAACGACTTATAAGATTTTACAGATGCGTTTTGGGGGTTCGCAAAGGGTGAATAATTGTGCAATAATTTGTGCAGAACTCTTGCATTTAATTTAAAGTTGCGCTTTATGAATTGAATTATCACAAAATAATTGCTTTTTTTGTCGAATTATGGTATTCTAATAACGCTACACAACTTGATTTTCATTTCATGGGTTACATCTCGCCATAGGTGTATAATTATTGTTTTTACGGAAGGAATGCTCTCGACTTTTTGTTTTAGAAAATTATAAGTTTGGGAGACCAAAATCATATCTATATCTTTCCGATATTATGTCCACAAAAACATTCCGTAGAGCCGGAATATGTGAATATATGGAACTTTGATACAGATACTTTGCCGGAAGCCAAATATAACGAAGAAGGCGAGGCATTGTATCAGGAAACACGGTTGTATGCCAAATGGTATTTACAATAGAAAACTCCCGCGGGCATGGGTTTTGCCCGCGGGAGTTGTATTTTTCAAACATTATCCTACGATGAGATTGACAAGCCGTCCGGAAACGACGATGCACTTTTTCACCGATTTGCCCGCCGTTTTTTCCTGCACTTCGGGCAGGGCGAGGACAAGGGCTTTGATCTCGTCTTCCGTGGCGGAGGTGGAGATCATCGCGCGGCACGCCATCTTGCTGTTGACCTGTACGGCGTACTCTTTTTCGTCGAGCGCGAGCGCCTTTTCATCGGCGACGGGATAGCGTTCTTCAAAGACAAAGTCGCGTCCGCCGCATTCCTCCCACAGCTCTTCGCAGAAGTGGGGCGCGAAGGGGGCGAGCAGCAGAACAAGATCGCGCGCCGCCGCCTTTTCCGTCGCGACGTTCCGCTTTTCCAGCGCGTCATACTTCGCCAGCGCATTGACAAGTTCCATGATGCGCGCGATTGCCGTGTTGAAGGAGAACGCTTCCAGATCCTTGGTCACGCGGTCGATCGCGTAGTTTTTTGCGTAGTCGAGCGCCTTTTCGTCTGCGCCGTATGCCGCGTCCTTGTTGACCTTATAGCCGTTGATCTTCAGAACGAGCTTTTCCACGCGGTCCATAAATTTGGCGATCGCCTTGATGCCGTCGTCGTTCCATGGACCGCCCTCGGTATAGGAAAATCCGAACATGAGGTAGAGACGGAAGGCGTCCGAACCGTATGTCTCCACATACTCGTCGGGGGAGACGATATTGCCGTGCGACTTGCTCATGCGGTTTCCGTCGGGACCGAGAATGACGCCCTGGTGTACGAGCCGCCTGAAGGGCTCGGAAAAATCGAGGTATCCCATGTCGCGCAGCGCTTTGGTGAAGAAGCGCGCGTAGAGCAGGTGCATGCAGGCGTGTTCCGCACCGCCCACATAGACGTCTACGGGCAGCATTTTATCGACTGCTTCGCGGGAGAACGGCTCTTTATCGTTGTGCGCGTCCGCATAGCGCAGATAGTACCAGCTTGAACAGACAAAGGTGTCCAGCGTATCGGGATCACGCGTCGCTTCGCCGCCGCACTTGGGGCAGACGGTGCGCATGAATTTTTCGCATTTGGCGAGCGGAGATTTTCCGTCCGGACGGAATTCCACTTCGTAGGGAAGGCGCACGGGCAGATCCTTTTCGGGGACGGGCACCGCGCCGCATTTTTCGCAGTGAATGACGGGAATGGGCGCCCCCCAATACCGCTGACGGGAGACCAGCCAGTCCCTCAGGCGGTAGTTGACCTTTTTTCCGCCCTTGCCCAGCTTGGAAATGTACGCCGCGACTTCCGCGCGTGCTTCCTCGCCGAACAATCCGTCAAATTGGAGCGAACCCACCATGATGCCGTCTTCGGTAAAGGGGAGCTCTGTCTCGCCGCCCTTCTTTTCAATGACCTTGACGATGGGAAGGCCGTATTTGGTGGCAAAGGCGTAGTCGCGTTCGTCGTGTGCGGGGACCGCCATCACCGCGCCCGTGCCGTAGCTTGCCAGCACATAGTCCGCAAGCCAGACGGGGATCTTCTTGCCGTTAACGGGATTGGTGCAGTACGCCCCCGTGAACACGCCCGTCTTTTCCCGCGTGGAGGAAAGGCGCTCGATCTCGTTTGCCTTAGCCGTCTGCGCAATGTATGCTTCCACGGCGTCGCGCTGTTCGGGCGTCGTCAGGGTGCGAGCGAGGGGATGCTCGGGCGCAAGCACCACATAGGTCACGCCGAATATCGTGTCGCAGCGCGTCGTGTATACGCGCAGCTTGTCGCCGCTCTCGCATTCAAATTCGATCTCGCAGCCCGTGGATTTGCCGATCCAGTTGCGTTGCATGTTCTTGGTCTTTTCGGGCCAGTCGAGGGTGTCGAGCCCCGTCAGAAGCTCTTCCGCATAGTCGGTGATCTTGAAGAACCACTGCGTCAGGTTCTTTCTGACGACTTCCGTGCCGCAGCGTTCGCACCTGCCGCCCTCCGCCTGTTCGTTGGCGAGCACCGTCTGGCAGGAAGGGCACCAGTTGACGGGCGCTTCCTTGCGGTAGGCGAGTCCCTTTTTGTAGAGCTGCAGGAACATCCACTGCGTCCATTTGTAGTAATCTTCCTCGCAGGTCTTGACTTCCGCCGACCAGTCGAACATGGCGCCCATGGCGCGGAGCTGTCCTTCCATCGTTTCAATGTTCTTATCGGTGGAATCCTTGGGGTGGATGCCCGTCTTGATCGCGTAATTTTCGGCGGGCAGACCGAATGCGTCGAAGCCCATGGGCTGGAACACGTTGTAGCCCTGCATCCGCTTGAAGCGGGCGTAGGAGTCGGTGGGACCGTAGTTGTACCAATGCCCGATGTGCAGCTTCGCGCCGGAAGGGTAGGAGAACATCTCAAGCACATAGTATTTGCTGCGCTCCGACTTCCTGTCGAACTGATTGAGTTTCGCCTTTTCCCAGCGCGCCTGCCACTTGCGCTCGACCGAATGAAAATCCATGTTGTTTCCTCTCGTGATCTGAAATGCTTTTCACCCCATTTTACTATGGAACGGACGGAAAGTCAAGCCGCGCGCCCGCCTTTTGGCAAATTCGTGCATTTTGCCCGAAAGCCGCGCCTGCGGAAAGCCGCGTTTTTTTGCAGAGAAATAAAATGCCGGAAACTTCATACAATAGACATGTGGAAACTCTTTTTTTGTCCGAACGCAGGGAGAACGCGGCGTTTCTTTCCTATCTTTATAATACGCTGCTGGCAGACGTCATCGCTGCGGACGGCAGGGGAGAACTCTCCTTTTCGGGCGAACGCGCGGCGATCGAACTGTGCGTTCCGTCTGCGGAGGCGATCGCTCCCGCCGCGGCGGACGCCGTGACCGAGGTGCTGTGCGTCGGCTATAAGTACCGCTTTCTGGAACGGCGGCTGAGCGTCAGTCTTTCGCGCAGGGAACGCCGCCTTCTGGCGGCGGCGCTCATTGCCGCGGACTACGAAGGGGACGCGGCATATGTGCGGCGGAAGGTGCTGCCGCTGCGCTCCTGCGCCGTGGACGGCGTGTATGCGTTCCGGCTTGCCGCCCTTCGGGAAAAGTGGGAAAAGATCGTGCGCTACGTTCCCGCGGGCTTCTCCTCGCACGACCTTGAAAAGTTCTGCGAATTTCTCGCGGGGGAGAGCACGAACAAAATTTATCTGAAGGGGAACGCGGTGTACGGCGCGGATTTTTCGCCGCTGCGCCGCAGCCGCCTGACGGGGGAGGAGGACGCGGAAACGGAGATCGTTCTGGCGGATGCGGGCTTTATCTACTGTCTGGGAGACGTCGAAGATTCCCTCGGCGATTTTCTGCAAAAATATTACGCCGAGCGCGCGATATTTTCTTGACAAAACTTGTCCGGTGGGGTACAATAGCGGTACTTCGGAACAAGTAGCGCCGTCATGCCTGCGTTCAGAGAGCGGATCCGTCGGCTGGAAGATCTGCTGCGGCGGGCGGAGTGCGAAACCATCCGATTTTATCAAATTTCAGAAATGAGCGGCTGTTTTGAACGGCAATTAAGGTGGAACCGCGCGGAATTCCTGCGTCCTTAAATTCCCTCGCAAAGAGGGGTTTAGGGGCGCGTTTTTGTTGTATTTTGCGCCCTGCACAGTACTATGTCAGACATAATAACCGCATTTACGGGAGGAAAATCATGCAAATCACATTAAAAAACGGCGATCGGCTGGAGCTTGCGGAGGGCGCGAGCGCGTATGACGCGGCGCACGCGATCTCCGAAGGGCTTGCGCGCGCTGCCGTCGCCGCAAAGGTCAACGGGCATCTTTGCGACCTTTCGCACGTCTTGAAAGGCGGCGACGCGCTCGAGATCGTCACGCTCAAGGACAAGGAAGGGCTCGAGGTCTACCGCCATACCTGCGCGCACGTTCTGGCGCAGGCGCTCAAGACCGTCTATCCCACCTGCAAACTCGCCATCGGTCCCGTCATCGACAACGGCTTTTATTACGACGTGGATTTCAAGACGCCCATCACGATGGAGGACTTTGCCAAGATCGAGGCGGAGATGAAGACGATCATCAAGAGCAATCTGCCCATCGAGCGCTTCACGCTTCCCCGCGAGGAGGCGATCGCCCTCATGAGCAAATACCATGAAAAATACAAGGTGGAGCTCATTCAGGATCTGCCCGAAGGCGAGGAGATCTCCTTCTATCGTCAGGGCGCGTTCACCGATCTGTGCCGCGGGCCGCATCTTCCTTCGACGGGCAAGATCAAGGCGTTCAAGCTCGTTTCCATTGCGGGCGCCTATTGGCGCGGCGACGAAAAGAAGAAGATGCTTACCCGCATCTACGGCACGGCGTTCGCCAAGAAAGAGGAGATGGACGAATATTTTGCCATGCTCGAAGAGGCAAAGAAGCGCGACCACATCAAGCTGGGAAAGGAGATGAAACTGTTTGCCCTGCTCCCCGAAGGAAAGGGCTTCCCGTTCTTCCTGCCCAACGGTATGGTGCTCAAAAATACGCTCATCGACTATTGGCGGCAGCTTCACCGCCGCGAGGGCTATGTCGAGGTGCAGACGCCCATCATTTTGAACCGCTCTCTCTGGGAGACGTCGGGGCATTGGGACCACTATAAAGAGAATATGTACACGACCAAGATCGACGGCGAAGACTGTGCGATCAAGCCCATGAACTGCCCGGGCGGACTGCTCGTGTACAAGACGCAGCCGCACAGCTACAAAGATCTTCCCATCCGCATGGGCGAACTCGGCATCGTCCACCGCCATGAAAAGAGCGGGCAGCTGCACGGGCTCATGCGCGTGCGCTGCTTCACGCAGGACGACGCGCATATCTTCATGCTGCCCGAACAGATCACGCAGGAGATCAAGGGCGTCGTGCGCATCATCGACGAAGTGTATACGCTCTTCGGCTTCAAATATCATGTGGAACTCTCTACCCGTCCCGAAAATTCCATCGGGAGCGACGAGGATTGGGAGGCGGCGACCGATGCGCTGCGCGCCGCGCTCGACGAACTCGGGCTGGAATATACCGTCAACGAGGGGGACGGCGCGTTCTACGGTCCCAAGATCGACTTCCATCTCGAGGACTCCATCAAGCGCACCTGGCAGTGCGGGACCATTCAGCTCGACTTCCAGCTGCCGCAGCGCTTTGAGATCGAGTACGTCGGCGAAGACGGGCAGAAGCACCGCCCGATCATGATCCACCGCGTCGTATTCGGCTCCATCGAGCGCTTTATCGGCATCCTCATCGAGCATTTTGCGGGCAAGTTCCCCGTCTGGCTCGCGCCCGAACAGGTCAAGGTGCTTCCCGTCACCGACCGCGCCGCCGCCTATGCGGAGGAGCTCGTCGCCGAAATGAACGCGATGGGGCTGCGCGCATCCGCCGATCTCAGGAAAGAAAAGATCGGCAGAAAGATCCTCGACGCGGAGCTGGAGAAGGTTCCCTATAAGCTGGTCGTCGGCGACAAGGAAGTGGAGGAAGGTTCTGTCTCCGTGCGCCGCCGCGGCGAGGGGGACATCGGCGCGATGCCGAAAGCGGAGTTCTTTGCCATGGTGAAAAAGGAGAACGACGAAAAGACGATTTTCTGAAAAAATCGGGAAATCGGCGGAAAAATTCTTGACAACGGGCGCGCTTTCTGTTAAAATGCTTTCCGTCAAGCAGAGGCGAACCCTTCTCCCCGTATCCGCGCAGCGCGGAACGGGTCTATGAAATTTCGGCTTAAAGCGCATTGCGCTTTCTGAATTTTTCCGCGGGTCGCACTCTGTGCGGCCCTATTATTTTTGCGAGGTGGGAACCATTAAAACGCAGAATCAGATGAACGGGGAGATCCGCGACCGCGAGATCCGCGTGATCTCGGAAACGGGAGAAATGCTGGGCGTCATGTCCCCGCGCGAGGCGATGCGGCTTGCAGAGGACGCGGGGCTCGATCTCGTCAAAATTTCGCCCAATGCCGTGCCGCCCGTGTGCAAGATCATGGACTGGGGCAAGTTCAAATTCGAACAGGCGAAAAAGGAGAAAGAGAACCGCCGCAACCAGAAGATCGTGGAGCTGAAAGAAGTGCAGCTCTCCGTCACCATCGACGTGGGCGACGTCAAGGTCAAGGCGCGCAAGGCGACCGAATTCCTCGAAGAGGGGAACAAAGTCAAGGTCACCATCCGTCTCAGGGGACGGCAGATGGCGCACGCGCATCTGGGACGCGACGTGATGATGAACTTTTATGAGATGCTCAAGGACATCGCCGTCATCGAAAAGCCCGTCAATCAGGAGGGGCGCAACCTCATCATGATCCTGGGGCCCGTCAAAAAATAACCGGCAACGCCGCGTTTGCGGCTGCGCAATAGAACAAGGAAAAAATCGGAGGATATTGATATGCCCAAACAGAAATCGCACAGCGGCAGCAAGAAACGCTTCTGGCTCACGGGCACCGGAAAGGTCGTAAGGCCTCACGGCGGCAAGAACCATAAAGCGGAAACCAAGAACAGAAAGAGAAAGAGAAATCTTCGTCAGAACACGCTTGTTTCCTCGGCACAGGAAAACAACGTCAAGAAGATGATCCCCTACAAGGGTTAACGGGAGGGACAGGCTATGCGTATTAAAAGAGGCGTAAACGGCGTCAAGAAGCGCAGAAAGATCTTAAAGCTCGCCAAGGGCTATTTCGGCTGCAAGAGCAAGAACTACCGCATCGCGCGCGAAGCGGTGATGAAGTCCTTGAACTATGCCTACATCGGCAGAAAGCGCAGAAAGCGCGATATGCGCTCCCTGTGGATCGCCCGTATCAACGCGGGCGCAAGGGAGAACGGGCTTTCCTACTCCAAGCTCATGCACGGGCTGAAGGTAGCGGGGATCGAGCTCAACCGCAAGGTGCTCGCAGACCTCGCCGTAACGGATGCCGCCGCGTTCGCGGACATCTGCAACAAGGCGAAAGCCGCCATCTGAAGCGATTGAAAAGCCTTTGCAAAAAGGCTTTTTTCGCGTACGTTCCATGGTCATCGTATCCAGACAAAACCCGCTCGTAAAGGAACTCGCTTCGCTCAAGGAAAAAAAGGGCAGGCGTGCGCGCGGCGCATTTCTCGTCGAGGGAGCCAAGATGGTGCGGGAGGCGTTTTCCGCCGGCATGCGCGTGATACGCGTCGCCGTGCGCGAAGACTATGAAGGGGAGACCTTTCTTCCGCCTGTCGCCGTCTTCGGCAAAGACGCCTTTGCCGCCGTCTCGGATGAAAAGTCGCCGCAGGGGATTTTGGCGGAAGTCGCGCTTCCCGCCTGTTCCGTCCGTCCGCCCGAGGGGCGCTGCCTGCTTCTGGACGGACTGCAGGATCCTTCCAACGTCGGCGCGATCATCCGCACGGCGGTCGCTGCGGGCTATCCGGAAGTGTATCTTGCCGACTGCGCCGATCCCTTTTCCCCCAAGAGCGTGCGCGCGAGCATGAGCGGCGTGTTCTTTGCCCGTCTCATGCAGGGCACGCGGGAAGAACTGCTTTCCGCGATCGACGCGCCCGTGCTGGCGGCGGATATGGACGGGCAGGATGCGTTTGCCTTTGTCCCGCCCGACAGGTTCTGTCTTGCGGTGGGGAGCGAAGGAAACGGGCTTTCGGAGAGCGTACGCAAGCGGGCGCAGGCGACGGTGCGCATTCCCATGGATGCGCGCACGGAGAGCCTGAACGCAGCCGTCTCGGCGGGGATTCTGATGTACGCGCTCAGGAACGGCAATCATCGAAACGGAGGTTAATCATATGTCAGGTCACAGCAAGTGGCACAATATCCAGGCAAAGAAGGGCAAGGCGGACGCCGCCCGCGGCAGGATCTTCACCAAACTCGGGCGCGAGATCGCCGTCGCGGCGCGCAGCAATCCCAATCCCGCCACCAACTCCAAGCTCGCGGACGTCATCGCAAAGGCGAAGGCGGCGAACATGCCCAACGACAATATCGAGCGTTCCATCAAGCGCGCGGCGGGCGAACTTGGCGACAAAGACTACAAGGAGCTCACCTATGAAGGCTATGGCGTCGGCGGTGCGGCGGTCATCATCTCCACGCTGACGGACAACAACAACCGCACGGCGGGCGACGTGCGCGCCATCATGTCCAAGCACGGCGGCTCGCTCGGGACCACGGGCAGCGTCTCCTACATGTTTGACAACAAGGGGCTCATCGTGGTTGAGCGCACGCCCGGTCTTGACGAGGACACCATCACTGACTACGCCATCGAGGCGGGCGCTGACGACGTCGTCACGCAGGAGGACGTCTATGAGGTGTACACCTCCGTTCCCGCGTTTTCGGACGTACGTAAATTTTTGGAGGAAAAGGGACTGACCTTCCTCAGCGCGGAACTCGGAATGTTCCCGCAGAGCAAGATCACGCTTCCCGCCGATAAGCTCGAGACCTTTCAGAAGATGCTCGACAAACTCGAGGAAAACGACGACGTGCAGACGGTCTGGCACAACGTCGAACTGCCCGAGGAAGAGGACGAGGAGTAAGGAAACGGCGAGCAGCCTTCATTGCAATTTTCTTCAGGGAGGAAACCTGCATTGCGCATATAATTTTCTGCACAGTTGATACCGAGCCGTTCCCGTACTTTATGTACGTTGTTCGGCATGCAGAAAATTATCTCAGATACGCAATGCGACGCAGTTGAAATATCAATTTCGGGGAGAGGAGCATTTTGCCTCCGCCTTCATGCTGAAACGCATTTTGTCCGCAGATGATTTTCTGCGGACTTTTTGCTTTCAGGAGGTTTGATATGTCTCTGATCAGGGCGGACGGGGTGAACTTTTCCTATTTCGGTTCGCTCGAGCCCGTATTCACAGATCTGAATTTCACTGCCGATACTTCGTGGCGGACGGGGCTGATCGGCGCGAACGGCAGCGGAAAAACCACGCTTTTCAAAATACTTTGCGGCGAGGAGAAATGCGGCGGCAAAATTGTTTCCAATGTACGCTTCGTGCGCTTCCCGTTTGATGCCGATCCGTATGAAAGCGTCGGCGAAATCGTTGGGCGGTGCGGCGAAGCGTGGCGTCTTGCGCGGGAACTTTCTCTGCTGGGGCTCAGTAAGGATATTCGTTACCGCCCGCTCTGCGCGCTTTCGGGCGGGGAGCGGACAAAGGTCATGCTGGCGCTGCTCTTCTGTACGGACGGCTTTCCGCTGATCGATGAGCCCACCGACAGCCTGGATATGCGCGGCAGAGAACGCCTTGCCGAGTATTTACGAGGCAAGCGGGGCTATATCGTCGCCTCGCATGACAGAGTGTTCCTCGACCGCTGCACCGATCATACGCTGGCGCTGTCAGGCGGCGGCGCGGAGGTCGTGGCGGGCAGTTACTGCGTATGGAAAGAGGAAAACGAGCATCGTATTGCTGCGGCGCGAGAGAAAAAGCGAAGCCTGGAAAATGAGGCGGAAAGAATGACGGCGGCGGCGCAGAGAACGGCGCGCTGGGCGGCCCGCGCCGAACAGGCAAAATACGGCGTACAAAAGAGCGGCCTGAAGGCGGATAAGGGGTTTGTCAGCGCAAGCGCCGCGCGCGTGATGAAGCGCGCCAAAATATCCGCGGACAGGAAAATTGCGGCGGCGGAACACGCAAAGCAGCTTGCCGCTATGCTTCCGCAGGAAGAAAAGATCGCGTTTTCGCCTCAGGAATGCCGCAAGCAATGTATCTTCGAGATCTCCGATGCCGAGATAAAAGCCGGCGAAGCGGTCATCCTGCGCGGCGTCAGTCTGCGCGTGATGCGCGGAGAACGGCTGGCAGTCGTCGGCGAGAACGGCTGCGGCAAGAGCACACTGCTGAAGTTTATCGCCGAAAGCCTGCAAGGGGAGGAAGTGTCCTACATTTCGCAGCAGTGCGAGGATGTCTGCGGCACGCCTGCGCAGTATGCTGCGGCGTGGGGGATAGATGAACCGTCATTCAAGAGCATGCTGGCAAAGCTCGGATTTGGCAGGTCGGACTGGGATAAGGATATGTCGCTGCTGAGTACGGGACAGCGCAAAAAGGCGGCGCTGGCGCGAAGCCTGCTGACCAAAGCCCGGCTTTATCTATGGGATGAGCCGTTCAACTATCTGAATATCCCCGCGCGTGAAATGATCGAGGATGCTATCATCGCCTCGTCGCCCACAATGTTGTTCGTCGAGCACGACGCCGCGTTCGTATCGCGTGTTGCCACGCGCATATTCCGCATCTAACGGAGCGCCCCAAAATGTAAGCGGCGCATGTTGACAGCGCCGCTTTTTTTTGCTATAATTTCGGGAAAAGCGCAGGGGGCGTATCATGACGGTATCCGAAACTTGCAGACTTGCCAAAGAACATGCGGGCGCGATCGCGTTTTCCACGGAGGCGGAAAAAAATCAGATGCTCGCGCTTGCGGCGGACGCGCTCGTCGCACATGCCGATGAGATCATCGAAGCAAACAAAAGGGACGTCGCTGCCTGTACGCGCGGCGAACAGTTCCGCGACCGTCTCATGCTCGACGAAACGCGCATCCGGAACATCGCGGAGGGGCTGCGGCAGCTCATTCGTCTCGCCTGTCCCGTGGGAGAGATCATTGAACGGTATACGACGCCGAACGGATTGGATATTTCGCGCGTCAGAGTCCCGTTCGGGGTTGTGGGCGTCATCTATGAGGCGCGTCCCAACGTGACGGCGGACGCGGCGGGGCTGTGTATCAAGAGCGGGAACGCCGTCGTTCTGCGCGGCAGCAAGGACGCTCTGGCGTCCAATCAGGCGATCGTGCGCGTCATGAAATCGGCGATCGCTGCGGGCGGATCCGATCCGGAGTTCATCCAGCTCATTGCCGACGCTTCGCATGAAGGCGCCCGCGCGTTCATGCGGCAGAAGGAATATCTCGACGTTCTCATTCCGCGCGGGAGTGCGGCGCTCATTCAGGCGGCGCTGGAAAACGCAACGGTGCCCGTCATTGAGACGGGAACGGGGAACTGCCACGTCTATGTGGAGCGGACGGCGGATCTTGCCATGGCGTCCGGGATCCTTTGCAACGCCAAGACGCAGCGCATCAGCGTGTGCAACGCCTGCGAAAGCCTTGTCGTGGACGATGCGTTCGCCCGCGAACACCTCGACGTCCTGCTTCTTCCTCTGCTTGAGCGCGGCGTGGAGATCGTGGGGGACGAACGGGCGCGCGCCTATATGCCCGCCGTCGGAGCGGCGACCGATGAGGACTATTTCAAAGAATATCTTGCCATGAAGATCTCCGTCAAAGTGGTTTCGGGCGTGGAGGAGGCGATCGCCTGGATCAATGCGCATTCCACCCGCCACAGCGAAGCGATCGTCACGCAGGATAAACGGGCGGCGGAGCGGTTTCTGCGCGAGATCGATTCCGCCTGCGTCTATGTCAATGCGTCCACGCGCTTTACGGACGGCTTTGAATTCGGGTTCGGCGCGGAAATGGGGATCTCGACGCAAAAGCTCCATGCACGCGGTCCCATGGGGCTCCGCGAACTCACGTCGTACAAATTCGTCATCCGCGGGAACGGACAGATCCGGGAATAGACGACTGCGGGCTTGCCGTTCAGGCAAGCCCGCAGCCATAAAAACAAGGAACCGCGCAAAAGCGCGGCTCTGTTCCGTGTTCTTATTTTGCGGAAGGATGCGCAGTTACTTTTTCCTTCCGAGTTCGTTCAGCGCGCCGAGCAGAAAATATTCTGCTGTCGAACCCTTGATGACGCGTTCCTTCGCCTCTTCCGGCGTGAACCAGTGCGCTTCTTCGATCTCGTCGTTGAGCACGGGCTCGCCCTCGTCCGCCGTCACGATAAAGTTGAGCATCAGAACGTCTTTCGCGTCGTGATAGCGCGAAGCATGGTAGCGCCATTTGATCGCGGAAAGTTTCGTTTCCTCGCGAAGTTCGCGCGGGATCGCTTTTTCCGCGCTCTCGCCCTTTTTGATGTACCCTGCAAACAGTTTGTAATCGCTTTCGCCCGTGTGCCGCGCCAGCAGGATCTTGTTTTCCGCGCGGTTGACGACCGTCATCGAGACGGCGACGGGAAAGTAGGGGAATTTGAACGCGCCGCATTGTTCGCAATAGGGGATGAGCCCTTCGTTTTCCAGAAAGCGAAGGGAAAGTTTCGCGCCGCAGTCTCTGCAATACATACCGGTACCTCTGAAATTCTTGCTGATTCTATATTTTACGCCGCGGGAAGCGGATTGTCAACCCTTTGCAGGAAAAATGCTGTAAATTTCTGTCAAAAACCGAAAGAAGGAAACGCGCGAAGCGCGGAAAGTGAGGGCGGCGCGCAGGCAATTCCGCGTTTGCTTTTTTGGGCTTACCGCTTGACAAGCACGGCGATATTATAGTATAATATCAACGATTGTTTTGCGGCGCTTTTCTGCCTTTTTTGCGCCGCGTGAAGGAGGAAATCATGCTTACTTCGATCTGCGGGATCAATTGGGGCGACGAAGGCAAGGGCAGAATGGTCGATCTTCTGTCCGAGAATTACGATATCGTCTGCCGCTATCAGGGCGGAAACAACGCGGGGCATACCGTCATCAACGAGCGGGGAAAATTCATCCTCAATCTGCTCCCTTCCGGTATCTTGCGCGAGGGCGTGGTCAACGTGCTCGGCAACGGGATGGTGGTGGACATCAGGCACCTGACCGAGGAAGCGAACAAGCTCCGCGCACAGGGCGTTTCCATTACGCCGGAAAATCTGAAGATCAGCGACAGGGCGGTCATCACCATGCCCTATCACGTTCTGATGGATTGTCTGGAAGAGGAACGGCTCGCAGATAAGAAGTTCGGCTCCACCCGCCGCGGCATTGCACCCGTATATGCGGACAAATACATGAAAAAGGCGTTCCGCATGGGGGAACTTCTGCACCCCGAACGCCTGTATGCACGCGTCAAGGACATTGTCGAATGGAAAAACCTCACCGTGGAAAAGGGCTATGGTCATGCGCCCATCACGGCGGAAGAGGTCATCGAATATTTCAAAAAGTACGGCGAACCGCTCAAAGAGTACATCTGCGACGTCGGTTTTTATCTGCACGAAGCGAACAAGGCGGGCAAGAATATCATGTTCGAGGCGCAGCTCGGAGCGCTCCGCGACATCGATTTCGGGATCTATCCCTATACGTCTTCCTCGTCGACGATCGCGGCTTACGCGCCCATCGGCGCGGGCGTGCCCAATCTCAAGCTGGATAAGTCGGTCGGCATCATGAAGGCGTACTCGTCCTGCGTGGGCGAGGGACCTTTCACCGCCGAGTATTTCGGCGCGGCGGCGGAAAAGCTGCGCGAAGCGGGCGGCGAGTACGGCGCGGCGACGGGACGGCCCAGAAGGGTGGGCCCGTTCGACGTCGTGGCGTCCCGCTACGGCATCCGCTGTCAGGGAGCGGACGAGATCGCGC
Organism: uncultured Eubacteriales bacterium; assembly: GCA_900547645.1. Lineage (GTDB taxonomy): Bacteria > Bacillota > Clostridia > Christensenellales > Borkfalkiaceae > Gallimonas > Gallimonas faecium. The sequence continues at coordinate 35,770 of URHP01000005.1, forward strand.
TCACCAAACTCGACATTCTCTCGGGATACGAAGAGATCGAGATCTGCACGGCGTATGAGCTGGACGGACAGCGCGTCACGGAGTTCCCTTTCCCCGATGCGCTCGACAGGTGCAAGCCCGTATTCGAAAAGGTGAAGGGCTGGAACTGCGACATCACTTCCTGCCGCAGGTATGAAGATCTGCCCAAGGAAGCGCGCGACTACGTGGAGCTCATCGAACGGCTTTGCGAGTGCAGGATCGCCTATATTTCGGTCGGGGCCGAGCGCGATCAGATCATTCTCCGCTGAAGCATGAAGCGCCATTTCTGGAAGATGCACGGCATCGGAAACGACTATATCTATTTCGACTGTTTCGATTGGTTTCCGTCCGATCCTTCCGCCGTTGCCGTAACGCTGTCCGACCGCCACTTTTCCGTGGGCGGGGACGGCGTTGTGTATATCTGCCGCAGCGAAAAGGCGGACGGCAGGATGCGCATGTTCAATGCGGACGGCAGCGAGGGAAAAATGTGCGGCAACGCCATCCGCTGCATCGGCAAGTTTTTATACGAAGTCAAGGGCATCCGCAAGGATGTCCTCACGGTAGAAACGGAGAGCGGCGTCAAGACGCTCGTGCTTACGGCAGAGGACGGCATCGTGCAGTCCGTACGCGTGGACATGGGCGCGGCGGAGCTGCGTCCCGCACAGATCCCTGCGGCATTTGCGGGCGAACGCGCGGTGGACGTTCCCCTCGACGTGAACGGTACGCAGTACCGCGTGACCTGCGTTTCGATGGGCAATCCCCATTGCGTGACGTTTGTGGACGATCCGTATGCGCTCGATCTGGAAAAACTCGGACCGCAGTTTGAGCATCACGCGGCATTCCCTGCGCGTGTGAATACCGAGTTTGTGCGCGTGGACGGACGCAATGAACTGACGATGCGCGTCTGGGAGCGCGGAAGCGGCGAGACCTGGGCGTGCGGGACGGGCGCGTGCGCGGCTGCAGTCGCGGGCGTTCTGAACGGTTTTTGCGGTCAGGGAGAGGAGATCACGGTGCATCTGCGCGGCGGCGATCTTGTCATCCGCGTGACTGCGGACGCCGTGTTCATGACGGGACCTGCGGCATTTGCCTTTGAGGGCGAAGCAGACATCTGAAATCGATCGGCACGCCGGGGCGCGCCGTTATACAGGAGGAAGAAAGAGAGTATGGCAAAATACGTCTTTGTCACGGGCGGCGTTGTCTCGGGACTCGGAAAGGGCATCACGGCGGCGTCTTTGGGGCGGCTCTTGAAGATGCGCGGTTACAAAGTGGCTTCGCAGAAGCTCGATCCCTATATCAATATCGATCCCGGCACGATGAGTCCCTATCAGCACGGCGAAGTGTTCGTCACCGAAGACGGCGCGGAGACCGACCTCGACCTCGGTCACTACGAACGCTTTATCGACGAGGACCTCAATAAGTTCTCCAATCTGACCACGGGCAAAGTGTATTGGAACGTCCTGAACAAGGAGCGCGCGGGCGAATATCTCGGACAGACGGTGCAGGTCATTCCGCACATCACGAACGAGATCAAGTCCTTCATCTATCAGGTGGGCAAGTCCACGAACGCCGACATTGTCATCACCGAGATCGGCGGGACCACGGGCGACATCGAGTCGCAGCCCTTCCTGGAAGCCATCCGTCAGGTCGCGCGCGAAGTGGGGCGGGATAACTGCTGCTTTATTCATGTGACGCTCGTTCCCTATATTTCCGGCTCCTGCGAATTCAAGAGCAAACCCACCCAGCACTCCGTCAAGGAACTGCAGGGCATGGGGATCTTCCCCGATATCATCGTGGCGCGCGTGGACGCGCCCATGCCTGCAAGCATCCGTGAAAAGATCGCCATGTTCTGCAACGTGCGTCCGGAGTGCTGCATCGAAAATCTCACGGTGCCCGTCTTGTACGAGGCGCCCATGATGCTGGAAAAGAGCGATCTTTCGACCATCGTCTGCAAGATCGTCAATCTCGATCCGCGCACCATCGACCTCACCGAGTGGCAGGAGATGCTCGCCCGCATCCATGCCCGCAAAAAGACGGTGCGCATCGCGCTGTGCGGAAAGTACGTGCAGCTGCACGATGCCTATCTTTCCGTCGCCGAAGCGCTTGCGCACGGCGGCTATGAGACGGACGCCAAAGTGGAGATCGAGTGGGTGGACACCGAGGCGCTCAATGAAAAGAACGTCGAAAAGGTCCTCAAGGACGTGGACGGCGTGCTTATTCCTGGCGGCTTCGGCGTGCGCGGCATCGAGGGGAAAGTGGCTGCGTGCCGCTATGCCCGCGAGCACAATATTCCCTATCTCGGCATCTGTCTCGGCATGCAGGTCGCCGTCATCGAATATGCGCGCAATGTCCTCGGCATAGCGGATGCCAATTCTTCCGAATTTTATCCCGAAGGCAAGCATTCCGTCATCGATCTCATGCCCGATCAGTACGGCGTGAAGATGGGCGGAACGATGCGTCTCGGCGCATATCCCTGCCTGGTGCTGGGCAATAAAATGAAGGAAGCGTACGGGTGCGACCTCATCCACGAGCGTCACCGCCATCGCTTCGAATTCAACAACGATTACCGCGCGCAGTTTGAAGAGGGCGGCATGCAGATCGCGGGGACTTCTCCGGACGGCAGACTGTGCGAGGCGGTGGAAATTCCCGCCAACGATTTCTTTGTCGGCGTGCAGTTCCATCCCGAATTCAAGTCGCGTCCCAACAACGCGCACCCGCTGTTCCGCGAATTTATCCGCCATGCGGTGCTGTATTCGGAAAAAAAGAAGGCGAAATAAATGAAGATCAACGAAAATTTCTTAAAACTCAAGGACAGCTATCTCTTCGCCACGGTGGGCAGGAAGACGGCTGAATACAAAAAGGCGCACCCCGGTCAGGAGATCATCCGCCTTTCCATCGGCGACGTCACGCGACCGCTCGCACCCGCCGTCATTGCGGCGATGCACAAAGCGGTGGACGATATGTCCCGCGCCGAGACCTTTAAGGGCTACGGTCCCGATCAGTACTGCTATGCATACGACGAGCTGCTCGACACCATTCTCGCAAGCTATTTGCGCAAGGGCGTGACGCTGGAAAAGGGGGAGGTGTTCGTTTCCGACGGCGCAAAGTCGGACTGCGGCAACATTCTTGACATCTTTTCCACAGACAACACGGTGCTTGTGCCCGATCCCGTCTATCCCGTCTATCTCGACACCAACGTGATGGCGGGGAGAAAGGTGATCTTTGCGGACGCGACCGAAGAGAACGGCTTTCTTCCCATGCCGGACGAGCGCGTGGAGGCGGATATTATCTATCTCTGCTCGCCGAATAATCCGACGGGTGCGGCTTATACGCGCGAACAGCTCAAAGCATGGGTGGATTACGCAAACAGGCGCGGCGCGGTCATCCTCTATGACGCGGCGTATGAATACTTCGTCTCGGACGAGAAGTATGCGCGCAGCATCTATCAGGTGGAGGGCGCGAAAGAGTGCGCCATCGAGCTCTGTTCCTATTCCAAGACGGCGGGATTCACGGGGGTACGCTGCGGCTACACCGTCGTGCCGCAGACGCTCGTGCGCGGGGGCGTTCCGCTCGGAAAGCTCTGGGCGCGCAGGCAGTCCACCAAGTTCAACGGCGTCTCCTATATCACGCAGATGGGCGCCGCGGCGGTCTTCACGGAGGAAGGCGAGCGCGAGATCCGGGAGAATATCGACTATTACCGCAACAATGCGAAGATCATCTCCGAGTGTCTCGATGAACTCGGCATCTGGTATACGGGCGGCAAAAATTCGCCCTATATCTGGCTGAAATGTCCGGACGGCATGACGAGCTGGGAGTTTTTCGACTATCTGCTGGAAAACGCGCAGGTCGTCGGCACGCCGGGGAGCGGTTTCGGCAAAAACGGCGAAGGATTCTTCCGTCTGACGGCGTTCGGTTCGGAGGAAAATACGCGTCGGGCGTGCGCGCGCATCCGCGCTCTGCTCGGCAAAAAATAAGGATAAGATGCGGGATATGGAAAAATGCAGAGATGCGGGCGTCCTGTGTCACATTTCTTCCCTTCCCGGGAAGTACGGCATCGGATCGCTCGGAAAAGAAGCGTATCGGTTTGCAAAAACGCTCCGTCGGTGCGGCGTAACGTATTGGCAGGTGCTGCCCCTCGTGCAGACGGGGTACGGCGATTCGCCCTACAGTTCGGTGGCGTGTACTTCGGGAAACCCGTACTTTATTGACCTGGAACTGCTTGCCAAGGAAGGGCTTCTGACCAAGGAAGAACTTGCCGAGGCGCGGCACGAGCCGGGCGCGGTCGCCTACGGATCGCTCTATAACGAACGGTTCGTCACGCTGCGCAGGGCGTTTGCCCGCTTCAATTTCGACGGCGCAGACTTCCGCGCCTATGTCAGGAGCGGCGCGTCGGAAGACTATGCGCTGTTCATGACGGCGAAGCGCGTTTACGGCGAAAATTTCCTTCAGTGGGAGGAGCCGCTCAAGTTCCGCGATCCCGACGCTCTCGAAAAACTGCGCACCGATTTTCATGAAGAGTATCTCTTCTGGAATTTCCTGCAGTATGAATTTGCGCGCCAGTGGAAGGCGCTCAAAGCGTACTGCAATTCGCTCGGGATCAGATTGATCGGAGATATTCCGCTCTACGTCGCTGCGGACAGCGCGGACGTATGGGCGCATCCCGAATTGTTCAAGCTGGACGACGATCTGCGCCCCACAAAAGTCGCAGGCGTTCCGCCCGACTATTTTTCGGAGACGGGGCAGCTGTGGGGCAATCCCATTTACGATTGGTCCGCGCATGAAAAAGAGGGGTTTGCGTGGTGGACGAACCGCCTGAACGCCGCCCTTGCGACGTACGACGTCGTCCGGATCGACCATTTCCGCGGGATCGACCGCTATTATGAGATCCCCGCGTTTGCCGAGACGGCCGTCAGGGGCGAATGGAAGCAGGGACCGGGGGAAAAGCTGTTCGCCAAGGTGGAAGGCAGAGGGCGCATCATTGCCGAAGACCTCGGCATCATGGACGAGGGCGTGAAGGCGCTTCGCGAAAAACTCGGCTTCCCCGGCATGAAGGTCTTGCTGTTTGCGTTTGACGGAAACGAGGACAACGAGTTTCTTCCCAAAAATATCGGAAAAGAGTGCGTCTGTTATACGGGCACGCACGATAACGATACGGTGGCGGGATATGTCAGCACCCTCTCCACGGAGGAGTTCCTTCTCTTCCGCTCGCGCGTTGCCAAAGCGTTGGACGAAGAGGGCGTCTATATCAGGCTCGGCGACAAGGGCGAGGGCTTTTCGGAGGCATTCTGCCGCCTTGCGCTTGCTTCCGCCGCGCGGCTCGCCGTCCTTCCCGTGCAGGATATTCTCGGGCTGGACAACGAAGCCCGCATGAACTATCCCGGCACCAATGAGGGGAATTGGAAATTCCGTATGGAGCGGCTTCCCGGAGGACGCCCCATGCGCAGGCTCAAACGTTGGATAAAATTGTATCGGAGGTAGGTTTATGGCAGAAGAACAGAAGCAAGCCAAGGAAAAGAAGGGCTTCTGGAAGGAATTCAAAGAATTTATTGCGCGGGGCAACGTGCTCGATATGGCGGTCGGCATCATTGTGGGCGGCGCGTTTACGGCGATCGTCAACGCGCTCTGCAACAATATTTTAAAGCCGATCATCAACTGGATCCTGGCGGCGATCTTCGGGTCGGATTCCCTTACGGGTGTCTTTACATTTCTCAGAAAGGTAGAAGTGGACGGCGTCGTCGATCTGACGCAATCCATATATATCGATTGGGGGACCTGTATCAATGCGGTCATCAATTTTCTGCTGACGGCGCTCGTGCTGTTCCTCATCATCAAAGCGGTCATGAAGGTGAGCCGTATGCGCCAGCAGGCAAAGGAAGCGCTGGAAGAAGCTGCCGAAAAGCGCAAAGCGGAAAAGGAAGCCGCGGCAGCGAACGGCACGGCGGTTGCCGAATCGGCTGCGCCTGCACAGACGTCTGCCGAATCGCCCGAAACGGCGAAGATCCCGCCCGAACAAAAGAAATAACAAAAAAAGCCGACATGCGTCGGCTTTTTTTGTTGCGAAGCAAAATGTTTGGCAAAATTTATTTTGTTCCGTGAGGATTTATCTGACGGTTACGCCCTCCAGATTCAGGAGGGCGCATTTCTTTTCGATGCCTCCTGCGTAGCCCGTAAGGCCGCCGTCCGCACCGATCACGCGGTGACAGGGAATCACGACGGAGATCGGATTGTGCCCCACGGCGCCGCCGACAGCCTGTGCCGAGACAGGTTTTCCGCTCTGCGCCTGCAGGATCCGCGCGATCTGTCCGTATGTCATGGTCGAACCGTAGGGGATCTGCCGCAGGATCTCCCATACGCTGTGCGAAAAGGGCGAGCCTTCCGCGTTCAGGGGAAAGTCAACGGGCGGATTTTCTTTGCGGAAGTAGCTTTCCAGCCATGCGCGGACCTGCCGGAACAGGGCAAGGTCTTTTTCTTCGCCCGTGAGCTGCGCGGGGAAATATTTCTGTCCGTCAAACCAAAGCCCCGTCAGGGCTTCGCCGTCGCTTGCAAGCGTCATGCCGCCGAGCGGCGACTGCCAATGCGAAAGATATTTCATGCCGTAACTCCTTTCCGCGATTATATCACAGGATCGGACCGGTGTCAAAATTTTATAAAAAAATTTTTGCCCAAGGGGTTGACAGTACGCGGAACAGGTGCTATATTTAATACAGATAATACAGACAGTTCATACAGATTGCGAACTGACAGGAAAGGAAGATGGAAGTACGTCTGAGCGGGAAACGGAATATTTTCGAGGAGATCGCGCAGGAATACGAGCGGTTTATCCGTCTCGGCGCGCTGCGGGAGGGGGAAAAACTTCCCAGCGTGCGCGCACTCGCCATGCAGCTCGGCGTCAATCCCAATACGGTGGAACGCGCTTACGCGCTTCTGGAACAGCGCGGATTGGTCGTCACGCTGCCCAAGAAAGGCGTGTTCGTCTGCGCGCCGCATACGGAAAGCGCCGCCGTTTCAGAGGCGCGCCGTCATATCCGTTCCCTGAAGCATGCGGGACTGAAGAAGGAAGAATTGCTTGCCGTTGTCGAGGAAGTCTACGGCGGCGAAGGAGAGAAGGAATGATCGAACTGCGCGGGCTGAGCAAATCGTACGCAAACAAGCGGGTGTTGGACAGGATCGACCTGACCATTCCCGACGGAAGCCTGTTCGGGCTCATCGGCATCAACGGCGCGGGCAAATCCACGCTTTTGCGGCTGATCGCGGACGTACTGCGCCCGGATGCCGGGGAAGTGCTGATCGACGGCGTAAACGTCCGCGGAAACGAAGCGGTCAAGCGCGGCATGTTCTTTTTGTCGGACGATCCGTTCTATGCCACGGGTACCACGGTGGAAAAGCTCGCCGAAATGTATGCGGCGTTCTATTCCTTTGACCGCAAGACATTTGACCGCTTCCGCGACATTTTTCAGGTGCAGATGCGCACGCCCGTGCGGAATTTTTCCAAGGGAATGAAGCGGCAGGCGTTTGTGACGCTTGCCCTTGCCTGCCGCCCGCGCTATCTGCTGCTTGACGAGGCATTCGACGGGCTCGATCCGCTAGCAAGGCTGGAACTCAAGCGCGGGCTCATCGAACTCGGCGATACGTCGGGCTGTACGGCGATCATTTCCAGCCATTCCCTGCGGGAGCTGGAGGATATTTGCTCCGGATTTGCCCTGCTTGACGGCGGAACGGTCGCCGACGCGGGGGACATCGGAGAGGCACTCGAAAAGATCCATAAATTTCAGGTCGCGCTCCCGCGGGAGGCACGGCGCGAAGATTTTCCCTTCGACTGTATTTCCTTCGAAGCGTCCGGCAGGGTGGCAAAGTTTATCGTACGCGGCGAACCGGAGGAGATCGTCCGTCAGCTGCAATCGCTTTCGCCGCTCTTTGTTGAAGAGATCAAAGTAGATTTCGAAGAACTGTTCCTTTGCGAAGTGCGCAGCAGGGGGTATCTGAAATGAAAAGAACGCTCGTCTATGAAGTGAAGCGCAATCTTCTGCCGCTTGCCGTCTTCTGCATGATCGCCGCGGCGGTCGCCGTCGTCAGCGCATTTACGGCGCAGCTCAGCTACGGCTTCGGGACAAGGGAACTCGCGGATTCCTGCGTCGGAGTGTTTTCCGCGATCCTGTGCGTGCTCTGTGCCGTCGTGCCCGTCATGCAGTTTTCCTACCGCATGAAACAGCGCAGCGCAGATTTGTGGTACTCATTGCCCGTCGGGCGCAAAAAACTCGCGCTGGTCAGGGTTTTGGGTGGTCTGATCCTTGTTTTCCTGCCGTATACGCTTGCCTATTGGCTGGGCGTCGGGTGCGTTGCCATGCAGGAAGGCCGTTTTGCGTTCGTGCATTACCTGTCGCTGTGGGCGGCGTCGCTGCCGCTCGGCGTCCTGCTGTTCGGCATGAATGCCTTTGTCTTTACCCGCGGAAATACGGCGGGGGATGGGATCGTGTTTCTCATCCTCTGGGCGTGCCTTCTGCCGCTTGCCGTATTGGTGTGCTTTTCCGGGCTGCGTTTTACGCTCGGCTGGGATCCGGAGATTCCCGAATATCTCAATTATTACAGCGGGGCAGAGGTCGCGGCGTTCTTCTTTCCGTACAGTCCCGTCGGCTATCTTTCGCAGATCTTTGACGCGCTTATCTGCGGCAGGGCGCCCGGAGAGTTCGCGCTGTTCTCGCTGTGGTTCATCCTTCCGTTTGCGGTCGTCGGGGGCGTTGGGGCGTACGCCGGGCTGTTCCTGTGCGCCGATCGCGATAAGGCGGAAAACGCGGGGCAGATCTCTTCCTCTTGGATGGGTTACCGTGTGCTGATCCCCGCTTACATTGTGCTTTTGCTGGGCGCTGTGGGAGTTGCGTTTGGCGGAGAGGTCGTCATGGGCGTATTGGTCGCCGTTGTCGGCGCGGCGCTTTATTTTGCCTACCGTCGCTCTTTCCGTCTGAAGAAAGAGGATATCATCATTTATATCACGGCCGTTCTGGTCGGCGCGGCGCTCGCCTTGATCCTGTTCTATTGTGTGTGAAATTTTCTTTCAACTTTTGCAAACTTTTTTCCAAACCACCATTGACGGAATGGGGGTTTGTTGGTATAATTTGGGTGTGTCGGGGCAATACCGATACAAATATACAGCATAAGGGGTGTATTATGAAGCGGATCAGAGTGATTCAGTACGGCTGCGGCAAAATGAGCAAGTACATTTTGCGTTACCTGCACCAAAAGGGCGCGGAGATCGTCGGCGCGATCGACGTCAATCCGGAGATCCTCGGCATGGACGTGGGGGACTATGCGGAGCTCGGCGTCAAGACGGGGATCAAGATTTCCAAGGACGCGGACAAGGTGCTCGACGAATGCGACGCGGACGTTGCCATCGTCACGCTGTTCAGCTTTGTCGGCGACATCTATGAAGCGGTGGAAAAGTGCGTCCTTCGCGGCGTCAACGTCATTACGACCTGTGAAGAGGCCATCTATCCCTGTCTCT